>CAYUYC010000287.1:0-4231 GCA_964448945.1 uncultured Burkholderiaceae bacterium
AACCACGACCCGCGACCGGGGCCGCCGAAGAAGTCGCCCGCGCGCACGACGATGCTGCGCAAGCTGCTGCGCGCCTGCATCGCGGCCTCGATCTGCAGGCGCAGGACACCCTTGCGCGTGGTGGGCGCCGGCGGCGTCGATTCGTCGAGCACCGCGGGCATCGGCGTGCCGTATTGGTAGACATTGCCCGGCAGCATCAGCGTGGCACCGGTGCGCACCGCGATGTTCATCGCCGCCTGGGCCAAGGGCATGGCCTGATCGGCCCAGCGCGGGTAGGGCGGGTTCATGGCGTGCACCACCACATCGGCGTCGGAGGCGATCGCCGCGATGCCGCCGACGTCGGTGATGGGCTGCATGACGGTTTCCACCCCGGTCGGCACCGGCGCGCTCAATGCTCGCCGGGTATGCGCGAGCACTTGCCAGCCGGCGCCACGGAAAGCATCGACCAGGGCACGACCGAGACGGCCATTGGCGCCGAGGATGAGGACGGTGGAAGGCATGAGGGCCATCGCAAGCGTGTGCGGGATGCCGCGTTGCCTCGGATTGTTCGCGTCGACCGATGCCGGGGCAATCGCGCGGGCGCGAATCTCACACTTTCAAACCTGCGTCACGGTTTGCACGCATCGTCTTGACGGATGTTGGTCAGGCCGGGGCCGGCCGCGTGCGTTGCATCTGCCAAACCCCTTCGGCCGTATAGACCGCGAGTGCGAACCAGATCGCGGCATAACCCGCGAGCTTCGCCATCGGGAAAGGCTCGTGATAAAGCCAGACCCCGACCAGCAATTGCAGGGTCGGGCCGATGTATTGCAGCACGCCCAGCAGCGAGAACGGAATGCGGCGCGCGCCCGCGGCGAACAAGAGCAAGGGAATCGCGGTCACCGGACCGGCAGCCATCAGCAGCAGCTGGATGGAAGGTCCGGCCGCGATGAAGGCGTTGTGGTCGTGCGCGGCCAGCCAGGCGAGATAACCGAAGGCGAGCGGGAACAACAACGCGGTTTCGAGCGCGAGCCCTTCGAGCGCGCCGAGCGCCGCGGTCTTGCGCATCAGGCCGTAGGTGGCAAAGGACATCGCCAGCAGCAAGCCGATCCACGGCAATTGCCCGGCCTGATAGGTCAGCCAGAGCACGCCCAGGGCGGCGATGGCGACGGCCAGCCATTGGCCACGGCGCAAGCGCTCGTGCAGCACCAGGGCGCCGAGCACCACATTGACCAGCGGATTGATGAAATAGCCCAGGCTCGCATCGACCACGCGATCGGCGTTCACGGCCCAGATGAACAAGCCCCAATTGAACGAGACCACTGCCGCGCTGCCGGTGAACCACAACAGCACGCGCGGGCGCGATGCGAGATCGCGCACCCAGGCCCAGCGCCGCAGCACCGCGAGAATGGCGGCGAGAAAGACCAGCGACCACACCATGCGGTGCGCGAGGATCTCGGGGGCCGGCACCGACTTGAGCGTCTTGAGGTAGATCGGGAATACGCCCCAGAGCACATAGGCCAGGCTGGCGTAGACAATGCCGCGACGCATCGGTGAGTCTCCTCAGGCCCAGCCCAAGGCGCCGACGAGGGCGCCCAGGCCGATGAGCCACAGCAAATGCAAGCGCGTGCGCCAGACGCAGACGCCGGCGATCAGTGCCAGCACGATCTGCGTCCAGCGCGTCGATTGCGCGACCAGCACCCAGCAGGTCGCGAACAACAAGGCGATGGTGACCGGCGCCAAGCCGGCCTTGAATGCGCGCACGCCGCGCGAGGCCGCGTTGGTCCGGCCCCAGCGCGCCGCCAGCAAGGCGACGGTGGTCGAGGGCAGCATCATCCCGCCCATCGTGGCCGCCACGCCTGCGAGGCCGGCCGCCTGATACCCGGCCACCGCCACATAGAGCAAGTTGGGCCCGGGCGCGGCCTGGGCGATCGCGATCGACGACGTGAATTGCGCGTCGCTCAGCAAGCCGGTCTGTCCGACCAGAACGCGGTGCACATCGGGCGCGACCACGATGGCCCCGCCGATCGCCAGCATCGACAACACCAGAAAATGCCCGAACAGGGCGAGCCAATCGGCGAAGGACAGGCCGCTCATCGCTGTGCCTCGTCTGCCGGCGGGTGCGCGGCGATCGCGCGCCACGCGAGGGCGAAACCCACGCCGCCGAGCGTGATCAGGATCCACACCAAGGGCAGCCGCGCCCAAGCGATGCAGGCGAAGGTGGCGAGCGCCAATCCGCCGCAGGCGATGCGCCCCATGGGATTGGCCTTCAAGGTCGGGACCAGTTTGAGCGCGGTGCCCGCGATCAGCCCCGCGGACACTGCCCCCATGCCGCGCAAGGCGCCGGCGACTGCCGGGTGCGCGGCGAATTGCGCATACACCGCAGTGATGCACAACACGATCACCAGCGGGACCGCGATCATGCCGGCCATGGCGGCCAGCGCACCGCGCAGGCCGAAGAAGCGATCGCCGATCATCAAGGCGACATTGCAGATGTTCGGTCCCGGCAGCACTTGCCCGATCGACAGCATCTCCACGAATTCCTCGCGCGTGAGCCAGCGGCGCCGGTCGCACAGTTCGCGTTGCGCGATCGCCAGCACGCCGCCGAAGCCTTGCAGCGCAAGCCAGGTGAACGCCACGAACAGCGTGCTCGGCGAGGCAGGGCGCGGACGGTCGGGTTCGGCGGCGGGGGTGTCGGTCGTCATGAAGCGGTTCGGTAATCCCCGCGATGTTCGCCGGGCGATCGGGCGCAGGCGTGTCGGTGCGGGAGCGGGCGCGCATTGTCGCAGCAACGCCTTTCAATCCGCACTCGATCGTTTGCGGCGCCGACGATGGCATCATGCGCGACTTTCCGAACCACCTACGCGAGAGCGCCGAATCCCATGTGCACGACCCGGTATTTGCATCGCAGCCTGCTTGCCGTCGCGGTCATTCTGTCCACCGGCGCGGCCATCGCCGCCGACAAGCCCGCAGCCGCCAGCGGCAAGCTGCTCACGCGCGACGAATTGCGCGCCTGCATGAAGCAAGAGCAAAGCAACAAGGCCCGCAGCGCGGAAGTCGTGCGCCTGCAGGCCGAACTCGATGCCGCCAAGGCCGAGATCAAGACCATGGATGCCGGGCTCAAGGCCAAGGCAGCCACCGTGGATGCGGCCGATGAGGCCGCGGTCAATGCGCTGAAGGCCGAGGCCCAGACCCTCGACGAACGCATCGACACCTACAACCAGCGCCTGCCGGCGTTCAACCAGCAAACCGAAGCGCTGCGCGCCGATCAGGCCGATTACAAGTCGCGCTGCGCCGATCGCAAATACGACGAAAAAGACTATTTCGCGATCAAGCGCGGCAAGTAAGCCGAGTCAAGTGGACGGCCGCCGCGACGCGGCGGAAAAGACGCAGACGCTTGCGCCAGATCACTGGCGCCGGCTTGTCGTGATTGCGCGACCGGGGCACAGTGCGCTGATTATGCAACAGGATGTCACGGCGCCTGGCCGCCGGTGAATACGCATCATGATGGCCACGCCGTCTGCGCTCGACGCCTATCTCGGCAAACCGATGGGCGATATCTGCACCCACGGTCCTGCGCGCGCGCAGCCGCATCATCGGGGTGCCCAATTCGTCGGCCATGTGCTGCGTTTTCAGTTCGAACGCGATCACGGTTGCCGGGCCTGCGAATGTGCGGCGGCCGAACACGGCGCCGTCACCATGTGTGTCGAACGCCTGTTCCATCGTGCGCCCCGCAAAGGGCTCTGGGCCCAGCGTCCGCGCAGCCTTTCGCCTTGCCTGGTCTTTGTCGCGCCCGGCTCGCATGTGCGCTGCATCGGGCAGACCTGGATGATGGCCTGCAATCCGGCCAACCAGGTCGGTGTCTATCTGGGCGGCACGATCTGGAGTTATTGCGAAGAACGCGCGCGAGTGATCTCCGAGCGCGAGGCGGATTTCTTCGATCGCTGCAGTGCCGGGCTGGCCACGCGCCGGCGCACGCTCGAGTATCTGTATGGGGAAATTCCCGACTGAGACGAAGCGCACGAATGAATGACGCGCTTACGGGACATCCATAGGTGCGCCGGGGCGAACCGGCTACAATCCGGCCCGTTTCAGAATCTCACGATTATTGTTCATGGGCATGCATAACCAAGCCGCCATCGCGTCCTTCGGCGATCAGGGCGCTGAATTCGAACGGGAACTCGCGCAAGTCCTGGTCAGCGCGTTGAATCTCGAAGTTTCCGCCGATGAGATCGCATTCGACGCGCCTTTGTTC
>CAYUYC010000288.1:0-4186 GCA_964448945.1 uncultured Burkholderiaceae bacterium
ATCAGCACCACCTTCACTCCGGCCTGGCTCGCCTCGTAAAGCAGCCCGATCACCTGGTCTTCGAGCAAGGCGTTCATGCGCGCCATGATCAACGCCTTCTTGCCGGCCCGGGCGTTGGCGATCTCGTGCCGGATCGCGGCGCAGACGTTCTGATGCATGGTGAACGGGCTTTGCCACAGCGCCTTGGGCAGCTTGAGCTTGCCCAGCCCCGTGAGCTGCTGGAACAACTCGTGCACGTCGGCGCAGATCTGCTCGTCCGCGGTGAACAAACCGAAGTCGGTGTACAGCCGCGCCGTGCGCGGATGGTAATTGCCGGTGCCGAGATGGCAATACCGGCGCAACCGCATCGCACCGCCGCGCTGCGGCTCACGCCGGACCACGAGCAAAGCCTTGGCGTGGGTCTTGTGGCCGACCACGCCGTACACCACGTGCACCCCGACCTCTTCGAGCCGCGCCGCCCAGTTGATGTTGGTCTCTTCGTCGAAACGCGCCATCAACTCCACCACCGCGGTCACTTCCTTGCCACGGCGTGCAGCCTCCACCAATAGCTCCATCAGTTCCGACTGATTGCCCGTGCGATAGATGGTCTGCTTGATCGCCACCACGCTCGGATCGTTGACCGCCTCGCGCACGAAATCGAGCACCGGCGTGAACGACTGATAGGGGTGATGCACCAGCACATCCTGCTTGGCGATCACCTTGAACAGACTCTTGTTCTTCTCCTCGCCCTTGCGCAACGGCTCGGGCAGACCGGGCACAAAGGATTTGAACTTCAGATCGGGGCGATCGACCATGTCCGCCAATTGCATCAGTCGCACCAGATTGACCGGGCCGGCAACGTTGTACACATCGTCCACGCCAAGGCCGAACTGGCGGCACAGGTAGTCGCGCATCGAGATCGGGCAGCTCTCGCCCAATTCGAGCCGCACCGCGTCGCCGAAATGCCGTTGCGACAACTCGCCCTTGAGCGCTTCGCGCAGGTTGGTGATTTCTTCTTCGTCGATGAACAGATCGGAGTTGCGCGTACAGCGGAACTGATGAACGCCCACGATCTCCATGCCCGAAAACAACTCGCCCACGCAACCTTGCATGATCGACGTCAGCAGCATGAAGCCGTGCGCATGGCCGGAGATTTCGCGCGGCACCGGAATCAGGCGCGGCAAGGCGCGCGGCGCCTGCACGATCGCGATGCCCGAATTGCGTCCGAACGCATCCTTGCCCGACAGTTCGACCGCGAAGTTCAGCGATTTGTTGAGCACGCGCGGAAACGGCCGCGCCGGATCGAGCGCGATCGGCGTGAGGATGGGCAATACGTCGCGCTCGAAGATCGCGCGCGCAAATTGGCGCTGCGCCTCGTTCCATGACGCCACCATATGGAACACGATGCCCTGCTTGGCCAGCGCCGGGATCAGCACCTCGTTGTACAGCCGGTACTGCCGTACCACATTGGCATGCGCCAGATCCGATACCAGACGCATGGTCTCGGCCGCGGTCTTGCCGTCATCGAGCACGAAATCCGGATCGAGCCGGATCTGCGCCTTCAGGCCCGCGACGCGGATCTCGAAGAATTCGTCGAGATTGCTCGACGCGATGCACAGGTATTTCAGACGTTCGAGCAACGGCACGGTCCGATCTTCGGCCATGGCCAGCACGCGTTCGTTGAAGGAAAGGATGCCGAGTTCGCGATTGAGCAGCGGAACTCGGCGGATCGACGTCGATTCCATGGGGGACTTGCCGGGGCGGAGCTTCTTGTGGGTGGGCTGTTTGGCCATGATGGTGCCGCGCGTGCATGACGATTCGATGACGGTTCAACAACAGGCCCGAGTGTAGTGCGCGCATCGCGGCGACAACACCCGATGAACTGTCATAATCCGGGCGTACTCTCACGCCGTTACCGCGAGCCAACCTCGACGCACGGGCCTCGAACATGAAACCGCCCTCGCTGATCGCCGCCGTCGATTGCGGCTCCAACAGCTTCCGGCTGCTGGTCGCACGCATCGTCGAGACCGGTCACGGCAAGCAGGTGTACGCGCTCGACGCGCTCAAAGAGACCGTGCGCTTGGCCGCCGGCCTGTCGCGCGACAAATGGCTCGACGACGCAGCCTTCGAGCGCGGGCTGGCCGCCCTCGCCCGCTTCGGCGAACGCCTGCGCTCGTTTCACCCCGATCAAGTCCGCGCCGTCGCCACCAATACCTTGCGTGTCGCCAAGAATGCCCCGGCCTTCTTGCGCCAAGCCGAAGAAGTCCTGGGTTTTCCGCTCGAAGTCATCGCCGGCCGCGAAGAAGCGCGATTGGTCTATCTGGGCGTCGCCCATGCCCTGCCGATGCCGCCGCTCGAAGACGGCCGCGAAGGCAACCGTCTGGTCGTCGACATCGGCGGCGGCTCGACCGAGTTCGTCATCGGCACCGGCTTCGAGCCGGCCCTGATGGAAAGCCTGTACATGGGCTGCGTGAGCTGGTCGCGCAATTTCTTTCCCGATGGCGAAATCGACCGGCACAACATGAAGGAAGCCGAACTCGCGGCCCAGCGCGAGATTTCGATCATCGCCCGCAACTACCGCCAGCGCGGCTGGGACCAGGCCGTCGGCTCGGCCGGCAGCGCCAACGCACTGGCCGAACTCATCCATGCCAACAATCTGGCCGGTGCGGGCGGCACGCCCGAAGGCGTGATCACGCGCGCCGGACTCGATGCCTTGCGCGTCGAACTGTTGCGCGCGGGTCATGCCGGCAAGCTCAAGCTCGCCGGACTCAAGCCCGACCGGATCCCGGTGCTGCCCGGCGGTTTCGCGATCATGAGCGCAGTGTTCGCCGAACTCGGCATCGAGCGCATGGAAACCTGCGACAACGCGCTGCGTCTGGGCGTGATGTACGACCTCATCGGGCGCAGCGGCAACCATGACATGCGCACCGTCACGGTCGGCACCTTCCAGCAACGCTACGGCGTCGATCGCGCACAAGCCGCGCGCGTGGGCGAACTCGCGACCCGGCTGTACGTCTCGGCCGCCCTGGCCAAGGGCGATGAACTCGAAGCCGGCCTGCAGCACTTGCGCTGGGCCGCCGATCTACATGAAGTCGGTCTGTCGATCGCACACGCCTCGTACCACAAGCATTCGGCCTACATCGTCGGCAACGCCGACATGCCTGGCTTTTCCAAGAAAGAACAAGCCGATCTCGCCACGCTGATGCTGGGCCACGCCGGCAAGCTGCCCAAGCTCAAGGCGGTGCTCGAAGGCAAATCGCAGACCCGGCTCGAATGGGCGCGCATCGCCTGCCTGCGCATTGCGGCCTTGTTGTTCCGGCGCCGGGTCGACGTCGAACTGCCGCCGGTCACATTGATGGTCGAAGGCTCGACCTTCACCCTCGATTTCGCGGGCGATTGGCTCGAAGCCCATCCACTGACCGCCTACTCGCTCGAACAGGAAATCAACGAATGGGCCAAGGTGGGCTTTCATCTGCGGGTACGCACCCAGGCTGAGCTCGCGCACTGACGCGCGGCGGCCCCACATGCCTCGATGCGCGCGGCTCAGTCCGGCGTCCAGGCACCGCGCAGAACCACCGGCGCATCCTCGCGCGATTGCGGTCGCAGGACGAACCACCAGATGCCGCCCTTGCGCACGCTGATCGGATGTGCGCTGCCGATCAGCAATTCGCCGATGACATCGCCGATGGTCGGTTGATGACCGACCAGCACCAGTGCGTCGTGCCGATGTTCGAGCCCATCGGCCAGATGCAGGTAGTAGGCCGGATCGGCATCCGGCGCCAACGCAGGATCGGTGGCGTGATGCGCGTCGAGCGCATGCGCGGTCTGTTGCGTGCGTACGGCCGGACTCGCCACCACGCGCAGATGCCAATCGTGGGCCTGCGCCAGACCGCGAATCCAGCGCGCACCCTGCGCGGCCTGTTCGCGCCCGCGCGGCGTCAGCACCCGCGCGAGATCACCGCGCGGATTCAAGACCTCGGCTTCGGCGTGACGCCATAGCAGCAGATTCATTGCGGCCCTGACGCCTCGTCGCGCTGCCCCTTGCCGACGAATGATGCGAACAATTGCCCCAGACGCGCTTCTTCCACGGGCCGCCCAAGCTGGGCATCGCAACCGGCGAGGTTGGCGCGTACGCGTTCGATCGCGCCGGCGCGCGCATTGGTGAGCACCATGGTCGGCCGGGGCCGGCCATGGTGCTCACCAATGC
>CAYUYC010000289.1:0-4175 GCA_964448945.1 uncultured Burkholderiaceae bacterium
GCAGCGCTCAGGGCTTCTTGCGGCGGTTCGGGCGGCGCCACCGGCAGCGCGCCCGCGCATTTGCCCAGACGCGTGGTGAGCCAGAAGGTGCTGCCCACGCCGACCGCGCTGGTCACCCCGACTTCGCCGCCCATGAGTTGCGCGAGCTTGCGATTGATCGCCAGCCCCAAGCCGGTGCCGCCATAACGGCGCGTGGTCGAACTATCGGCCTGCTCGAAGGCGCCGAACAGGCGCGGCAGTTTGTCGGGCTCGACACCGATGCCCTGGTCCTGCACTTCCCAGCGCACCAGCAGATGATGCGTGCTTTCCTCGACGATGCGCGCGCGCACGACGATCGTGCCGCGGGTGGAGAACTTGACTGCGTTGTTGACGTAGTTGAGCAGCATCTGCCCCAGGCGCGTGGGGTCGCCGCGCAATTGCGGCGGCAGCGCACGCAGGTCGACCTCGCAACGCAAGCCCTTGGTCTGCAGATCGGTGGCGACCAGCGAGCGCACGCGCTCGACGACCTCGGCGACGCTGAAGTCGACTTCATCGAGCACGATCTTCTGGGCTTCGATCTTGGACAGGTCGAGCACGTCGTTGATGACCGAGAGCAGATGGTCGGCCGCGCCCGCGATGCGCGTGAGCTTGTCGGCCTGGTCGGTGGTGCACGGGCCGTCGCGCAGCAGATGGGTCAGGCCGATGATGGCGTTCATCGGCGTGCGGATCTCGTGGCTCATGTTGGCCAGGAAGGTGCTCTTGGCCTGGTTGGCCGATTCGGCCTCATCGGCGCGATGGGCCAGTTCGGCATTGAGATCGGCCAGGCGGCGCGCCGCGTGCTTGAGTTCGGTGATGTCCCGGTGATGCCATAGCCGACCGAAACGTCTGCCCGCGATCTCGATGCCCAGATACGCGCGCTCGAGGATGCGGCCGTCCTTGAGCACGACCTCTTCGCCGCTGACGCGCTCGTCGCGCGCGATGATGGTGTCGATGCGGCGCATGGCCGCATCGCGGTTGGCGTAGCGCGAGGCGACGACGCGCGATAGCTCTTCGATCGGCATGTCGGACAAGGAGTCCGCGGGGCCGTCGATGCCGAACATGCGGCAATACGACTGGTTCGCAAACTCGACGCGCCCGGCGTCGGACACCACCAGGATGCCGTCGGGCAAGGCCGCAAGAATGGTGTAGAAGCGGCGCAGCGTGGTGCGCAAGGTATCGCTCGCGCGCTTGCGCTCGGTGTTGTCGAACCAGGTGGCGCGGCTGTGGGTGAGACGGCCGTCGGCGTCGTAGATCGCGGTCGCGTTGAGCATGATCGGCAAACGCGTGCCGTCGCGCCGCAGGACCTCGTATTCGATGTCGCGCAGATTGCCGGTGCGCATGAAATGCTCGGAGGCGACGCGCACCCGCGCGACGTCGTCGGGCGCAACCAGATCGAGCCAGTTCATCTTGCCCACGACTTCTTCGCGCGCATAGCCGAGCAGGCGCAAGGCGGTGTCGTTGATCGCGAGAAAGCGCCCATCGGCATCGAGCGAGTGGTAGCCGCAGGGCGCGGTGTTGTAGAGATCGGCGATTTCTTCGGCGCGCTCGGCAAGCTGGCGATTCGCGGTCTGCAATGCGGTCGTGCGTTCGGTCACCAGATCTTCGAGGCGCAAGCGATAACGGTCGAGCTCTTCGCGATTGCGCCGGCGCTCGGTGACGTCGACCATGGCCCAGAGCGCGCTGTCGCCGTCATCGAGCAAAGCGCCGCTGAGATCGACCCAGATCATGCTGCCGTCCTTGCGCACGAGCTCGATCTCTTCGCGCACCGTGTGGCCGTCGGCCAGATGGCGATAGACCAGCGCGCCGAAAGCCTCATAGGCGGCATCGTTGGGGTAGATCACGCGCGTGGGCAGTCCGGCCAGTTCGCCGATGGCGTAGCCGAGCATGGCTTCGCACGCCGGGTTGGCCCATTCGATGCGGCGATTGCGCACCTTGCCGATGCCGATGATGTTGTTGTCGAGCATGGCGCGCTGCTCGGCATCGCGTTCGATCAAGGCGTGCTGCAAACGCTGGCGCTCGGTGACGTCGTGGATGAACGAGTACAGCAAGGGGCGCCCGTTCCATTGCATCGCGCCCGAATGAATCTCGACATCGCGCACTTCGCCGCTCGCGAGCCGATGCCGGAATTGCTCGTGATTGCGCTGGTTGGTCGCCGCCAGCGCCAGCCCTTCGGCGATCTCGGCCGGCGAAGCTTCGTCGATGTCGTGGATGCGCATGCTGCGCAACTGGCGCACGTCATAGCCGTAGAACGTGCAGGCTGCCGCGTTGGCGTCGACGATGTGTCCGTCGACCGGATCGATGAGCAGCATCGCGACCTTGGCGCGCGCGAATACCGCGCGTTGGCGCCGTTCGATGCGGTCGCGCTCGCTCTCGGCATGCTGGCGTTCGCGTTCCTTGTTGGCGAGCATCAGGCGCGCAAACGCCAGCGCTGCAATCGCCGCCACCGCCAACAGCAAGGTGACCATGCTGTGCTGGCGCCATTGCGCCAAGGCGTCGTCGTCGGCCACGCCGACCACGACATAGAACGGCGAAGCTTCGACGACGCGAAACGCGTAGGTGCCCTTGACGCTGCCGACCGGCGAAGCCTGGCGCACGATGCCCGAGACCTCGCCGCGCCGGACGCGCTCGATCAGCGGCGAACGCGCAGTCGCATTGACTTGCGCGGGCGCATGCGGGCGCCGCACCACCAGACGGCTGTCGTCCACCCGGCGCACGGCGACCAGGCTGTGCGGACCGAGGTCGAGGGTGTCGAACAATTGCCGGAATTGACCGAGTTCGATCGGCGCGATCACCGCGCCGAGCAAAGCGCCGTCGTGCGCATGGATGCGCAGTCCGGCCAGCACCACGCCTTCGCCCGCCGCGCCACCGCCGGTCACTTCGGAATAGGTGATCGCAGCGCTCAGGCCTTGCTTGGCATCGAAGAACTCCGGCCGCAGACCGACCGCGGGCAGTGGATCGTTGCCGCGCGATGAATACAGCAGATGCCCGCCCGCGTCATAGACCATGTAGGCGCTGATCTCGGGAAATCGATCCGCGAGCAGGCGCAGGGTTTCGGTCATCTCGCTGCGGTAGTGCTCGGTCGCGTCGGAGCGCATCGCGGCGGGCGGCATGGTGTTGGCCACCTGGCGTAAGCCCGCTTCGAGCCGGCGCACGGTCGCATCCAGGCGCGCCTCGGCCACGCGGGTCAGATTCATCGCATGCGATTGCGCGTCATTCATCGCCCGCTGATAGCCCTGCCACACCGAATAACCGAGCAGGCTGATGGCCGTGATGAGCCCTAGCCACAAGGCCAGAGACCATGCGGAGTTACGCCGAAACGCTTTGGAAACGCCGGGGGAACGGTGACGCGAGGGGACTTCGGATTCGATCACTACGCTGACCACAAAGTGCTACGAGCTCTGGGCCGCAAGGTATGCGGTGCATGGGGCGCACTCATTGTTCTGTGGCAAGGAATCCGGGAATCGGCAAAGGCTTATTTTCCAAGTGGGATTTACTTCACGGCAATGGTCGCGGCGAACCCATGACACCAGGGCTTGCGCGATCGCGCGCCTGCCCTACCCTGGTTGCACTGCGGATTGATTTGCCCGCTCGGCTTTGTTAGTTTTAAGCGCCTGCTTAACACCCGGCCCGCCACAAGCGCGCCGGAAAGCAATGACCGCCGCGAAACACCCTTCGCGCGCCCTGTCTGGAGAAAGCGCATGAACGCTCCGCTGTCCGAGGCCCAACTCGCCGAGTTGCGCCACGCCTTCGCGTCGATTTCGCTCGACGACAAATACGCCCTTGAACGCGGCCGCGCCTATATGAGCGGCACCCAGGCCCTGGTGCGCCTGCCCATGTTGCAACGGGTGCGCGATCTGGCCGCCGGCCTCAACACCGCGGGTTTCATCACCGGCTATCGCGGCTCACCGCTGGGTGGGGTGGACCAGGCTTGCTGGAAGGCCGAGAAATTCCTCAAACAGCACCATGTGGTCTTCACGCCCGGCGTCAACGAAGACCTGGCCGCGACCGCGTGCTGGGGCACCCAGCAAGTCGCGATGAGCGCGCAGAAGAAATATGACGGCGTGTTTGCGATGTGGTACGGCAAAGGCCCGGGCGTCGATCGTTGCGGCGATGTGTTCAAGCATGCGAACGCGGCCGGCACCAGCCGCCATGGCGGC
>CAYUYC010000290.1:0-4115 GCA_964448945.1 uncultured Burkholderiaceae bacterium
CAATGCGCCCCGAGCATCGCACCTTTGACCGGGTCGGTCGCGGCAAGGATGGTCTCGGCACCGGAGATCTGCACCGACGTGCCGATGGTCACTTGGCTCGCGGTCGTAGTGATCGATTGCGTGCCGTCGGCGAGCACATGGCGTTCGCCGCCGAGCAACAGGCTGCCCGCGTTGAACTGCGCGAGATCGGCCGCCGACACCGTCACCGTGCCGGCCTCGTGCTCGGCCGCATCGGCGACGACGAGCAGCCGGTCCGCCGAAATGTCGACCAGCGCGCGCCGTCCGTCTTCCTGCGCGGCCGCGGTCAGTGAGGCGCCGAGCGCCAGCGACTCGCGCGCGCGGATCGTGAGTTGGCCGGCGTCGAGGGTGCGACTTCCACTGTCTGCGAAGTAGTCGCTCGCCTTGGTCTCGAGAATCTCGCTGCGTTGCTTGGCCCAGTCGACCGTCGCCACCTGGAACGCGAGGGTGCGCGAATCGACCTGCAGCGTCTCGCCACCGAGCCCGTCGATGATGCGGCGCCCGGCCACGAGATAGGACCCGTCCGTCAACTGGCGCGTCTGGCTCGCGCTGAAGTCAGTGCTCTTGAAACTCGTGCTGTCGGAACGTGCCCAGACCAGGACCGCGTTCGGATCGGTCAGCGCGTAACGCGCCGGCATCAAGGTGTAGGTGCCCGCGGCCAGGCCGCCCACGCTGTCGTACAGCACGATCTGCTCGCCCGCGCGCAGCGTCGAGTTGCTGCTGACCTGGTAGTCGTAGGCCGCGCGTGCGCTCGCGCTCGCAGGCACGATCGCATACACCTGCGGGTCGGAAAAGATGTCGCTGCTGCCGCCCGCGCCCGAGATGAATTCTGCGGCCACCAGGTCGCCGCCGCCGGACAGATCGACCGACGCGCCCGCGTGCAGATCGACCGACTTGCCGCTCAGCGTCACCTGCGAAGTGCCGAGCTCGTCGAGCACGAGGCGATCGTTGGTCCCGCCGGTCGTGCCGGGCGCGCTGTAGTCGTAGAACCATTCGCGCCCGGTCAGGCGCGTCTGGCCGTACATCAGCGTGTCGCCGTCGGCCGAGACCGACGTGCGGCTACCCTCGGCGAGCGTCAGGGTCTCGCCCGCGACCAGCGAGATCGATCCGAACGGCGCCTGCAGGTCGCCGGCCTGCACGATGTTGGGCGCGCTCACGGCGAGCGCGCCCAGCGCGCTTTGCGCCACGCCGCCCTGCGTCCCGTTGCGCTCGAAGCGCACCGTGCCGTTCGGATTCTCCGCTGCATCGACCGCGATCTCGAACTGCGCGCCGGTAACCGGATAGACGGTGCGGGCTTTCAGCGTGAGATCGGCGCCGGTCACGAGGCTGCCGGCGTACAAGGGCTCGGGCACCGGCTTGTTGTCGCTGCGTTGGCCGGAATCCTGTGTGCCGACCGCGCCGCGCAAGCGGATATCGCCATCGGCGGCGAGGTTCACGCTGCCGTAGCCTTGGGTGTGCACATCGCCGACGATGTCGATGGCGTCGGCCTGCACGTCGAGCCGGCCGGTACCCGCAGTGGGTGCAGCCAGGGATGCATTCAGTTGCGACGGGGCTACGGTGTCGGCGGGCGTCGTGACGTTCGCCACCGTGCGTCCGCGCGTGCCTGCCAGGTCGCCGATCTCGACCGTGCCGGCGCGCAGCGTTTGCGTGCCGCCGGTCGAAACCAGGTTCGGCGCGTCGAGTTGCAGCGTGCCACGCACGCTCAGGCTGCTGTCGCCCTCGAAACGTATCGCGTGCGCGGCGGCCACGGCGTCGCCCGAGCCCGCGACGATCGCGACGTTGTCGAAGCCGCCTTCGGCAATGGCCTGGGTCGAAATGCGTGCGATGCCGAGGTCGGTCTCGATCGAAGGCGCGGCGCCGGCGTGGTCGGTGCGCGCGCCCGTGACGACCGCCGTCGCCGGGACGTCGAGAAATGTCGCGACGCTTTGCTCATCGATCGGCTTGGCGTGGATGCCGGCCTTCTGCTCGATGCGCAGCGCACCGTTGCTTGCGCTGGCACCGCCGCCGTGCGCGTCGAAGCTGCCGTCGAGCCACATGCCGTAGCGCGAGGTGAAGGTCATGCTGCCGCCGTTCGACGCGACATTCGCGCGCTGCTGCACCTGCCCGGTCTGGCCAACATCGAGTTCGGCCGCCGCGCCGCGCGCGTTCAAGGTCGCCCCTTGCTCGACGATCAACCAGCCTTCGCCAGCCGAGACGTCGATCGAGCCACCGTCGAGCACCTTGCCGGTGATCCTGCCGGCCGCCGGCCGCGGATCGAACACGCTCACGCCGCTGACGTCGATGTTCGCGCCCGCGCCGATCCGCAAGGACCGATCGGCGTTGAACAGATCGCCGCTGGGCAAGCCCTCTTGCGGATACTGCCCCGTCATCAGCGACACCGCGCCGCCTTGCGCGACGAGGCTGCCGTCGAGCGTCAACTGGCGCGACGAACTGACCTCGATGCTGCCGCCCGGATTCACGCGCACGGCGGCGCCGCGCCCGATCGTCAGGCTGCCCGGACTCTTGCCCGTATCGCTGCTGAACAGGCCCGCTTTGAGCGTCACCTTCGACGCCTTGCGCTGGTCGTCGGCCACGCGGATCGCCTGCGAGAACGCGCGTGCGTCCGCGCCCGTATGCTGAAACTGGTAGCCGCGCGCCAACAGCCGCTGGTTGGGCGCAGGCGCGATGACCGTATCGTCCTCCACGCGCACGCGTTCGATCCCTGCGAGCGAGAAATTCTGGAAACCGCCTTGCGCGAACACGTCGCTGCCGATCGTCGTGACGCCGTCAGCGCTGGTGATGCCGACGGCATCCGCGGCCACACGCAGATCGGACGCCGTCACCGAAAGCGTGCCGCCCTTCGCGCTCGCCTTCAACGCGCTGTCGGCAAAGACCTCGCCGCGCAGTTCGCCCGCGACGGTGACGGTGCCGGGGACCAAGTCGTTGGTCGACGAATCGCGCGCGCCGGCCGACAAGCTGATGCTGCCTGCGTTGCCCGCTGCAAGCTTGCCGGCGGCAAGCCGTGCGCCGCCCGATACATCGATGCGTGCGCCGTGCTCGATCGATACGTCGCCGCCGGTGGACTTGAGCGAGACCGAGCCGCCGTTCTGCACTACAGCCGTCGGCACCCCCGATTGCGTGCCCGCGAGGTCGTCGTTGGTCCAGCCGCCGGCCACGTCGATCGACGCGCCGGCGTGCAGGGTCACGCCGTAGTCGCCGGGTGCGAGCGTGGCCGCGCTTGCGGTGGCAAAGACACTCCCACCGGCCGCCGAAATGTTGCCGTAGAGATCGACGCGCTTGCCATCGAGCGCGACCGTGCCGCCTTCGCTCAGCGCCAGCGTGCTGCCCTGCGCGAGCGTGATGTCTCCGGCGCGATTCGTCGTCACCGCGAGCGCGGCAAAGCCGCCCGCGTTCAGGTTGCCGGTATCGATGCCGACCGATGCATCCTGCGCACCGGCAAGCGTCGATGCATTGCCGATGAGTACATCGCGCGATGTGTTCAGCTCGAACGTTCCGCCCAGGGGCCGCGCGCTGTCGCCGATGCCTCCGGGCAAACGCTGATGCAGGCCCACCACCGCGCTGCCGCGCAGCGTCGCGCCGAGCTGCACTTCGCCCGAACCGCTGGTGACGGCAAAGGTTCCGGCGTCGGCGCCGCGCACATAACCGGCCTCTTCGACTTTGACGACGCGGTACGACACGTACTTGCGGTCGGCCGGCGCGGTGTTGATGTCGTACTCGTGCCCCGATTCGTCGCGCACGAAGGTGCGCCGCGTGACCCCGCGTTCGAAGGTCGTGCGACCGCCCGACACATCGACGACCGCGCCGCGCTCGATCTTCACCGAGCCGTTGCCGCTATCGATGCTGACCTTGCCGCCGCGTGTGCTCGCCTCATCGATGCGCACGCCGACCTGGCCGGCGTAGCCCGAGAGATTGGCGATCGGCGTCTTGCCGTCGGCGTCGAGCGCACGCCGGTCGAAGTAGAACTTCTCCTGGCCGCGCGTGCGCAGCACGCCTTCGCGCTGCATCGGCGAGTCGGCGAGCTCGAAGCCGCGCAGTTCGACCTCGAGCTCGTTGGCGCTCATCGCGCGGGTGACGTTCTGCAGGCCGGACACATCGAG
>CAYUYC010000291.1:0-4103 GCA_964448945.1 uncultured Burkholderiaceae bacterium
TGCCGACATTGGTCAAGGACAAGAAGATGTGCTTGCCCTCGGCAAAGGTCAGCGATGGCGCCGGCCATTTGGCGCTGAAGCCGCCCTGCTCCATCACCGAGGCATCGGGCCGCCCCGTGACGTCGTTGAAGCCGAAGATGTAGCTGCGCTTGCGCAGCCAGCTCGCGGCGGCGCCTCCCGCTGGCGCGGGCGTGCTGCTGCGCTCGGAATAGAACACCCAGCCGTCGCCCGCGGTGATGTGCCGGCATTCGCGCTGCGCGGCCGGGATCGGATTGCCGGCGCCGTCGGTGGTCGGGCATTGCGAGAACACGATGGCGTGTGCGTAGCCGCTGGCCGCCAGTCCGCCGACCAGGGCGAGCGCGCGGGCGATCGTGTTGAGCTTGGTCGCTTGCATGATGGTCGCTCCCTGACGTGGTTACTGGGCTGCGGGTTCGTAGGCGCCGATGGCCCAGGTGCTGCCGCGCGCGGTGCCGCTCGGATCGATGCTCACCAGCGTGCGGATGTCCAGCGGAATGCCGCTTGCGACGCTGAGCAGATTGCGTCCGGCATTGCCCGCGGCCGACGCATTGCCGATGCGGTAGTCGCCATACGGGTTGAGCACACGCGCACCCGGCGGGCTCATGGCCCAGGCGACGGCGTCGTTGAGCGTGAGCGGACCGAAGCGCGTATCGATGAAGTTGCCGCCTTCATCGAAGGCCGCCGCAGTGGCGAGCGCACCGACGTTCTGATTGACCTGCATCTCGGTCATCTGCACCACCGCATCGCGTCCGGCGTTGCAGTAGTCGGCGAAGAAGCCCGCGGCCGCACCGGCATGCGCAGGCGCGCATTGGGTGTTGCCGGTGCTGCCCACCAGATTGCCCTGCCCCGCATTGCTCGTGGTGAGCATCGAGAAGATCGGGCTGAGCTGCGGATTGCCCGGAGCGCCGAGCACGCCGAGATCGGAGTACCCGTCGTAGGTCAGGCCATAGCAGTTGGTGACGGTGTTGTTCGAGAAGGTGCAGGTGGTCTGGTCGACCGCGTAGTTGATGCCCCAATGGAACTGACGGTTCTCGAGCACGATGTTGTTGACCAGACGCGGATTCGAGAATCCGGCGCCGACCAAGGCCGCGAGACCCGACGAATGCCCGCGCGAGGCAATGCCGGCCCCCGGCTGCGGCGTCGAGACGCTGTTCTGCCCGGCATTGGGCACACCGCCGGGGAAGCCCGGGTTCTGACCGAGGGTGAAGGCCAGGCCCGCGGTCGCCACGCTGTCGTTGTGCGTGATGGTGTTGTTGATCACGAACACATTGGTCGCGTCCTGCATCGCGATGCCGCCGCCGGCCAACCCCGTCACGTTGTTGACGATCAGGTTGTTGAGGACTTCGACGCGATACGGGTCGTTGCCGCTTTCGGTGCCGTTGACGCCGACCAGACTGATCGCACCGCCGTCGCCCGCGCCGGCCAGGTTGCCCTGGAAGACGTTGTTGATGACGCGCACCGCACCGGTCCCGGTCGAAGCGCCGTTGGCTGCAATGAGCGAAGGCAGACCGGCGATCGACACCCCGCCGCCGTTGACCGAGCGCCCTTGGTAGAACGACTGGTTGAACAAGAACTTGTTGCCGCTGATGGTGTTGCGATAGGTGGTGCCGCCGCGATTGACGACATCGCTGATGCCCACATGGGCGAGCCCGCCGCCGTCGCCGGTGGAGTAGTTGCCGCACACGTAGTTGTTGGACACGGTGTAGGCGTTGGAGCCGGTGTACAGCCCGATGCCGCCACCGCCGCCGCCCGATTCGCCGGCCTGGTTGCCGTTTTGCATGATCTCGTTGTCATGGATCTTGGCGAGCCAGTTGTAGGCATCGGTGTAGCGATCGGCCGAGGTCAGCTCGAAATGGCCCAGACGAATGCCGCCCGAGAAGCTGCCGGCGTTGCCGGTGATGCGGTTGTTCGAGACCTCGACCCCGAACGCGTTGCCGTTGACCATCACGCCTTCGCCCTGATCGGCGCCGGTGATGGTGAAGCCATCGATCTGCAGCTTGGCCGCATCGTCGTTGAGCACGTTGCCCACGATGACGTTGCGCGCATTGTTGTTGGCCGGACGCTTGAGCATCACGAAGAAGCCCGCACCTTCTTCGGTGCCGAACAACAAGGGCGCAGCATCGGCGGTGTCGCCGGTGAGGCAGGCGTCGAGATTGGCCGGCAGGGTCTGGCCGGGAATGAGGAAGTTCGATCCGCCCGCGGCCATGATCTTGGCGCACATGGCCTGGCGCCAGAGCTGCAGCTTCTCGGTCGGTTGCTTGACCGCGTTGATCATCGTCGCGCCCGCACCGAAGCCTTGCAGCCGCACGCGACGATCGACGATGACCGACTCTTCGTACACGCCGGGCGGCACCATGATGAGCGCGCCGTCGGCGGCGGCATCGACCGCAGCCTGGATCGATTGCCCCGCGGCCACGACGGTGGGCGCGGTGTTCTCGATATGCACCGTCACGCCGCGCGCGGTCTTCTTGCCGTTGGCGTGCGTCACCACCAGCGTGCCCGACGGTACCGTCGTGCCCGCGGGCAGATTGATGGTGATGGTCGCATCGCCCCAGGTCGCGAAGCTGGTGACATCGACGCCGCCGATCGTCACATGGCCCGGCAGGATGCCGAAGCCGTAATTGCGCGAGACGGTGCGCGGCTCGACGACGCCGGTGGCCGGATTGACCACGCCCAGATCATCCTGGTTGTACAGCGGGTTGAGTATCTCGGTCGCCCCCATCGAACGCACGGTCAACGCACCGCCGCCGCTGCGCGAGACCCACGGACCTTGATTGCCGTTGCTCACCGAATGGATTGCGGGCGTCTGGTCGGGCTGCTCGCAATCGAGCGGGTATTGCTGCGGGCCGGCGAAGGCGGCGATGGGCAGCACCGGCGTATCGAGATAGGTCGTCTTGCCGGGCAGGTACTGGAAGGTGTAGCAGAACTGGGTGTAGCTCTTGTTGAAATGCGGGTCGAGCTTGTACTGCCCGGGGTTGGCCGGGTCGGCCATGTAGGGCGAGTTCAGGCACGCCTGGATCATGCTGGGCGAGACGCCCGACGGAATCGGCACGTTGTAGGCGAAGGTCGACGGCACGAGCGCGTTGTAGGTGCCGAAGCGATCGGAGTACACGCGCGAGAATTCGCGGCCCGACCAGTCGCGCAGCGAGATCGGCATGAAGGGCGGCGCGTACTTCTCGCCGAACGACGGGTTGTAGACCGAGAACTCGTTGGCGAGATCGTCGAGGATCATGCCGACGATGTGGCCCGTCACCGGCGCATGCGTGAACAAATGGAAGTCCGCCGCCGCATTCATGCGCGGCATGAGCGAGACCGCCTTCATGCCGCAATGCGGACGCTTCTTGCCGCCGCTGGCGACGTAATCGGTCGGGTAGGCGCCGGTGTCGATCGCTGGCACGTCGCGGAACTCGAACGGAATCGCCACGCCCGGGAACAAGGACAGCTCGGACGGAACCGGCGCGGCACGTTCGCCCACGCATTCGACCGGGTTGGCGAGCGTCGAGACTTCGATCAGATCGCCGAAGTCGACGTTCTTGTCCTCTTCCTTTTGCACGACGTACAAGTCGTTGCCGTTCGCGTCCTTGGGCGAGACGACTTCGACGATGTAATTGCCGGCTTCGAGCGGCTTGTAGGTGTTGGTCGCCGCATCGAAATACTGGAAGAAGGCATAGCCGCCATCGAACACCGAGGGACGCTGCTGGTTGTAATTGCGCAGGCCGTCATAGCAGTCGGTCACGATGCCGTCGGGCGAAGTGTAGGCAGGCGAGGCCGGCCCCCAGGCGCAGCCGGTGGGCAATGCGTCGTCCCAGGCGTCGGTCATGGCCGATGCGATCGGGATGTTGCTGGCGCGCACGCGCGGATTGGCTGCGCTCGCGCGGTACAGGTTCACCGTCACGCCCGGAATGCCCGGCTCGTTGTTCTCGGCGGTGGCGAAGCGCGGATCGAATTCGGCGCGCGTCGATGCGTAATGCACGATGCCCGTGATGCCGCCGTTCTCGGCACTGGCGTAAGCCTTCTTGCCCCAGTCGATGCGGTTGGTGGTGCCCAGGAAGATCTGTTCGGCCTGCAGCAGCACCGGGTTGTAG
>CAYUYC010000292.1:0-4090 GCA_964448945.1 uncultured Burkholderiaceae bacterium
GCGCGCCCATGGGCATCCGCAATCCCTTGCTCGCGCCGGTGCTCGCGCGTCTGGGGCTGGGCTACGCGAGCTGGACCCGACGCGGTTACGACGCGGTCGATGCCGATGCCCGGAAGGTCTATGCGCGTTTGGCGCGCGATCTGCGCGCCGGCGACATCCTCTTGCTGCACGACGGCCCGACGCCTTACGCGGCCTTGCGCCCCGATGCACCGCGCCCGGTCGTGCTCGACGTGCTCCCGCGTTTGCTGACCCTCATTGCCGAGCGCGGTCTGCGCCCGGTGGTTCTGCCCGATGTTCGTGATGAAGCCACAGACCTTTGAATCCCTGGTCGAAGTCGCCACCGCGCCGTACGCGCCGGCCGGCCAATACGCGCGCCGGTTCTCGCGCGGCAAGCTGTTGCACGACCCGGCGTTTCGCGCCGTGCTGGCGCGCGGGGTCTTGCCCGACCCCTTGCGCTTGCTCGACCTGGGTTGCGGCCTGGGGGTGTTGTCGGCCTTGCTTGCCGCGGCACGCACCGAACATGCCGCCGGGCGCTGGATCGACGGCTGGCCTGCACCGCCGCGCGAGCACAGCCTGCACGGCATCGAACTGCTGGACTGGAAGGTGCGCTCCGGCCGGATCGGATTGGGCACGCGCGCGCGCATCGAGCAAGGCGACATCCGCACCGCGCCCTTGCCACGCTGCAATGTGGCGGTGATCCTCGACGTGCTGCTGTACCTGCCGGGTGCCGAGCAGCAGGCGGTGCTTGCGCGCGTGGCCGAGGCGATCGAACCCGGCGGCTTGTTGATCTTGCGCGAGGCCGATACTGCGGGCGGATGGCGGTTTCATGCGACGCGCTGGGCCGAGCAGCTTTATTGCCTGGCGCGCGGCCAGGGCTGGGTGCCCTTGCATTACCGCAGCGCCGCGCAATGGCAGAGCGCCTTGCAAACCCTCGGGTTCTCGGTCGAGGCCTTGCCGATGAGCGACGGCACCCCGTTTGCGAATGTGATGTACCTCGCGCGCAAGCGCAGTTGAGCGCAGGTTATTGATACACTCGCGCCCCGCCGCGCGCTACCGTCACGGGTAGCGCCGAGCCCGGCCAGGACGTACCGCCGGGCGTTATCCCAGCATTGCGTTCATTCAGTCTGGCGGTCCCAGCCTTGAAGCCCTACCCACTCACCGCGTACACCATGACCAGCGCCTTGGGCGCCGGATTGGACGCGACCCTCGACGGGTTGCGCGCCGGGCGTTCGGGCTTGCGGCCTTGCGACTTTCCGCATGTCGATCTGCCGACCTGGATCGGACGCGTGGACGGGATCGAGGCGCAGCCGTTGCCGGCGGAATTTGCGCGCTTCGAATGCCGCAACAATTGCCTGGCCGAAATGGCGATGGCGCAAGACGGATTCTTCGATGCGGTCGCGGCCGCACGCGCGCGCCATGGCGCGCATCGCATCGGGCTGTTTCTGGGCACCAGTTCGGCCGGCATCCTCGAGACCGAAGACGCCTACCGCGCACGCGATGCGCAGACCGGGGCCTTGCCCGCCTGGTTCAATTTCGATGGCGCGCACAGTTGCTATTCGCTCGCGGCCTTCGTGCAGGCGCGGCTCGCGCTGGCGGGGCCGAGTCTGGTCGTGTCGACCGCCTGCTCGTCGTCGGCCAAGGTGTTCGGCAACGCGGTGCGCATGATCGAATCCGGCGTTTGCGATGCGGCCGTGGTGGGCGGCGTCGATACGCTGTGCCTGACCACCTTGTATGGATTCAACTCGCTCGGGCTGGTGTCGGCGCAGCCGTGCCGGCCGTTCGATGCCGCCCGCGACGGGATCTCGATCGGCGAGGGTGCCGGCTTCGTGCTGATCGAACGCGCCGATGCGACGACGCGCGATGACGCGCCGGTGCTGCTGGGCGTGGGCGAAAGCAGCGATGCGCATCACATGTCTTCGCCGCATCCCGAAGGCGTGGGCGCGCGCGCCGCGATCGAAGCCGCCTTGCGCGCCGCAAGCCTCGATGCCGAACAGATCGATTACATCAACCTGCACGGCACCGCCACGCGCAGCAACGACGCGAGCGAAGACAAGGGCGTGGCCGCGGTGTTCGGCGCGGGCACGCCGTGCAGTTCGACCAAGGGCGCGACCGGGCATTTGCTCGGCGCCGCCGGGGTGGCCGAAGCGGTGATCGCGGCACTGGCGATCCGGCACGGTTTCATGCCGGGCGGACTCAACACCCGCGAACTCGATCCCGAACTGCGCAGCCGTTATCTACGCGAGAACGTCGATGCGCGCGTCGATCGCGTGCTCTCGAATTCCTTCGGTTTCGGCGGCAGCAATTGCAGCCTGATCTTCGGTCGGGGGCGCGCATGAAGGTCTTCGTCGAGGGCATCGGCCTGGTCGGCCCCGGCCTGGCTGGATGGCAGGCGAGTCGCGCCGCGCTGGCCGGCCATGCGCCCTATGCGCCGGAACCCACCGTCGTGCCTTCGCCGAGCGTCTTGCCGCCGGCAGAACGCCGCCGTGTGGGCGTGCCGGTCAAGCTCGCGCTGGCCGCGGGCATGGAAGCCGCCCAGCACGCCGGGCGCGATCCGTCCACGCTGGCGACGGTGTTCGCTTCATCGAGTTGCGACCCCGACAACGTGCATGCGATCTGCGTCTCGCTGGCCGAGAACGCGCGCGAAGTCTCGCCCACGCGCTTTCACAACTCGGTGCACAACGCGCCCTCGGGCTATTGGAGCATCGCCGCGCATGCGCGGCCGGCCTCGACCAGCCTGGCCTGTCACGACTGGACTTTTCCGGCCGGTCTGCTTGAAGCCGCGGCGCAGGTTTGCGTCGATGCCGATGCAGCGCTCCTGATCGCTTACGACTGCGCCTATCCGCAACCCATCGCGCCCTATCATCCGATCGGCGCGCCGTTCGGCGTGGCCTTGGTGCTGGCGCGCGAGGCCGGTCCGCATGCGCTGGCGCAGATCGACATCGCGCTGGTGCGCGACGCGCACGCCGACACCATGACCGATGCCGCGCTCGAAGACGTGCGCGCACACAATCCGGCGGCGCGCAGCCTGCCGTTGCTGAGCGCGCTGGCCGCAGCCGCGCCGCGCTGCGTGCAGATCGCGCATGTCGGCGGCAACGCGCTGCGCATCGATGTTCGACCGGGCGAACCCGCATGCTGATCGACCGCGCGCGCATCGCCGCGATGATCCCGCACGCGGGATCGATGTGTCTGCTCGACGGCGTCACGCAATGGGATGCGACGCGCATCGCGTGCGTCGCGTCCAGCCATCGCGATGCGGCGAACCCGATGGCCAGCGGCGGGCGGCTCGGCACTGCATGCGCGATCGAATACGCGGCCCAGGCCATGGCGGTGCACGGCGCGCTGACCTTGCATCCCGGCCAGCGGCCGCGCGCCGGCCTGCTCATCGGCGTGCGCGAATTGCGGCTCGCTGCGACGCCGCTCGATGCCGTGGCGGACGATCTGCGGATCGAGGCCGAACAGATGAGCGCCGGTGCCGCCGGCGTGATGTATCAATTCCGCGTGCGCGGCGGGGGGCAGGATCTGGCCACCGGCCGCGCCACGGTGATTCTCGACATCGACGGAGCGCACGCATGAAACGCGCATTGGTGACCGGCGGCAGCGGGGCGATCGGCGCAGCGATTGCGCGCGCGCTCGCACGCGACGGCCTGCAGGTGGTGGTCCATGCCAATCGCAACCTCGCCCAGGCCGAAGACGTGGTTGCGCAGATCGTCGCGGCCGGGGGCCAGGCCAGCGCGGTCACCTTCGACGTGACCGATGCCGCCGCGACCCGCAGCGCGCTGGGCGCGTTGATCGCCGACGGCGCGATCCAGGTCTTGGTCAACAACGCCGGCATCTACGACGACGCCGTCATGCCCGGCATGCGCCACGACCAATGGACGCGCGTGCTCGATGTTTCGCTCAACGGCTTCTTCCACGTGACCCAGCCGTTGCTGATGCCCATGATCGGCAAGCGTTGGGGGCGCATCATCAACGTGTCGTCGATCGCCGGCCTGATCGGCAATCGCGGCCAGACCAATTACGCCGCCGCCAAGGCCGGCCTGCATGGCGCGACCAAAGCGCTCGCGCTCGAACTCGCCAGCCGAGGCATCAC
>CAYUYC010000293.1:0-4089 GCA_964448945.1 uncultured Burkholderiaceae bacterium
TGCATTGGCTCCAACGTTTGTTCGGCAAGACCGAGGCGGCGCCCATCGACGCCAAGACCTGGGAAGCGGTCTGCCGCGGCTTGCCCTTCCTCGCCCGACTCGACGATGGCGAGCGACAGGCCCTGCATGCCCTGGCCGGAAAATTCATCGCCCGCAAATCCTTCAGCGGCGCCGCGGGCTTCGAACTCACCGACGAAATCGTGGTCGCGATCGCGGCCCAGGCCTGCCTGCCGGTGCTGCACCTCGACCTGGACATGTTCGACGACTTCTCGGAAGTCATCGTCTATCCCGGAGAATTTCATGTCGAGCGCGAATTCGTGGACGACGCGGGCGTCGTTCACGACGTCTCCGGCGCGCTCTCGGGCGAAGCCATGCCCGGCGGACCGGTGGTGGTGAGCTGGGAAGACATCACGATCGGCGCCGCGCAAACCCATGGACGTCCGGCCTACAACGTGGTGATCCACGAGTTCGTCCACAAGCTCGATCTCGCCACCGGCGAGGCCGATGGCCTGCCGATCATGCATGCGCGCCTGCACGCGGACATCGACCCCGAACAATGGTGCGAGGTGCTCGACGACGCGCATGCGCAGTTCTGCGACATGGTCGACGCGCTCGAAGCGGAGTTTCCGCCCGACCTCGATCCCGAAAGCGACGCAGGCATGCGCTGGTACGACACCCTGCCTTTGGACGCCTATGGCGCCGACGATCCGGCCGAATTCTTTGCGGTGGCGAGCGAGGCGTACTTCGTTGCCCCCGAACGCCTGCGCGCTGCCTTTGCCGCGTTGTACGCGCAGTTCGACCGCTACTACCGCCCCGACCTCACGGACGTGCTGCGGTCACCACCACCTCGATCAGGCAACTCGGATTGAAGAGCGCGGCTTCGACCGTCGCCCGCGGCGGCGCGTTGCCCCGCGCCACCCAGGCATCCCAGACCGCATTCATCGCCGGGAATTCGCGGATGTCCTTCATGTAGATCATCGCCATCAGAATGTGCGACTTGTCGGTGCCCGCCTCGACCAGCAGGCGATCGATCGCGGCCAGTACATCGCGCGTCTGGTGCGCGATGTCGCCGGTCAGATCCTCGGCCACCTGCCCGGCCAGATAGACGGTGCCCTGATGCACCGCCATCTCCGACAGCCGGTCGCCGACATGAAAGCGTTGAATCGTCATTGAGATTCTCCAGTGACAGTCGTCGGCGTGTCGGCGAGAAAACGCCGTACCACCGCGATCTGATCGTCATGCATCAAGGTTGGCGCATGCCCGATGCCGGGGAACTCGACCAACTGCGCCTTGGGCCCGCGCCGTCCCATCTCTTCGTGCGTGGCGCGCGACAGCAGATCGGACTCGGCACCGCGCAACACGAGTGTGGGGCAATGGATGGCGTCGTAGACATCCCATAAAAGAATGTCGGCATTCGTGGGATTGGCCTGGGCCATCGCCCGAAAGCCCGCGCCGATGCGCGGGTCGTAATGCAAGCGCCAAACCCGTTGGCCATCTTCCTCGCGTTCGACCAGGACATTGGCCGCGAGCTGACGCCATTGCTCATCGGTATGCGGTCCGAACGAAGCGGAAATCCAGCGCACGTATTGCAGGCCGTCATCGAAAGTCGCGAACTTGATGTCGATCCCGATGTAATCGCCGATGCGCGCCAATGCCGGGCCATCGAGCACCGGTCCGACATCGTTGAGCACCAGACGCTCGATCGGCGATTGCGGCAACGCGGCCAGCGCCATGCCGATCAATCCGCCCATGCTGGTGCCGACCCAGCGCACCTGCGGCACGCCGAGCTTGCCCAACATCGCCGCGCAATCGAGCGCGTACTGCGGCACGCTGTAGCCAGCCACCGGATCGGCCGAGGCCGGCAGCCAGTCGCTGCGTCCACGCCCGACGATGTCGGGGCAGACCACGCGATACTCGCCGCACAATGCGCGCGCCAAGGTGTCGAAATCGCGCCCGCTGCGCGACAGGCCGTGCACGCAGACCAGCACCTGCGGATTGGCGGGGTCGCCCCATTCGGTCCAGGCCATGCGATAGGCGCCCACGTTCGTACGGCAATCGATTCCGTCAAAACGCGGCAGCACCGGGTTTGTCGTCATGCTGGCATCCTCGCTGTGATCGCTAGAATCATACGCGTCGCCCTCGACCGTCCGCGGACGGATTTCTCATCCACATCGACGATACGGAGTAACCCTCATGGCACTTCTGCAAGGCAAGAACGCGCTCGTCACCGGCTCGACATCGGGCATCGGCCTGGGCGTCGCGCATGCGCTCGCGGCCGAAGGCGCGAACATCTGCTTCAACGGCTTCGGCGATGCCGCGGTGATCACGCAGGTTCAACAGGAAGTCGCCGACAAGTACGGTGTGAAGGTGACCTACCACGGCGCCGACATGAGCAAGCCGGCCGAAATCCGCGCCATGGTGGCGCACGCGCAATCGACGCTCGGCAGCGTCGATGTACTGGTCAACAACGCCGGCATCCAGCATGTGAGCGCGGTCGAGGATTTCCCCGACGAAAAATGGGACGCGATCATCGCGATCAATCTGAGTTCGAACTTCCATGCGATCAAGGCCGCCCTGCCCGGCATGAAGGCGCGCGGCTGGGGCCGCATCATCAACATCGCCTCGGCGCATGGCCTGGTGGCCAGCGCGCAAAAGTCGGCCTATGTCGCGGCCAAGCATGGCGTCGTGGGCCTGACCAAGACGGTTGCGCTCGAAACCGCGCAGACCGCCGTCACCTGCAATGCGATCTGCCCCGGCTGGGTATTGACGCCGCTGGTGCAAAAACAGATCGACGATCGCGCGGCGCGCGAAGGCAAATCGATCGATGCAGCCAAAAAGGATCTGCTCGGCGAAAAGCAACCGTCGCTCGAGTTCGTCACGCCGGCGCAGCTCGGCGCGCTCGCGGTGTTCCTGTGTTCGGAAGGTGCGGCGCAAATCCGCGGCGCGGCCTACAACGTCGACGGCGGCTGGGTCGCGCAATAAAGCCGCAGTCAAGCGACGCGCCGCAGATCAGCGATAGCGCTGCGGCGCGCCGTCGCGATCGACCGGCATCAGATAGGACTGCATCGCTCGCCCATCCCAGCGATGCAGCCACCAGCCCGGCGGCTCGAAGACGAATTCTTCCGGCGCGTCAGCGGCGAGCGCAACCGGGATCTGATGCGCCACCGACGGCGCGGTCACCGCGATGCGCCCGCCGAAGGTCGTGGTGATGGCCCGATGCACATGGCCGCAAATCACGCGCTGCACCTGCGGATGGCGTGCGACGATGCGTTCGCATTCTTCGGCGCCGTCGCGCAGCCCCAGCCGATCCATGAAGCCGATGCCGGTCGCGAACGGCGGATGATGCAAGGCGACGATCGTCGGCCGCGCGCCGTCTTGCGCCAAGGTGCGGTCCAGCCACGCCAGCCGATCGGCGCATAGCCGCCCCCAGGCCTTGCCGGCCTCGACGGTGTCGCACACCACGAGACGCACCGCGCCGACGTCGACTGCGTAATGATGAAAGACCGCCCCCGGCCCGGGCGGACCGTCGCCGAACACCGCGCGCATCGCGGCGCGGTCGTCGTGATTGCCGACTTGCAGGTGGACCGGCATCACCGCGGCCAGCGGCGCCAGCGCGGCGCGCAACTGCATGTATTCCTCGACCGAACCGCTCTCGACCAGGTCACCCGTCAGTACGACCGCATCGGGGCGCGGCGTAAATGCGAGCACGCTCGCCACCGCGTGCTTGAGAAAGCCGCCGGTATAGACCGTGCCCTGCAACGGCTTCGAGCACAGATGGAGATCGCTGAGTTGCGCGAGGAGCATGACGAAATTGGCCTGATCTGCGCACCCGAAAGTGCTTCAACTCAATGACGCTGACGCCGTCCCGGATCTTGCGCCACCGTCTGGAAGGATGATTCGTCTTCGACGGATTCACCCGTCGGCAAGGGCGCGCGCGGCGGCTGATGATGCATTCCGTTCGACGCCCCTGGCCCAGGATGACGCAACCGGTAATCGGGTTGCGCAGCCGGCGGCGCTTCCGCGCCCCAGGTCGGATCGGGAATCTCGCCGAACACCTGCTTGAGCCGCGCGCCCCAGGTGTTGTGGATC
>CAYUYC010000294.1:0-4083 GCA_964448945.1 uncultured Burkholderiaceae bacterium
GTACATCGGCAGCGCACCGATCACCGTGGGCTTCTGCCCCGGCGCCGAATACGGCCCGGCCAAGCGCTGGCCGAGCGCGCACTTTGCGCGGCTGGCCGCGATCATCGCGCGCGAACATCCGGGTGCGCAGATCGTCTGCGTCGGCGGACCCAAGGACCGCGCGATCGCCGACGAGATCGCGACCGCCGCCGGCACCCATGTGCTGAACCTGTGCGGCGAAACCGCCTTGCTCGACGCGATCGCGCTCATGCAATCGATGCACGCGGTCGTCACCAACGACTCGGGCCTGATGCATGTGGCCGCGGCGCTCGATGTACCGCTGGTGGCGTTGTACGGCTCGACCGATCCGCATCACACGCCGCCCTTGTCGCCGCTGGCGGCGATCGCGCGCATTCCGATCGAATGCAGTCCGTGCTTCGAACGCGTGTGCCCGCTCGGCCATTTCCGCTGCATGAACGACCTCACGCCCGACGCCGTCTGGGCCCAACTGCAACCGCGCCTCGCGAAGCGCGGGCTGATCACCTCATGACCCATCACGACTACATCCTCACGCTGTCCTGCCCCGACAAGACCGGCATCGTTTACGCGGTCGCGGGTTTTCTGTTCGAGCACGAGTGCAACATCCTCGACTCCGCGCAGTTCGGCGACGACGTCACCGGCCTGTTCTTCATGCGCGTGCATTTCGATGCGCCCAAGCCCTTGACGCACGATGCGCTGCAGGCGGCCTTTGCCGCGATCGGCGAGCGCTTTGCGATGCGCTGGCAGATCCACGATGCCAAGCGCCGCGCGCGGGTGCTGATCATGGTCAGCAAGATCGGGCATTGCCTCAACGATCTGATGTTCCGCGCCAAGAGCGACACGCTGCCCATCGACATCCCGGCGGTGGTCTCCAACCATCCGGACTTCGCGCTGCTGTCGGCCAGCCATGCGGTGCCCTTCTATCACCTGCCGCTGGCCGCGGGCGCGAGCGATACCGACAAGGCGCGCCAGGAGCAGCAGGTGCTCGACATCGTCGAGCGCGAGCGCATCGATCTGGTGGTGCTCGCGCGCTACATGCAGATCCTTTCGCCCAATCTGTGCGAGAAGCTGCGCGGGCGCGCGATCAACATCCACCACAGCTTTCTGCCCAGCTTCAAGGGCGGGCGGCCTTATCACCAGGCGCACGAACGCGGGGTCAAGCTCATCGGCGCGAGCGCCCATTACGTGACCGGCGATCTCGACGAAGGTCCGATCATCGAACAGGACGTGGCGCGCACCGACCATGCGCTCGACCCCGATGCGCTGACCGCGCTGGGCCGCGACGTGGAATGCGTGGTGCTCGCGCGCGCGGTCAAGTGGCACGTCGAGCATCGCATCCTGCTCAACGGTCGCAAGACGGTGGTGTTCAAGTAGCATGCCGGCCATGGACGAGGACTTCCATCCCGCGCTGTTCACTTCGCACGAAGCGGTCGAGCAGGCGTTCTACGACGCGCTCGACCGGGCCGACCTCGATGCGCTGATGGCGTGCTGGTCGGAAGAAGACGACATCGTCTGCGTGCATCCCAACGGCCCGCGGCTGGTCGGGCCCGATGCGATCCGCCGTGCGTTCACGCAAGTGCTCGAAAACGGTCCGGTGCACATCCGCCCGGTCGCGCTGCATGTGCAGCAAGGCATGATGTTCGCGGTGCACAGCCTGGTCGAACAGGTGATGGTGCGCACCCAGCGCGGTGAAGGTTCGCTCAACCTGTTTGCCACCAACGTCTACGTCAAGACGCCCAATGGCTGGCGCATGTCGATGCACCACGCATCGCCCATTCCCGACGACGCCGTGGTCGAACAGTCGTTCGAGGTCCAACGCCCGTCCATCCTGCACTGATCCCGATGTCGGTTCTGCGCCTGCCGTATCAATCCCCCGCCTGGTTGCGTTGGCCTGTGCTCGGCGGCCATGTGCAGACCATCGTGCCCGCAGTGTTGTCCAAGCGTCCCGAGGTGAGCTACCGGCGCGAGCGCTGGGATACCTTGGCCGAGGGCGTGCCCGACGGCGACTTCATCGATGTCGATTTCGTCGATGCGGACGATCCGGCTGCGCCGATCGTGGTGCTGTTTCATGGCCTCGAAGGCAGCTCGCAGAGCCATTACGCGCGCGCGCTGATGTACTGGACGCGCGATCGCGGCTGGGCCGGCGCGGTGCCGCATTTTCGCGGCTGTTCGGGCGAGGCCAATCGCACGCGGCGCGCGTACCACTCGGGCGATTCGGCCGAGATCGACTGGATCCTGCGCCGCATCGCGGCCGAGCATCCGCAGCGGCCCCTGTACGCGGTGGGTGTTTCGCTCGGCGGCAATGCACTCGCCAAATGGCTGGGCGAGCAAGGCGAGGCCGCCAACTTCGTGCGGCGCGCAGCGGTCATCTCCGCGCCGCTCGATCTGGCCGCGGGCGGCCATGCGCTGCGCCATGGTCTGAGCAAGCTCTACACGCGCATGTTCTTACGCACCCTTAAGCGCAAGACCATCGCCAAGCTCGCCGATCATCCCGACATCGCCACCGGCACTGATTTTGCGCAGGCCATCTTGCGCGCCCGCGATCTGTACACCTTCGATGGGCTCTACACCGCACCGGTGCACGGCTATCGCGATGCCGACGATTACTGGGCGCGCGCGTCGGCCAAGCCTTGGCTCACCCACATCGCCGTGCCGACCTTGATCGTCAACGCGCGCAACGACCCGTTCCAGCCCGCATCGGCCTTGCCACAGGCGCATGAAGTGTCGGCGCATGTGCGGCTGGAGCAGCCCGACGAGGGTGGCCATGTGGGTTTTGCCGTTGGGAGTTTCCCGGGGGCGCTGCAATGGTTGCCCTTGCGTGTACTACGCTGGATCGACGGTTACTGAGGCGCGGATCACAATCGCGGCAGAAGACCGCGATGGAGACACGCATGGATGATCAGGTCAGACGCGCACTGGCCAAATGGCCCGATGTGCCGGCCTGCTACGGCTGGCTCGCACTCGATCGGCGCGGACGTTGGCGCATGCGCGACGAGCACGCGCAGCAACATGGGCTGCTCGGCGACATCGTGCGCAATGCGGCGCTCAAGGCCTTCATCGATCGCAATTACGACCGCACGCTGCAAGGGCAATGGTTCTTCCAGAACGGGCCGCAACGGGTGTACGTGAACCTCGAGGCCACGCCCTTCGTCTTGTTCATCGAACCAGGCACCGATGCCAGGGCGATGCGCTGCGTCACGCATACCGGCCAGGAGGTGCGCGAAGTGCGTACCGCCTATGTCGACGAGCACGGCAATTTCTACTTCGCCTTCGATGCCGGACAGGGTGAACACATCGGTCTGGTTTGCGACCGCGATCTGGCCGCATTACTCGAACATTTGCGCGGTCCCGATGGGCTGCCGCCCGGTCCGCAACAAACGCTCGACCTGCTCGCCGAATCGCCGTTCTCGCTCACGCTCGATGTGCCCTTTGCCCCGGCACCCTTGCGCTTGCACAGCCTCCATGCCGCCGATCTCGCAGGCCGCTTCGACTTCGTCCTGCAACCGACGACGCCGCCGTCCTAAGAGAACGCACTAGGCGCATCGCGCCGTCGTCCGACAGCACAAAGACTTGCATCACGAAGAGAATTGCGGCAAACGTCCAGCACAAAAGCGTCATACATTGCCCCCTCGGGCAAAACAACCCTTCCTCTGGAGGAGGCGTCGAGTGAACCTCACATCGATCCTCGGCAAGACCGACCGCGGCCGCGATGAGGTCGCGAACCGTGCGGCCTCGACCCTGACCCGCGCCGAGCGCAATCTGCTGGTGGTCGCCGACGGCAAGCATTCGGCGAAGGACATCCTCGCGATGATCGGCGCCAACGACGAAGCTGCGCTCGATGGACTGGTCGCCAAAGGCCTGCTCGCCGTGGTGGGCGAAGCCCGCGTGGAACCGCCTCGCGCGACGGTGCCCAAGGCGCAAGTGCCGGAGCTGGACAAACCCTTGCCGCCGATGACGGGCAACACGCCGTTTCATCGCACCTATGCGTTCTTGTCGGCGCAGATCCCCGAGTTCTTTGGGCTCACCGCGTTCAAGCTCACGCTCGACCTCGAGAAAGCGTCCTCG
>CAYUYC010000295.1:0-4073 GCA_964448945.1 uncultured Burkholderiaceae bacterium
GCATCGAGCTGCAATTGCCGGTGGTGGTCAAGAAGGACGGCAGCCGCGTCGAGTACACGCGCGACAAGCTCAAGGCGAGCCTGACGCTGGCCTTGCGCAAGCGCCCGGTCAGCGCCTCGGCGGTCGATGAAGCGATCGCGCGCATCGAAGAAAAACTGCTGGCGTTGGCGGCCAAGGAAGTCTCGACCGAGCGCGTGGGCGAGTTGGTGATGCGCGAGCTCAAGCGCCTGGACAAGATCGCCTACATCCGGTTCGCGAGCGTGTATCGCAACTTCGAGGATGTCGACGAATTCAAGGACGCGATCCAGGAAGTCTCGCGTCCGCGTCGGCGCTGAGTTCGGACAGTACGCGCCATGTTCTCCGACCAGGACCACGCCTTCATGGCCCGCGCGATCGAGATCGCGCAGGAAGGCCTGTTCACCACCACGCCCAATCCGCGTGTGGGCTGCGTCATCGTGCGCGATGGTCGCATCGTGGGCGAGGGCAGTCACAAGCGCGCCGGCGAACCGCATGCCGAGGTGCTCGCATTGGCCGCGGCGCGCGCCGAAGTCGGTGCCGATGGATTGGGCGGCGCCACTGCCTACGTCACCCTCGAACCCTGCAACCATTTCGGCCGCACGCCGCCGTGCGTGACCGCATTGCTCGAAGCGCGCGTGGCGCGCGTGATCGCCGCGATGGAAGACCCCAATCCGCGCGTCGCGGGTGCGGGTCTGGCGGCATTGCGCCATGCCGGCGTCGATGTGCGTTGCGGCTTGTTGCGGCGTGAAGCCGAGGCGCTCAATCGCGGCTTCATTGCACGCATGACGCGCGGCACGCCCTGGGTGCGGCTCAAGATCGCGGCAAGCCTGGACGGCCGCACTGCATTGGCCAACGGCGAGAGCCAATGGATCACCGGCGAGGCGGCGCGTGCCGATGGTCACGCCTGGCGCGCGCGCGCATGTGCCGTGCTGACCGGCATCGGTACCGTGCGCGACGACGACCCGCAACTCACCGTGCGACTGGTGACGACGCCGCGCCAGCCTTTGCGCGTGCTGATCGATTCGCGGCTCGAGGTGTCCTTGCAGGCCAAGATCCTCGGCGACCCTGCGCAGCAGACCGAGGGTTCGATGCTGATCTACACCGCCCAGCCCGACACCGCCAAGGCCGCCGAATTGCGCGCGCGCGGGATCGAAGTGGTCGAACTCGGCAACGCGCGCGGCAAGGTCGATCTGCACGCGATGCTCAAAGACCTGGGCCGGCGCAATCTCAACGAAGTGCATGTCGAAGCGGGCGAACGTCTGAACGGCTCGCTGTTGCGCGAGCAATGCGTCGACGAAGTGCTGGCCTATCTGGCGCCCTGCCTGATCGGACCGGGCCGCGGCATTGCCGAATTGCCCGCGCTGACCGCGCTCGACGACCGCATGCGCTTCGTGCTCGATGCGGTCGATCGCGTCGGCGACGATGTGCGCATCCTGGCCCGACTCCATCGCTGAATCATCACAAGGACCGTTCATGTTCACCGGCATCATCCAGGCCACCGGCGCCATCGTGCGCGCAGAAGATTTGGGCTTCGGCAAGCGTCTGACCATCGAGGCACCCGCGCTCGGACTCGACGATGTGGCCATCGGCGACTCGATCGCGATCAACGGCGCGTGCATGACCGTGACCGGCAAGACCGCGCGCAATTTCACGATCGATGTCTCGGCCGAGTCCTTGTCCAAGACCGCGGGCCTGGATCGCATGGGCGAGGTCAATCTCGAAAAAGGCATGCGTCTGGGCGACCGCATCGACGGACATCTGGTCAGCGGCCATGTCGACGGCACCGGCCTCGTGGTGGCTTTCGATCGGCATGGCGAAAGCTACGTGCTCATCGTCGACGCGCCGGCCGAACTGGCGAAGTACTTCGCCTACAAGGGTTCGGTCACCATCAACGGCGTGTCGCTCACCGTCAATCGCGTCGACGACGTGACGACCGACGGTGTGCGCAGCGCCTGCCGGTTCTGGATCAATCTGATTCCGCACACCATCGAAGTCACTACGCTCAAGCATCTGAAGCCTGGCGATCGCGTGAACCTCGAAATCGACCTGATTGCGCGTTATTGCGAGCGCATGCTCACGCTGGACGGCCCGCGCGCCTGAGGCCCCACGCGACGCCGGCCATCATTCACGCGGGGCGCGGGTGAATGCGCCTACAATAGCCGCCCCCGAGCATCCCCCTGCGGAGCACCTCATGCTCAAGCCTGTTTCCGTCCCGTCATCGTCTGTTTCCGGCCATCCTGCGTCCGGCGCGGCGCATTCGGCGCAGATCGCGTCGGTGCCCGAGATCGTCGCCGAGCTCAAGGCCGGGCGCATGGTCATCCTGGTGGATGAAGAAGACCGCGAGAACGAAGGCGACGTGGTCATGGCCGCCGAGTTCGTGACCCCCGAAGCGATCAATTTCATGGCCAAGCATGCGCGCGGCCTGATCTGCCTGACGCTCACCCGCGAGCGCTGCGAACAGATCGGGCTCAAGCCCATGGTCGACGCCAACGGTGCGCAGCACGGCACGAATTTCACCGCCTCGATCGAAGCCGCCGAAGGCGTGACCACCGGCATTTCGGCGGCCGACCGCGCCCGCACCGTGCTGGCCGCGATCGCGCGCAATGCCAAGCCCGAGGACATCGTCCAGCCCGGCCACATCTTTCCGGTCATGGCCCAGGACGGTGGCGTGCTGATCCGCGCTGGCCATACCGAGGCCGGGTGCGACCTGACCGAAATGGCCGGGCTCGAACCCGCCAGCGTGATCTGCGAGGTGATGAAGGACGACGGCAGCATGGCGCGTCTGCCCGATCTGATCGAGTTCGCGCGCGAGCACGGGCTCAAGATCGGCACCATCGCCGAACTGATCCAATACCGCTCGCAAAACGAATCGCTGATCGAGCGCGTGAGCGGACGTACCGCGCGCACGCCCTGGGGCGATTTCCAACTGGTCGTGTACCGCGACAAGCCCAGCCGCAATGCGCATCTGGCCCTCGTGCACGGCACGATCAGCGCCGATGCCGAGACCCTGGTGCGGGTGCACGAACCGCTGTCGGCGCTCGACTGGCTCGGCCTGGACGGCGACACCCATAGCTGGACCATCGCGCGTGCGCTCGAAACCATCGCGCGGGCGCCGGCCGGTGCGCTGGTGCTGCTCAATTGCGGCGAAAGCGCGGGCGCCTTGTTCGCCCATCTGGCCGCCATCGATGCCGCGGGCCGCGCCGATGCGCCGCGCCGCGCGCCGGCCAAACTCGATTTGCGCACCTATGGCATTGGGGCGCAGATTCTCAAAGACCTTGGCGTGGGCAAGATGCGTCTGCTCGCCAAGCCGCGCAAAATGCCTTCGATGGCGGGGTTCGACCTCACTGTTGTCGGTTACGAGGAATAAGGAATTCACATGCATATCGACGACATCGAAACCATCGAACCCGAACACGACGGCGAGGGCCTGCGCATTGCGATCGTGCGTGCGCGGTTCAACGATGAACACACCAGCGTCTTGCTCGCGTCGTGTCTGACCGAACTCGGCCGGCTCGGCGTCGAAGCCGACGACGTAAGCTACGCCAGCGTGCCCGGCGCGCTCGAGATTCCGCTGGCGCTCGCCAAGTTTGCGCAGACCGGCATGTACGACGCGCTGATCGCGCTCGGCGCGGTGATCCGCGGCGAGACCTATCACTTCGAGATCGTGTCGAATGAATCGGCGCGCGCGATTTCCGAAGTGGCGCTGCATTTCGGCATCCCGGTGGCCAACGCGGTGCTGACCTGCGACACCGACGCGCAAGCGCAGGCACGTGTGCTCGAAAAGGGCGCCGATGCGGCCCGCGTGGCGGTCGAGATGGCGAACCTCGCACTCGCGTTCGAGGAAGAAGAGGAAGAGGAAGTCGATGAATGACCCGGTAGGCCAGAACGCGCAGCCGCAGCGCAAGCCGTCCGCCGACGCCGACAAGGCGCCGCCCAAGTCGGCCCGCCGCCGCTCGCGCGAATTCGCGCTGCAAGGCGTTTACGAATGGCTGCTGTCGGGCGAAGACGTGGGCGTCGTGCACGCACACATCATCCTGTCTCTTATACACATCTCC
>CAYUYC010000296.1:0-4032 GCA_964448945.1 uncultured Burkholderiaceae bacterium
GTGCGCGCCTTGGCCGACCGCACGCCTTCGGCGACATGGCCGAGCGCGGCGACCGCTTCGTCGAGCGCCTGACCACGCCCGAGCGCGAGGCCGACGCGTCGGTTGCGCGACAAGTCGCCGGTGCACGTGAGGATCAGATCGCCGACGCCGGCCAGGCCCATGAAGGTATCGGGCCGCGCACCGAGCGCCACGCCCAGGCGCGAGATTTCGGCCAAACCGCGGGTGATCAATGCAGCCCGCGCATTGAGGCCGAGTTCGAGGCCATCGGCGATGCCGGTGGCGATGGCCATCACATTCTTGACCGCCCCGCCCACTTCGACGCCGACCACATCGCCCGACGAGTACACCCGCAAGGCGCCGCTATGAAACGCCTGCGCGCCGGCCTCGGCGAACTCGGGGTCGTCGGATGCGAACACCACTGCGCACGGCAGACCGCGCGCGACTTCTTCGGCGAAGCTCGGCCCCGACAGCACACCGGCGCGCACGCCTGGCAATACGGCGCGCACGATCTCGTGCGGAAACAAACGGGTGCCTTCCTCGACGCCCTTGCACAGCCAGGCCAAGGCGCGTGGCGCATGCGCGGCCAGCCGTTCGGTAGTTTCGCGCAGGCCTGCCACCGGGGTGGCGATCACGCAGACATCGGCGGTGGCGGCTTGGGCAAAATCGGCCGTGATCGCAAGCGCTGCCGGCAGTGGAATGCCGGGCAGATAGTCGGCGTTCTCGCGCGTCGCGGCCATGCGCAGGGCGGCCTGCGCGTCGCGCGCCCAGAGCACCGTCTGCACCTGCGGCTTGCGTGCCAGGGCCGCGGCCAGCGCCGTGCCCCAACTGCCCGCCCCCAGCACTCCGATGCGCATGGCGCGGTGTGCTTACTGCAATTGCGCGCCGGCTTGCGCGGCTTGGCGCTGCTGATAGAACGCTTCGAAATTGATCTCGTTGAGCGTGACCGGCGGCAGTCCGGTGCGCGTGAGCAGATCCGACACATTCGCGCGCAGGTAGGGATAGATGATGCCGGGGCACACCACGCCGAGGACCGGCGCGAGCTGTTCGGAGGGAATGCCCGCCATCTGGAAGATGCCGGCTTGCTTGCATTCGACCAGGAACAGCGTCTTGCCCTTGATCGTGGCCGTCACCGTCGAGCTGACGACGACTTCGAAGATGCCTTCGACCAGCGCTTCGTTTTGCACGTCGAGCTGGACTTCGACCTGCGGGGCTTCTTGTTCGAGGAAGATCTGCGGCGCGTTGGGCAACTCGAGCGACGCGTCCTTGAGGTACACGCGCTGAATGTTGAACACGGGGGCTTGCGGTTCTTGCGACTGTTGTTCGTCGGCCATGATGAGTTGGTGAGTTCAGCGGGTGCGGCGCAAACCGGAAGGTCCCTCGCGCCTTGGGATGCGCGCCGACAACGACGCGCGGATCTGGGTGATGTGATCAGGCCTTGAGCAAGGGCTCGAGCCCGCCGGCATGATCGAGCGCCGACAAGTCGTCGAAACCGCCCACGTGCGTGGCATCGATGAAGATCTGCGGCACGGTGCGCCGGCCGGTCTTGGCGATCATCTCGTCCTTGCGCTCGGGCGCGAGATCGACGCGGATCTTCTCGATCTCGGTCACGCCCTTGGACTTGAGCAGCCGTTCCGCCGCGACGCAGTACGGGCATACGCCCGTGGCATACATGACGACCTTGGCCATGGCGGTTCCTTCTTTACTTGGTGGTCAGCGGCAGATTGGCCGATTGCCAGGCACCGATGCCGCCCTGGAGATTCAACACCTGCGTATAGCCTTGCTTGCGCAGCGTCGCGCACGCCGAAGCCGAACGTCCGCCGCTTTGGCAGACGACGACCACCGGGTTGTCCTTGTTCTTGGCGACTTCGCCGGCGCGCGCCGCGATCTGGTCGACCGGGATGTGCTTGGAACCGGCGATATGGCCGCGCTTGAATTCATCGGCGCTGCGCACGTCGAGCAAGGTGGCGCCGCGATTGATGAGCTGGGTGGCTTCGAGCGTGCCGACCCCGCCGCCGCGCTTGCCTTGCAGCGTCGGCCACAGCAACAGACCGCCCGAAGCGAGCGCGGCAAATATCAAATACCAGTTGTCGAGAATGAACTTCACGGGGATCGGCTCTGCAGAAGTGACCGGCACGTGCGATAGCACCGGGAATCGGAAACGCCCGCGATTATAGAATAGGCGTGTGTCATCACTGCGCCGCGCGGGTTCACCCGCGCGCACGCCACGACCCCGCACCGATTCCCCTCTCCCACCGACCCCACGACCACCATGTACAAGCTCGTCTTGCTGCGCCACGGCGAATCGCAATGGAATCTTGAAAACCGCTTCACCGGCTGGACCGATGTCGACATCACCGAAAACGGCTGGCAGGAAGCGCGCCGCGCCGGCGAACTCCTGGCGCGCGAAGGCTACGACTTCGACATCGCCTACACCTCGGTGCTCAAGCGCGCGATCCGCACGCTGTACACCGTGCTCGATGTGATGGACCGCATGTGGATTCCGGTGGTCAAGGACTGGCATCTGAACGAACGCCATTACGGCGCGCTGCAAGGCCTCAACAAGGCCGAGACCGCCGCCAAGTACGGCGAGGAACAAGTCCTGGTCTGGCGCCGCGCCTACGGGATCGCGCCCAATCCGCTCGAACTCGACGATCCGCGCCATCCGCGTTTCGACAAGCGCTATGCCGGCCTCGCGCCCAACGAATTGCCCGCGACCGAATGCCTGAAGGACACCGTCGCGCGCGTGCTGCACTATTGGGATGAAGTGATCGCCCCGACCATCCGCTCGGGCAAGAAGGTGGTCATCGGCGCCCACGGGAATTCACTGCGCGCGCTGATCAAATACCTCGACGGCATGTCCGACGACGAGATCGTGCATCTGAACATCCCGACCGCGCGTCCGCTGGTCTACGAACTCGACGCCAATCTCAAGCCGATCCGCCATTACTACCTCGGCGACCAGGCCGAGATCGAGGCGGCGCTGGCCGCGGTCGCCGCCCAGGGCAAGGCCAAGAAGTGAGACTGGGGCCGCGCGCGTCGGCCGGTCTCGTCGCGATCTGGCTCGCCATCGCCGCCAGCGCGATGGCGACCGGCGCGCACGCGGCCGACAATGCCGAGCGCAAATCGACGGCCGAGCAGCGGCAGGCCGAATTGCGCGAGCGCATCCGCGCGCTCAAGAACGAACTCGCCAAATCGGAAAACAAGCGCAGCGAAGCGCGCGACGCCTTGCATGAATCCGAGTTGGCGATTTCCGACACCACGCGCCGCTTGCGCGACCTCACGCGACAGCAACAAGAAGCGCGCACGCGCCTGGCCGGATTGAACGACGAACGCGCGCGGGTCGAAGCCCAAATCGCCGCCGAGCGCGCACGCATCGGCGAATTGGTCCGCGCGCAATACCTGGCCGGCCGGCAAGGGCCCTGGCAATTGCTGCTTGCGGGCGAAAACCCCAACAGCGTCGGGCGCAACCTGATGTATCTGGGCTATTTCGCGCGGGCCAGCCAAACCGCCGTCGGCCGCCTCGAACAAGACACCGCGCGGCTCGCCGCGCTGGCCGAGACCGAACGCGAACGCGCCGCCGAACTCGCCCAGATCGCGAGCGAACAGGAATCCGAGCGGCGCACCCTGCAACGCGAGAAGCAGCAACGCAGCGCGACCTTGCAAAAAGTGTCCGACCAGATCCGCGTTCAACGCAAAGAAGTCGGCGCACTCGAACGCGACGCGACACGGCTCAACGGCCTCATCACCCGCTTGTCGCGCCTGATTGCCGAAGAAGAACGCAAGGCACGCGAACGCCAGGCCGCCAAACGCGCCGCCCAGCAACAAGCCGAGCGCGATGCCGCAGCGCGCCGCAACCAGGCGGCGGCCGGCCGCACGCCGCCGCCCGCGCCGACACCGCCGGACACAAGCGCGTCACGTCATGACGATGCCGACGACGATGGTTGGGTCGACAATGGCGGCAAGTTCGCGGCCACGCGCGGCAAGTTGAAATTGCCGGTGCGCGGCAGCATCCTGGGTCGTTACGGACAGACC
>CAYUYC010000297.1:0-4007 GCA_964448945.1 uncultured Burkholderiaceae bacterium
GAGATGAACGACTACATGACCAAGAACAAGATCGAGGTCGTGGCGCCGCAATTGGCCCGTGGCGGCGCCAAGGACAAGGAAACGGCTGCAACGCCGGCACCCACCGCCAGCGCGCACGAAGAAACGCCTGCCGCCGACAAAGCCGCGGCGCGCGCGCCGGCCACCGAAAAAGCCAAACCGGCCGGCAAGGCAGCGGCGCAAACGCCCGCGCCCGTCGCGGCCAACGAGGGCGATCCGGCCAAGATCGCTCCGGTCGCCGAATCCTCGGTGACCGCGGCTCGCGCCCGCGCCCACATGCCTTGAGTCGTCAAGCGCGGCACGCCTCGCCGCGCCCCGATCTCAGCGCGATTGGGTCTGGGACTGGATCTCCACCACCGTCAACGCCGTCATGTTGACCACCCGCCGCACCGTCGCGGACGGTGTCAGCACATGCACCGGCCGTGCCGCACCGAGCAGGATGGGGCCGATCGCCACGTTGTTGCCTGCCGCAGTCTTGAGCAGGTTGTAGGCGATGTTGGCGGCGTCGAGATTGGGCATCACCAGCAGGTTGGCTTCGCCCGTCAGGCCCGAGTTGGGCATGATGTTCTTGCGGATTGCGGCATCGATCGCGCAATCGCCGTGCATTTCGCCATCCACTTCGAGCCAGGGCGCGCGCTGCTGAATCAGCGCGAGCGTCTGGCGCATCTTCTGCGCCGACGGGTCGTCGTGGGTGCCGAAGTTGGAATGCGAGAGCAGCGCGGCCTTGGGATGCACGCCCAGGCGCTTGATCTCTTCGGCCGCGGCGATCGTCAGCTCGCACAATTGCTCGGCGCTCGGGTCGTAATTGACATGGGTGTCGACCAGGAACACCACCCGGTTGGGCAGCATGAGGCCGTTCATCGCGCCATAGCATGACGCGCCGGCACGCCGCCCGATGACCTGGTCGACGTAATGCAGATGCAGATTGAAGCGGCCGAATGAGCCGCAGATCATGCCGTCGGCGGCGTGATCGTGAATCAGCATGCTGCCGATCAAGGTGTTCCGGCGGCGCATTTCGATCTTGGCGTAGGGCTCGGTCACGCCCTTGCGCTCGGTCATGCGGTGGTAGGTCTGCCAATACCGGCGGTAGCGCTCGTCGTATTCGGGATTGACCAGTTCGAAGTCCACGTCCACGCGCATGCGCAGGCCGTATTGCTCGATGCGCTTGTTCACCACCGCCGGGCGGCCGATGAGGATGGGACGCGCGAGTTTTTCGTCGAGCACCACCTGCACCGCGCGCAGGATCCGTTCGTCCTCGCCTTCGGCGAACACGATGCGCTTGCGCTGAGCAGGCGCCTTGCGCGCAGCCGAGAAGATCGGCTTCATCAGCGTGCCCGAGTGGTAGACGAACTGCTGAAGCTGGGCGCGGTACGCCTCGTAGTCCTTGATCGGCCGCGTGGCCACGCCCGATTCTTCGGCGGCCTTGGCGATCGCCGGGGCGATCTTGCCGATCAGGCGCGGATCGAAGGGCTTGGGGATCAGGTATTCGGGGCCGAAGCTCAGGTTCTGAATGTCATAGGCGGCGGCGACGATGTCGCTCGCTTCCTGGCGCGCGAGATCGGCCACCGCATGCACGGCGGCGATTTCCATCTCGCGCGTGACGGTGGTCGCACCCGAATCGAGCGCGCCGCGGAAGATGAAGGGGAAGCACAGGACGTTGTTGACCTGGTTCGGATAATCGGTGCGGCCGGTGGCGATGACCGCGTCGTCGCGCACCGCCTTGATTTCCTCGGGCAGGATTTCCGGCGTCGGATTCGCGAGCGCGAAGATGATCGGCCGCGGATTCATCTTCTTGACCATCTCGGGCTTGAGCACCCCGCCGGCCGACAAGCCGAGGAACACATCCGCGCCTTCGATCACCTCGCCCAGCGTGCGCAAGGGCGTGTCCTGGGCAAATTGTTCCTTGTCCGGGTCCATCAATTCCTTGCGGCCCTGGTAGACCACGCCGGCCAGATCGGTGACCCAGATGTTCTTCTTGGGCAGACCAAGATCGACCAGCAGATCGATGCAGGCCAGCGCCGCCGCGCCCGCGCCCGAGACCACGACCTTGACCGCGTCGATCTTCTTGCCGACCACGTCGAGCGCATTGGTGATGCCCGCGCCGACCACGATCGCGGTGCCGTGCTGGTCGTCATGGAAGACGGGAATCTTCATGCGCTCGCGCAGCTTGCGCTCGACGTAGAAACAATCGGGCGCCTTGATGTCTTCGAGATTGATGCCGCCGAAGGTCGGTTCGAGCGCGGCGATGATCTCGACCAGCTTGTCGGGGTCGCGCTCGTTGATCTCGATGTCGAACACATCGATGCCGGCGAACTTCTTGAACAGCACCGCCTTGCCTTCCATCACCGGCTTGGCGGCGAGCGGCCCGATCGGCCCCAGGCCCAGCACCGCGGTGCCGTTGGTCACCACGCCGACCAGATTGCCGCGCGAGGTGTAGCGCACCGCGGTCGACGGATCGGCCACGATCTCTTCGCAAGCGAAGGCCACGCCGGGCGAATAGGCGAGCGCGAGGTCGCGCTGATTGATGACGCTCTTGGTCGAGGTGACCGCGATCTTTCCCGGCGTCGGGAACTCGTGATATTCGAGCGCAGCTTTGCGCAACGCTTCTTGCGGAGAGGTGTCCGGCACGGATGACATGGCGTGGTTCCAGAGTGGCGTGATGACGGCGACCGCGACCGGCGCGGTGCGTACGAGGGGGCGGCATTATCCCGCCGCGGTGCGCAGTGCGTAAAGACTCGCCCGGAACACCGACGATTGACTTTGCCGGCGCGCAGCGTTTGCGCACCCGATCCGCGTGCACGCACCGCGCGCGACGCATCGTGCGACGCGCCACGCCGGTGCATGCCCGATCCGCGCTAATACATGCCCAACAGCCGCGGGAACCACAACGACAAGGGCGGCCAATAGGTGACGACGACGAGGAAGACCAGCATCGTCAACAACCAGGGCCAGACCGCGACCGTCAGCTCGGTGATCCCCATCTTGGTGATGCCGGACGCCACGTACAGGTTGAGCCCCACGGGCGGATGGCACATGCCGACTTCCATGTTGACCACCATCATGATCCCGAAGTGCACGGGGTCGATGCCGAGCTTGATCGCGACCGGGAACAGGATGGGCGCGAAGATCAGCACGATCGACGACGGCTCCATGAAGTTGCCCGCCAGCAGCAAGATGATGTTGACCGCGAGCAGGAAGGCGATCATCCCGAGGCCCTTGTCGATCATCCATGAAGCCAGCTCTTGCGGAATGTTCTCGTTGGTGAGGATGAAGGAGAACATCACCGCGTTCGTGATGATGTACAGCAGCATCGCGGACATGTTCGCCGAGTTCAACAGGACCTTGGGCACGTCCTTGAGCTTCATGTCCTTGTAGACGAAGACCGCGACCACGAAGGCATAGACCGCGCTCATTGCCGCCGCTTCGGTCGGTGTGAAGATGCCGGTGTAGATCCCGCCCATCACCACCACGATCAGCAGCAAGCCCCAGATCGATTCGCGGAAGGAACGCGCGCGCTCGCCCCAGCTTGCCTTGGGCTGGCGCGGATAGTCGAACTTGCGTGCGCGCCACCAGGTGATCCCACCGAGCATGCTCGCCAGCACGATGCCCGGCACCACGCCGGCCATGAACAAGGCGCCGACCGAGGTGTTGGTGGCCACCGAATACATGACCATCACGATCGACGGCGGGATCAGGATGCCCAAGGCGCCCGAGGTGGTGATCACCCCCGCGCCGAAGCGGTTCGGAAATCCCGCCTTGACCATCGCGGGCAACAGGATCGAGCCGATCGCCACCACGGTGGCCGGCGACGAGCCCGAGACCGCGGCGAACAGCGCGCAAGCCATCACGCCCGCAAGCCCCAGGCCGCCATACCAATGCCCGACCATCGCGGTGGCGAAGTTGATCATCCGCCGCGCAACGCCGCCGTGGGTGAGGAAGTTGCCCGCCAGGATGAAGAACGGGATCGCCATGATCTCGAACTTCTCGAT
>CAYUYC010000298.1:0-3958 GCA_964448945.1 uncultured Burkholderiaceae bacterium
AGGCATCGCCGGGCGCGATCTGGCCGGCGCCGATGCGGCCGGCCTCGACCGCCGGCTGCTGGCCCGCCGCGGCGCCAACGCGGTGCTCAAGATGATGCTCGAGGACGGCTTCTTCCACGCCGATCCGCATCCGGGCAATGTCTTCTACCTCAGCGATAACCGGATCGCCTTCATCGACTTCGGCATGGTCGGTCGATTGTCCGAAGCGCGGCGCGATCAGGTCGTGGCCTTGCTGCAAGGGCTGGTCGCGCGCAATGCGGCCGATGTGGCCGATGTGCTGATCGAATGGAGCGACGGCGCGGCGACCGATCTCGACCGGCTGCGCAACGAGATCGACAAGTTCGTCGACGACTATCACAGCGCGCCGCTCAAGGATCTCGATCTGGGCGCGATGCTGGGCGACGTCACTGCGCTATTGCGCGATCACGGGCTGGTATTGCCGGCCGATCTGGCCATGATGGTCAAGGCCTTCATCTCGCTCGAAGGCATGGGGCGTCAGCTGGTGCCGGACTTTCAGCTCGGGCCCGAGGCGCGGCCTTTCCTCGAGCGTGCGATCTTCGCGCGCTACGCGCCCGACAAGCTCGCCAAGCGCGGCTGGCGCAGCGTGACCGGCGCCTTGGATCTGCTGACCAGTCTGCCGCGCGACGTGAGTCAGTTGCTGCGCGCCGCGCGCCGCGGCACGTTCAAGGTGCAGGTCGAGGTGACGCCCTTGCAGAAGTTCGGCGAGCAGATCGATCGCGCCGCGGCGCGCCTGACGATCGGCCTCGTCACCTCGGCCATGATCATCGGCACCTCGATCCTCATGACCGTCGGGGCGCGCGAAGACGCCTCGAAGCTGTCCACCTTCGTCATGCTCGGCATGCTGGTCGCATTCGGCGGCGGCTTGTGGGTGCTGGTGTCGATCTGGCGCGGCAAGAAGCACTGAGGCGCACACCGCACAGCGCTCAAGCGCGCACCGGCACGCGCTGCGGAATTTCCAGACGCACGCGTGTGCCGCCCGGATCGGAATCGATGCTCAAATGTGCGCCCAGGCGTTCGGCGCGATGGCGCAGATTGTCCAGGCCGCGATGGCCGCGCTGGCCGCGCTTGGCCGCGATGTCGAAGCCGTGGCCGTTGTCGGCGATCTCCACGATCGCACGGCGGGTGGTGTCGTTCCACTCGGCCAGCACATGGATGCGGTTGGCGCCCGAGTGTTTGAGCACGTTGTTGAGCGCCTCCTGCACGAAGCGCATCGCATGCAAGGCGCCGTCGTCGTCGAGCGCGCGCAACGGCGGGATGTCGCCCACTTCCCAATCGATCTGGATGCCGGCCAGGGCGAGCTTGTTCGCGAGCCGGTAGCGCACCGTGCCCAGCAGTGCGCCGAGATCGTTGTCTTCGATGTCGAGCGAATCGATGGTGATGCGCAGCTCTTCGACGCAATCGCGCAGCACGCCGACGGCTTCCTGCGCGTTCGCATCGCCGCGCTCGAGCGATTGCATGCTGATCATCAATTGCGCGCCGATGCCATCGTGCATGTCGCGCATGATGCGGTTGCGTTCCTGCAGGACCGATTCGCGCCGCTGCGCGTCGGCCAGGGCGCGGAAGTTGGCGGCCAGTTCGGCCTCACGCGCGGCGATGCGCTGTTCGAGGCCGGCATTGAGCGCTTCGACCGTCGACAAGGCGACCGCAAACCGCCGCGCCAGCACGATGCCGAACACGATCAACACCAAGCCATAGGCCGCCGGCGTCACCGAGACCCACTCGAGATTGCCCGCGTCGCCGATGACCTGGTCGACCACGTAGGCGCAGGTGAGGACGGTGACGGCGCCGGCGAGCACGAGATTCTCGAAGGTGCGCACGCGCCAGGCATGGCGGATGAGCAGCGCGAGCGAGATCGCGGTGGTGGCGTAGACCGAGTACTCCCAGGGCTGGCTGTACCAGTTCCACCACCAGTCGTCGGTGGTGAATGCGCCGACCAAGGTGACCAGCGTGGAGAACACCCCGTAGCCGAGCGCCAATTGCGCGGTGCGCCGGGTGTAGCAGCCGCTGAAATGGAGCACGAACAGCAGCATCGCCACTTCGCTCCAGTAATCGGTCATCGTGGTGAGCAGGCCGAACCAGGGCTGCGGGATCGGCGCTTCGAGCATGAAATAGCCGATGGTGAGCACCGCCCAGCCGAGCGCGACCAGGCCGAACAAGGCGTACAGCGGTTCCTGCCGGCGCAACCACCAGAACAGGATGAGCATGCTGCCGACGACCGCTGCCCCCGCGACTACCACATGGCGCAGCGTGGCTTCCCAGAAATGCCGCGCGTCGCTTTCTTCCAGTACCGGCGCGAGCGGACCGATGAGCACGGTGGACAGCACCGATCGCGATTCCGCCGCGGGCGGCACGCGCAGATACAGCACGTTGGTGCCGGCGTGCAGCCATTCGGCCTTGAGGCTGATCATGTAGGCGCGCAGCGCGGTCTCGGGTGCGCGCGGCGTGGCCAGATAGCTGACGCTGCGGCCGTTGAGCCAGATCTCGGCGGCGGGCATGAGTTCGCGGATGTGCACCGCCCATTCGCCGATCCCGTCGGCCGGCACGTTGAACGCGATGCGATACCAGCTCGGGAGGTTGATGTCGGGCGCATTGGCGCCGCGCCGGCTGGGCAAGACGATCGAGCGCCAGGCGGCGCTGTCTTCGGGCGGTTCGGTCGCGGCATCGGACAGGAATTGCGCGCTGTAATGCCGTGTGGGAACGACCTGGGCCTGCGCGGCAGCCGTTGCCGCCAAGAGGATGAGCCCGCAGAGAATGCGGATCAAAGCACGCCCCACACCGCAGGCGACGCCGGGACGTACCGATGTGCGCAACATGGGGCGTCATTCTGCCCGTGGTGTATGCTCCGCGTCCATGCCGCGAAGCCGCGCGCGGGAGAGAGCAGCGTCCCATTTCGATGGGCTCGACTGCCGCCGAAGGCGTAACTCCCTGAAATCGCTCAGGCCCATGAACCGTGCGACTGGCTGGCATCTCTGGAGAGCGCGTGCTCGGTCTTCGTGACCGCAGTGCGCCACCGAAGGGGCTCAAAACTCTCAGGTACCAAGGACAGAGCGGGGGAAGATCGGATCGGTCGGAGGTCGTCGGCCGTCTTGTGATCACCCTTTACGTCCTGGACTTCGCATGAGCCTCAAGCGCACCCCTTTGTACGACAGCCATCTCGCGCATGGCGCCAAGATGGTCGACTTCGGCGGTTGGGAAATGCCGTTGCATTACGGCTCCCAGATCGAAGAACACCACGCGGTGCGCCGCGATGCGGGCATGTTCGATGTCTCGCACATGTGCGCGGTCGATCTTGAAGGGCCCGAAGTGCGCGCCTTCTTGCGCCGGCTGATCGCCAACAGCGTCGACAAGCTCGAACTCTCGGGCAAGGCCTTGTACTCGTGCATGCTCAACGAGGCCGGCGGCGTCATCGACGATCTCATCGTCTACTACTTCGGCGAGCAATGGTTCCGCGTGGTGGTCAATGCTTCGACCGCCGACAAGGATCTGGCCTGGATGGAGCAGGTGCGCAGCGCCGGCCAAGCGGGCCGCGGGTTCGCACTCACCATCCAACCGCGCCGCGATCTCGCGATGATCGCGGTGCAAGGCCCCAACGCACGCGAAAAATTCTGGGCCGCGTTGCCGGCCGCGCGCGGTATGAGCGCAGACCTCAAACCGTTCTTCGCCGCGGTGGTCGACGGCCTGATGGTGGCGCGCACCGGCTATACCGGCGAGGACGGGTTCGAGATCACCGTGCCTGCGGCCGATGCGCCGGCGCTGTGGCAGGCGCTCGCCGCGGCGGGCGTGGCCCCGGCGGGCCTGGGCGCGCGCGACACGCTGCGCCTCGAAGCCGGCATGAATCTGTACGGCAACGACATGTCCGAGACCGTATCGCCGCTCGACGCGGGACTGTCGTGGACGGTCGACATGAAAGGCGATCGCGATTTCATCGCCCGCGCCG
>CAYUYC010000299.1:0-3936 GCA_964448945.1 uncultured Burkholderiaceae bacterium
GGCGACCACCGAGAAGACGGTGTTCTCGGAGTTGTCGGCGACATTCGCGATCGCCAACGGCGTGGCGACCAACAACGACCTCGCGGTCAAGGCGCCGCTGGTGCGGCTGGCCGGCGCGGGCAGCATCGACATCGGGCACGACAGTCTCGACTACACCGTCAAGGCCAGCGTGGTGAACACCTTGACCGGACAGGGCGGCAAGGAGGTCGGGCAGGCCAAGGACGTGACGATTCCGGTGCGCGTGCACGGGCCGTACGACAAGACCGCTTATGAAATCCAATGGGCGGCGGTGTCGAGTTCGATGCTCAAGGGTGCGGTATCGGACAAGGTCGACGCGAAGAAGCAGCAACTCGAGACCAAGGCGCGCGACAAGCTGCAAGACAAGCTCAAGGGCTTGTTGCGCTGACGCGGGCGTGCGGGCTGTCGTATTTGATTCACCAAAAGTTCATTTGAGTTCACGGCGGTGGGGTCGTAATCCCGAGACGGGAGGACGACGCAAGTGACTCAGCAAGCAGACCGTTCCATCGCTCAACACTGGACCCTGGTCAAGCCGATATCCGATGGCTTGGCCCGCGCGCTTGCCGGCGATGGACTGACGATGGTGTTCCAGCCCGTCGTCATGTTGGACAAGGCGGAGATTTACGGCTACGAGGCGTTCGTGCGTGCGCCGGCCCCTTACGCCAACCCCCTGGCCTTGTTGGCCGCCGCGCGCGCGGTGGGTTGCGAAGCCGCGATCGAGATCGTGTGCGCGAAGTCGGCGATCCGCGAGTTCGGCCGCCAGCGCTTGCCCGGGAAACTGTTCCTGAATTTCAGTGGGCCGGCGTTGCTGCAGCTCGGCGATATGCAAAGCGGCTTGATCGACGTCGCGTTGCAAGCCGGGCTGCCGCCGAGTCGCATCGTGATCGAGCTGACCGAGCGCGATCCGATACAGGACTGGGCGCCGCTCGCCGTGGTGCTCGCCGAATGCAGGCGGATCGGATTCGCGCTGGCGATGGACGATTACGGCGACGGTTATTCGGGTTTGCGGCGCTGGCTCGAATTGCGGCCGGAGTTTGTGAAGATCGACAAGTTCTTCATCAGCGGTCTGCACGAATCTTCACCCAAGTTCGAAGCGCTGCGCGGCATGGTGAGGCTGGCCGATTCGCTCGACACCGAACTGATCGCCGAGGGCGTCGAGACCGAGGCCGAAATGGCGGTGGTGCGCGACCTCGGAATTGCGCTGGCCCAGGGCTTCTACCTCGGCTCACCCGAGGCGCAACCGGTGCGGGCGATGTCGCTCGCGGCGAGCGAATTGCTGCGGTCCACGCGGATCGCGGTCTTTCCGGAAAGCGGCAAGATGCATCTGCGGCAGCATTGCGCCGGGGCATTGTTGATCGGCGCGCCGTCGGTGACGCCGAATACCTTGAATCAGGATCTCATCGAGATCTTCATGAAGAACGAGCGTCTGCATGCCATCGCCGTGGTCGCTGACGGAATGCCGATCGGCATCGTCAATCGGCGCGAGTTCATGGACCATCTGGCACAGCCGTATTACCGCGAGATCTACGGCAGGCGCGGGTGCACGACCTTCATGCACACCCGTCCGTTGGTCATCGAATCCTCGTTGCCGATCGAGTCCTTGATGCAGGTGCTCACCAGCGAGGATCAGCGTTACCTCGCCGACGGTTTCATCATCGTCGAGCAAGGGCGCTATCTCGGCTTGGGCACCGGCGAATCGTTGGTGCGCGCGGTGGCCGAACTGCGCATCGAGGCCGCACGCCATGCCAATCCGCTGACCTTTCTGCCCGGCAACATTCCGATCAGCGAGCACATCGCGCGCTTGCTCGCCAGCGGCACGCAATTCACCGCGTGCTATTGCGATCTCGATCATTTCAAACCGTTCAACGATCAATACGGCTACTGGCGCGGCGACGAGATGATCAAGCTGGCCGCACGGGTGATCGGCGCGCATTGCGACGCCTTGTACGACTTCGTCGGCCATGTCGGTGGCGACGATTTCGTCGTGCTGTTCCAAAGCAACGATTGGCAGACGCGGTGCGCGGCCATCATCGCCGAATTCGCTGAGGCAGCACGTGGCCTGTACGACGAGCAGGATGTCGAACAAGGCGGCTTGCATGCCGAGGATCGCAAAGGCAACCCGGCGTTCTTTCCGTTGACGCGCCTATCGATCGGCGCGTTGCCGGTGCACGCGGGGCGCTATCGAAATCCGGAACAGGTGGCGTCCGGCGCGGCGAGCGCCAAGCGCACTGCCAAGAAGCAAGCCGACGGCCTGTACATCGCGCGTGAAGAAGGAGCTGCGCCGACCTGATGCGGCTTCAGCTCGCCGGATTGGCGCCGATGAGCAGGTGCTCGAACTTGCGCTGGAGGTCTTCGGGCGATTCGCGCCAATCCGGATTGAACGGAATGCATTCCACCGGACAGACGATCTGGCATTGCGGCTCGGGGTGGTGGCCGACGCATTCGGTGCATCGGTGCGGATCGATCTCGTAGATCGATACGCCCATCGAGATCGCGTTGTTGGGGCACACCGGCTCGCACACATCGCAATTGATGCATTCGTCGGTGATCATCAACGCCATGAGGTGCTCACTCCGCGGCACTTGCCGATTTGGGGCTGCCGATCTTGTCGTGCAGCCAGCGCTCGACGCTCGGGAAGACGAACTTCGAGACATCGCCGCCGAGCACCGCGATCTCGCGCACGATGGTGCCCGAGATGAACTGGTACTGATCGCTCGGCGTCAGAAACATGGTTTCGACATCGGGCAGGAGGTAGCGGTTCATGCCCGCCATCTGGAACTCGTACTCGAAGTCGCTGACTGCGCGCAGGCCGCGCACGATCACGCGCGCGCCTTGGTCGCGCACGAAATCCTTGAGCAGTCCGCGAAACGGCGCGACCTCCACGTTGGGATAGTGCGAGAGCACTTCGGTGGCGATCGCCACGCGCTCGTCGAGGTTGAAGAACGGGCGCTTGGTGCGGCTGTCGGCCACACCGACCACGAGTCTTTCGAACAAGCCCGCGGCGCGGCGCACGAGATCCTCGTGTCCGCGCGTGAGCGGATCGAAGGTGCCGGGATAGACGGCGATGACCATGAGGCGGGTTCCTTCTGTTCAGACGGGGGCGATGCTGCGAGGCGCCAATGTAAGCAGATGATAGTGGACCTGACCAGCGCTGCCTTCACGTTCGAGGTGTAAACCCTGAGTCGCGAGCTGCGACACATCGAGTGCCGACTCGCTTTCGGCATAGATCGCGCCCTCGGGTGCCAGGAGCGGCACGACCAGAGGCAGCACCCGATCGAGCCATCCGGCGCGAAACGGCGGATCGAGGAACACCAGATCGAAGCGTTCGTTGGCGCGTTCGAGCGCGCCGAGCACGGCCATCGCATCGGCCTGATGCAGTTCGATCATGCGTGCGTCGAGTTTGGCGATGGTCTGGCGGATCGCGGCCGCGGCCGCGCGCGCCGGCTCGACGCTGACCACGCGCGCGGCGCCGCGCGAGGCGGCTTCGAAGCCCAAGGCGCCGGTGCCTGCAAACAGATCGAGGCAGCGCTTGCCGTCGAGCTTCTGGCCGAGCCAGTTGAACACGGTCTCGCGCACGCGATCGGGCGTGGGGCGCAGGCCTTCGATGTCGGGCACGAGCAAGGGCGTGCGCTTCCAGCGTCCGCCGATGATGCGGACCTGATGCTTGCGGGGATGGGCGGGGGGCGGCATGACCGCCGCATTCTAGTGGGCGCGCGGTCTGCCTCCGCTACAATCGCCGCCCCATGTTCGGATTCTTCAAGAAGAAAACCCCGCCGGCACCGGTAGCCGAGCCGTCGCGCGATGCGCGCGCGGCCGCGCCTGCCGTCGACGCGGCGGCGACTGCCACGCCAGTGCCGCCGGCCGAAGACCGCAAGGGTTGGATGGCGCGGCTGCGCCAAGGTCTGTCGCGTACCGGCA
>CAYUYC010000300.1:0-3934 GCA_964448945.1 uncultured Burkholderiaceae bacterium
CGATGGCCGCGCGGCGATCTTCGAGTTCGCGCAGATACACCAGGCGCTCGGCCAGATGGCGCAATTGGGTGTCGTCGAGACTGCCGGTGACTTCCTTGCGATAGCGCGCGATGAAGGGGACGGTCGCGCCTTCGTCGAGCAGTTGAACCGTATTGCCCACCTGCTCGGGGCGGACCGCGAGTTCCTCCGCGATCTGGGCGATAATCCGCCGCTCGATCTCGTTCGCATGCGTCTTTTCCGACATTCCTTGGTGACTCCGGCTGCAATGAAAGGCGCGCATTCTGCCACAGCGATCCGGCTGCTTTTTGCGGCGACGCTGATGCTGTGTGCAGCGTTCGCACACGCTCAAACCGCATCGATTTCGTCTGCGGCGATCGCACTCGGCGAGCGTTACCCGCAGGCGTCGATCACGAGCCAGGCGCAGGCTCAAGCGGCGTTGCGCGACGCGAGCGATGCGAGCGCCCAGGCGCAATGGTCGGCCTACGAACATGAGGTGCAATGCCAGGGCCGCTTCTTCGTGACTTCGTGCGTCAAAGAAGTCCAGGGCGAATTGCGTGCGGCCATGGCGCAGATCAAGCGCGTCGAGGTCGAAGCCAACCGGTACTTGCGCCGTGCAAAGGATGCCGAGCGTGAGCAGCGCCGCCAGGAAGCGCAGCGCCAGGCCGCTGCCGAGGAGCAGCAGCTCGCGGCGGCGCGCGAACAGGCCAAGGCCGATTTCCAGCATCGCCAGGAAGAAGCCGCGCGGCGCGAAGAACAGGCGAAGGCGCGCGATGCGCAGCGTGCGGCAGCCGCCGAGGAAAACGCCGAACGCAATGCCGCGCGCATCACGCGGGCATCGCAGGCCGATCCGCTCGAATCCGATGCGGCGGCGCGGGCCGACCATGTGCGGGTTTTCGAGGCCAAGCAGAAGGCCGCAGAACAGCGGCGGGCCGAAATCGCCAAGCGGCGTGCCGAACGTGCGGCGCGCAACGGCGTGGCCAAACCCTGAGGATCAGGCGCTCAGGCCTGAGTGTCCGAGAGCGGATCGGTCAGTTTGACGATGGCGAAAGTGCAGTTGTCGCCCTTGCCGCGGGCGCGATAGCGCGCATTTTCGATCAAGGTTTCGGACGCTTTGCGCGGCGAGCTGTTGGCCACCGTGCGGCCGAGTTCATCGTCGGTGAAGTAGTGCCACAGACCGTCCGAGCACAACAAGAAGCCATCACCCGCGGCAAGGTCACGCGCCTCGCCGAAGTCGATCACCGGCGGCTTGTCGGTGCCCAGGGCGCTGGTCAGCACATGGCCCATGCGGTGGGTGCCGGCGGCTTCGCGCGTGAGCTTGCCGGTCTGGACCAGATGCTCGACGTAGGAATGGTCGGTGGTGCGGAATTCGAGCCGATCGTTCTTGAAGTAATACAGCCGCGAATCGCCGACGTGCGCCCAATTGACCTGGCCGGGCTGCAACACCATGGCGATGATCGTGCTGTGGGGCTCTTTTTCGGCGGTGGCTGCAGTCAGTTGAATGATCGTGTGCGCATCGCGGATAATTTCGGTCAGCAGATCGGTGACCGATTGATGCGCGGGGTTGAATTCTTCGAACAGACCCTTGGCGGTGGTAATGACTTGTTCGGCCGCCAGTGCGCCGCCGGTGCGGCCGCCCATGCCGTCTGCCACCACCGCCAGCATGCAACCCGCGGTACGCTTGCTGGTGTAGATGCCCGCGCGGTCCTGTTGTTCAGATCGATCGCCCAGGTGTTGCCCGATGCATGCGGAGATGCGATAACGGGACGGCGCGATGGAGGCGGACATTCAGGCGAAGAGTAAATGCGTCGGTTGATCAGCGCGGTCGCAGCATGCAGCCCTGCGCGGCGGGACAACAGACATTGTAGTTATGCGGCCGAACGCGACGGACGGACGCCATCGAACCCGGGGGTGGGGTAGTGCAAAAGGACCTCGACGCCATAGCCAAGAGAATCATCGAACTGCAGGTGGAACACCGGGACCTGGACCAGGTGATCGGGCAATTGACCGCCCTTGCGGTGCGCGACGAACTGCAGATCAAACGACTCAAGAAGCGCAAGCTCCAGATCAAGGACCAGATCACCTGGCTCCAAATACAGCTCACGCCGGATATTCCAGCATGAGCACCTCGTCGGGGGCTGTGACCGGCTTCACATCCTCCACCGGAATGACGGAAAACTTTCTTGCTTCGTGATCTAGCGCGTAGGGCGATCGTCGCGACCCTTGGTGCATGGCTGTTCGCGGCCATGCTGGCGTGCGCGCACGCGCAGTCGCTCGAGGTGATCGACCTGCACCATCGCACCGCCGAACAAGTGCTGCCGCAAGTGCAGGCCATCGTCGGCGAGCATGGCGTGGCGACCGGCACCGGGTTCAAGCTGTTCGTGCGCACCGACGCGGGCACGCTCGCGCAGGTCAGGCGCATGGTGGCCGAGTTGGACGTCGCCCAGCGCCGACTCATGGTGTCGGTGCGCCAAGTCGATGCCGGGGCCATGTCGCGGTCCGAGATCCAGACCGGGGTGCGCATCGATCCGCGCGGCACCACGGTGACCGCGGCGGGAAGCGCACAGGCCGAACGATCGGATGCGTCGATCGTCCAGCAAGTCCAGGCGCTCGAAGGCATGCCGGCCTTGATCCGCATCGGCGAACAGCGGCTCGTTCCCAATGCCGTCGTGACCTACGGCGCCGCCGGTCCGAGCGTGGGCGTGGTGGCAACCCCGGTCGATGCCGATACTGGCTTTTATGTCGTCGCCCATGTGCGCGGCGACGAGGTGATGCTGGACGTGCATCCACAACACAGCAGCTTCGGACCGCAAGGCGAATTGCGCTCGCGCGCCATGTCGACGCAGGTCGCGGGGCGCCTGGGCGAGTGGATCGATCTGGGCTCGGCGGTGGCGCAAAGCGCGACGCGCGGCGCAGGCATCGCGGGCGCGAACAGTGCGGACATGGATGCGCGCATGCACGTGCAGGTCAAAGTGGACGCGCAGCACTGACCATCCCGATACTCATGTCCGCTGCTTTCGACGATACCCAGGCCCAGGCGCCCGGCGCGGCCCATGCATCGGGCCACGCACGCGAGCTCGAGCAATTGTTCGGCCCGCAAGGACCGATCGCGGGCGCGACCACCGGCTATGTACGCCGCGAAGCGCAAGTCGAGATGGCGGTCGCGATCGCGCATGCGATCGATACGCAAAGCGCATTGGTCGCCGAGGCCGGCACCGGCACCGGCAAGACGTTCGCCTATCTCGTTCCGGCGCTGCTCTGGGGCGGCAAGGTCATCATCTCTACCGGCACCAAGACCTTGCAGGATCAGTTGTTCGAGCGCGATCTGCCCGCGGTGCGCCGCGCCCTGAACGTGCCGGTGACGACCGCATTGCTCAAAGGGCGCGCCAATTACGTCTGCCATTACCACACCGAACGCACGCTCGCGAACGGGCGGCTGACCTCGCGCGAGGACGTGGCGCATCTGCGCCGCATCTCGATGTTCCTCAAGACCACGCGTTCGGGCGACAAGGCCGAACTCGGCACCGTGCCCGAGAACGCCGGGGTGTGGTCGCTCGTGACTTCGACCCGCGACAATTGCCTTGGCCAGGACTGTCCCAACTACAAGGAGTGTTTCGTGCTGCAGGCGCGCAAGAACGCGCAGCAAGCCGATGTGGTGGTGGTCAACCACCATTTGTTCTTTGCCGATGTGATGTTGCGTGAAGAAGGGGTGAGCGAATTGCTGCCCGCGGCCAACACGGTGATCTTCGATGAAGCCCATCAGTTGCCCGACACCGCGACGATGTTCTTCGGCGATGCAGTGGGCAGCGCGCAATTGCTCGAGCTATGCCGCGATACGCTGGCTGAAGGCATGAGCCACGCGCGCGACGCGACCGATTGGCTCAAGGCCATCACGCCGCTCGAGAAGTCCGTGCGCGACATGCGTCTGGCGCTCGGC
>CAYUYC010000301.1:0-1158 GCA_964448945.1 uncultured Burkholderiaceae bacterium
GCCTTCGGGCGCGCCGACAAGGCGCATTTCGATTCGCTGCTTTCCGGCGCGATCCGCGAGGCCGAGACCTTGCGCGCCAGCTTCGCGCCTTTTCTCGACCGCAATCCCGAGGAATTGTCGCCGGTCGAGCATGCGGCCTTGCTGATCGGCAGTTACGAACTCGCGCATCACCTGGATGTGCCGTACCGCGTCGTCATCAACGAAGCGGTGGAGTTGACCAAGTCCTTCGGCGGCACCGACGGGTTCAAGTACGTCAACGGCGTGCTGGACAAGGTCGCGGCACGCTTGCGCGCCACCGAGTTCAAGCCGCGCGGCTGAAGCCGCACCGCATCGCCTGCGCGATGGGTGAATTCGAACTCATCCGACGTTGCTTCACGCGCGGTGCCGATGCGCCGGTGCGCCGCGCGCTGCTGGGCGTCGGCGACGATTGCGCCTTGCTTGAGATCGGCGGCACGCTGGCCGTCTCGACCGACATGCTGGTCGAAGGGCGGCATTTCTTTGCCGATGTCGATCCCGAGGCATTGGGGCACAAATGCCTGGCGGTGAATCTCAGCGATCTCGCCGCGATGGGCGCCGAGCCGCTCGCGTTCACGCTGGCCATCGCCTTGCCGTCGGCGCGTGCCTGCGATGAGGCCTGGCTCGATGCGTTCGCACGCGGCCTGTTCGCGCTCGGCGATCGATACGGATGCGAACTCATCGGCGGCGATACGACGGCCGGACCGCTGGCGATCTCGATCACCGTGCTGGGCCGGGTCGACGCGACGCGCGCCTTGCGCCGCGATGCCGCGCGCGCAGGCGACGATGTGTATGTGAGCGGCACGCTCGGCGATGCGGCGCTGGCCTTGCGGGCATTGCAAGGCGCCGGCGCACTCGATGCCGCCATGCTGGCGCATGCGCAAGCGCGCCTGGAGCGGCCCGAGCCGCGGGTGGCGCTCGGTCGGGCCTTGCTCGGTGTTGCGCACGCGGCGATCGATGTCTCGGACGGACTCGCGGGCGATCTGCGCCATGTGCTGCACGCCAGCGGTGTCGGCGCGCAGATCGATGTCGATCGTCTGCCCTTGTCGGCCGGGGTGTTCGCGCAGACGCAGCCGGTGCAGTTCGCTTGCGCTTTAGGCGGCGGCGACGATTACGAGTTGTGCTTCACCGCCGACGCGGCCC
>CAYUYC010000301.1:1258-3913 GCA_964448945.1 uncultured Burkholderiaceae bacterium
CGCATCGGCCGCATCGTGGCGGGTGCGGGCGTGCAATGGCGCATGCGCGACGTGCCGATCACGATCGAGGTGCGCGGCTTCGATCATTTCGCCTGAACCACGCGTCGATAGAATGCAGCCATGAACAGCACACCCAGCGATGGCGCGCACGCGCCGCAGATGCCGAGCCTGCGCTTGATGCTGCGGCATCCGGCGCATCTGCTGGCCTTCGGGTTCGGCAGCGGCCTTGCGCCGCGCGCGCCGGGCACCTTCGGTACCTTGTTCGGCTGGGCATTGTTCGACCTTGCGCTCGCGCCATGGAGCGCATGGGGCAATCCGTGGGTGATGGGCGCGGGGCTCGCGCTCGCGTTTGCGGTGGGCGTATGGGCGTGTCAGGTCACCGGGCGTGCGCTCGGCGCGCCCGATCACGGCGCCATGGTCTGGGATGAGATCGTCGCGATCGTGCTGGTGCTGTCATGGATACCGCACGATCTGGTCTGGCAATGCGCGGGCTTTGCCTTGTTCCGCTTGTTCGACATCACCAAGCCGCCGCCGATCCGCGGCTTCGAGCGGCGGCACAAGAACGGCTTCGGCGTCATGGCCGACGATCTGATCGCGGCCGGCTTTGCATTGCTGGTGTTGCTCGCAGTCTGGCATGGGCTGCGTTGATGCGTCATCGACGAGGAGTATGGCGATGAGCACTTCCGCCTTGAAGCTTGCATGCGAACGTGCCTGCGAAGCATTGCTGCGCCGTGGCTGGATGGTGGCGACCGCCGAAAGCTGTACCGGCGGATTGATCGCGCAACAGCTCACCGAGATCGGCGGATCGTCGGTCTGGTTCGAGCGCGGCTTCGTCACCTATTCCAACGCGGCCAAGATCGAAGCGCTGGGTGTGCGTGCCGATACGCTGGCAGCGCATGGCGCGGTCTCGTCGGAAACCGCGGCCGCCATGGTCGAAGGGGTGCTCGCGCATTCGCAGGCCGACGTGGCGGTCGCGGTGACCGGCATCGCGGGGCCCAGCGGCGGCACGCCCGACAAGCCGGTCGGCACGGTGTGGTTCGGCTTCGCGGTGCGCGACGCCAAGGTCGAGACCATCATCAAGCATTTCGACGGCGACCGGCAGGCGGTGCGCGCGGCGGCCGCGCTGTTTGCCCTGCAGTATCTGAGTCAACTCGCCGAGGATGCGCCGAGCGACTTCGCGTGAACGCGCCGTTCACCGAGTTGCGGTATGTTCTCGCGCCTTCGACCAAACGACTGCCTCCATGAACGATCCGACCAAGAACCCGGCTGCCGCCGATGAAGCCCAGGTGCGCAGCGACGGCGAGTCTGCGCACAAGAGCCTGGGTGGACCGCGCCGCCTGATCAATGCGCTGCGCTATTCGTACGCCGGCTTGCGCGAAGCGGTGCGCGTCGAGGCCGCGTTCCGGCAGGAACTGGCGCTGCTCATCGTGCTGCTGCCGCTGGCCTTGTGGCTGCCGGTGACCTTGACCGAGCGGGCGCTGCTGATCGGCGTGCTGTTCATCGTGTTGATCGTCGAAATCCTCAACTCCGCGCTCGAAGCGGTGGTCGACCGCATTTCGCTCGCGCGCCACGACCTGAGCCGCCGCGCCAAGGATTTCGGCAGTGCTGCGGTCTTTCTCGCGCTCACGCTCACGGCCATCGTCTGGGGGCTGATCGCCGTCCCGGCGGCCTGGCGCGCATTCGCCTGAACACGCGACAAGCCTCACTGTTGATTTATCCAGTACTTAGGGGCATCATCCGCGCCCAGGTGCTGATCGGTCCAGCGTTCAACCCGTTCCGATCGGCTTTCACGTTGCCCGGCCTAGCCAGCTTTCCGCCTGAATGGATCGCGGCCCGTCGGGATTGCACAGGAGCATTGCCATGAACGCAGTCACCACTTCGTCCGAAAAAGCCAAAGCCCTCGCTTCCGCACTCGCCCAGATCGAAAAACAGTTCGGCAAGGGCAGCATCATGCGCATGGCCGACGGCGAAGTCGCCGAAGACATCCAGGTCGTTTCCACCGGATCGCTGGGCCTCGACATCGCCTTGGGCGTCGGCGGTTTGCCGCGCGGCCGCGTCGTCGAGATCTACGGCCCTGAATCGTCCGGCAAGACCACACTCACGCTGCAGGTGATCGCCGAGATGCAGAAGATCGGCGGCACGGCGGCCTTCATCGATGCCGAACACGCGCTGGATGTGCAATACGCGCAAAAGCTCGGCGTCAATCTGCAAGACCTCCTGATTTCGCAACCCGACACCGGCGAGCAAGCGCTCGAAATCGCCGACGCCCTGGTGCGTTCGGGCGCGGTCGACCTGATCGTCATCGACTCGGTCGCGGCGCTCACGCCCAAGGCCGAAATCGAAGGCGAGATGGGTGATTCGCTGCCCGGCCTGCAAGCGCGCCTCATGAGCCAGGCGCTGCGCAAGCTCACCGGCACCATCAAGCGCACCAATTGCCTGGTCATCTTCATCAACCAGATCCGCATGAAGATCGGCGTGATGTTCGGCAACCCCGAAACCACCACCGGCGGCAACGCGCTGAAGTTCTACGCCTCGGTGCGGCTCGACATCCGCCGCATCTCGACGATCAAGGACCGGGACGAGGCCATCGGCAACCAGGTCCGCGTCAAGGTCGTCAAGAACAAGGTCGCGCCGCCCTTCAAGCAGGTCGAGTTC
>CAYUYC010000302.1:0-3862 GCA_964448945.1 uncultured Burkholderiaceae bacterium
TGCGAGGGTTCAGTCAGAGTTGCACGCGCCGTTCACCGGATCGGAGGACGCGAACATGTTGTTGGCGGCAGTCGAGAACTCGTCCTGCCCCTGCGGCATGGGATGCGAGATCCAGTACTTGATGAGTTTGACGTTGGGATCGGCTTCGCTCTCGAAGATCAGACCGCCGCCATGCAGCACGCCGGCGATCATCGGCTTGGTGAGCAGACGGCTTTCGATCGGCGTGCTGAGCACGACTTCGCCTTGTGCCGAATAGAAGTTCTTGTACATGTCGGTCCCGCGCACGACGTCGGGCGTATTGGCCGGGTCCGAGAGATCGACCGCGCTCGCCGAGACGATGACGCGGAACGCGCCGCCGGTGCCGCTGGTGTTGTCGTGACAGCCCCCGCCGGCGCAGGTGTTGGTCGAGATCACGCCGTTGTGATTGACCTGCAGCGGCGTCAGGAAGATCGGATTGATGCAGCGCTGGTAGTAGATGAACGACAGCTTCTGTCCGGTCACGCCGGGCGGATTGTTGATGGCGTCGGGATTGTCGAACGGGTTCGATCCGCCGCCGCAGCTGGCGATACCCGCCATGCCCGCGCAAGCGAGCATGGCGGCGAGTGCGCGCTTGCGCATCGAGGTGAAGGTCATGGCGCGGTACATCCGGAGCGGATCCAGTTGGCGATGGTGGTGTAGTTGGCCGAACCGGTCTGCAACACAGCCGCGGTCTGTCCGGTGGCGCCCGCCGGGTGCGGGATGGTGGCCGGACGCAGCAACAGCGGGTTGAGCGCGGGTTGGCAAGTGTCGTTGATCATCGCAATCGTGGCGTTCAGATCGCCTTCGACGTCACCGGTCAGCACATACCGGTTGCCGGTGAACGATGTGGCGGGCGGCACATCGTCCTCGCTGCCCACGGCCTGGTGGCAGCTCGCCGCGCAACTGGTGCGCAGGATCGGGAAGACTTGCTGCTCGAACACCGTCTCGTCGAGCGTCTCGATCGTACGCACGCCATTGGAGCTATCGAAGGGGTCGTTGTAGTACTGACCGCCCAAGTCGATCCATTCCGACACCAGACGCTTCTCGGCCCGGTTGAGGATGGTGGCGTGATTGATCGTACTGTTGGGCGGATTCGGATGCGCCGTGCGTGCTTCTTCCCCGGCCATCAAGGTCTGGCCGAACAGAATCTCGATCAGACGGCTCTTGCGCGCCAGGCCGACCGCATCACCTTCACTCGCTCCGTTCTCGACCAATGCGGCACCACGCACCACGACCGGCACGCCGTTTTGCACGCGGGTTTGCGGCAATCCGGTCGTCGGATCGATCACCGGATCGCCAACCATCAACTCTTCGTAGGACGTCAAACGCCCGGTCCCCGCAGTCGACGCGCGCAAGTCGAGCTTGACGGCGTCGTTGTGGCAATTGGTGCAGGTAGCGGTACCGCGGTCGCGCGTCCACAACGGCTGGATGTGCTGGGGATAGTTGATGATGCCGTTGGTCGGCACTGCAGTGGCCAGGTCTTCGGTCGACGGCGTGTTGCCGGTGTAGCGCAGACTGATCGACGGCCGCGCTTGCACGCCGGGCTTGGTGGTGTCGGCCCAAACGTCCTCGTACACCATGTCGCTCGAGATGTTCAGCGCGGTCGGATCGACGCGGGTGCGTGTCGACGCCATGGTCTCGCCAGCCAGATGCGCATTGGCCAGTGCCGCCACCAATCCCGAGGGCATGGTGTCGACCACTGAGCCGGAGTTGATCGCGCCGCCACGACGCGGGCTGTGGCAACCGTCGCAAGTACGACGCTCGCCGGGCCGGGCCTGGATCCAGTTGGTATGCGTCTGGAAGGCGCGCCCCTCGGAGTCGATCAATTGGATCGCGAGCGGCGTGTCCGCCGGCACGAGCAGCTTGAACGAACCATCGGGCTCCACCGGCGCATAACCGAGGATCTGTTGTTGCTCGAAATTGGTTTCACCGATGGCGCGGCGCAAACCGGTCGAACTGATCGGCGGAGCCACGGCACGCAAGGCGCGCACGAAGCGCGTGGGTGCGCACAAATACGCTTGGTCAGCGGGGTCCTTGATGCGCACGAGGTCAGCCACCAAGGCGCGGGTGTCCAGCGGATCGGTCGGCGCCTTCTTGACCACCGACGTGGTGCAACCGGTGGGCAGATCAGCCTCGGTCAGGACGGACGATCCCATGCGCTCGAGGCGATCAGTGTCATAGACGCTGCGCACTTCCACCAGCGCGAGGCCTTGCTGCGCGAGCGTGGCGTCGACGTTGGTGAGCTCGGTCGCGTTGGGTTCGGGACGAACCTGGATGGCGATCGGATCGGTGTTCATGCGACCGCTCGGCGGCGCTGCGACGATCAACCAGGTTTGCGCCGCCGGATCGAACATATAGACCGCGTATTCGGGTCGCACGTTGTCTTGCAACGTATCGGTCGCGATCTCCTCGGCCAGACGCTCGCTGTCGGACAGCCTTGCGATCTCTTCCGAAGTCAGCGTGGTGCACGACACCACCACACCCGCACGGCGCACTTGGCAAGGCGCATAAGAGACAAGGATGCGGTCGGTGCCATCCCAGAGCGGGTACGGCGTCGTCGCACGCCCATACATCGACAGCCCGCGCTCCGGGTTGAGTTCATTCATCGTGAGCTGGCGCTGCCCGCCTTCGGTCGGCGAACTGGTGTTGGCCGGCGTGTTCTGCTCCGAATAGTTGGCGGCGTCCACCAGCATGATCGCGCCGCCTTCTTGGGTACGCAGCAGGGGCATCAGGTCGGACGCGATGAAGCCGTTGTACTTGCCCGTCGGCGACATGTCGCGCGGATGCAGGAAGCTGTTGCCGGCGCTGTGCGCCCCGTACAGCACAAACATATCGGTGCCATCGGGCTTCACGCGGAACACCGGGAAATGATTGCGATCGCCGATGTGATCCCAACGCGAGAACATGATGTCGCCGTTCGGGCGGATCACAGCGTTGCGGTCGTGACTCTGATTGAACGTGATCTGTTGAACGTTGGCGCCGTCGTTGTCCATCGTATGCAGGTTCAGCACACGCTCGCGCTCGTATTCATCCAGGGCGTAGTAAGAGCGGCCCAGCGCCTGCATGTCCTTCGACTTGGCCTGGCGATTGGAGGAGAACACGAACCCACGGCCGGCCGGCAGATAGACCGGATCGACGTCGTCGTCTTCGGTGGAACTGGTGATGCGACGCAGTGTGCCGCCGGTCAAGCCACCGGTGCTCATGTCGTATTCCCAGATGTTCCATTTGCCGGTACACGCAGGCTGCCCGTCGATGGTCGACGTATTGGACGTCGGACACCGCAAGGAGAAGACGATCTTCTTGGCGTCGTAGGAAACCTCGGGGTCGGACACGTCGCCATTGTTCTGAGTGATCACGTGCGTGATGTTGTACTCGGGCGCGCTTGCAGAGGATTTCTCTCGGATCATCAAATCGCCGCCGGCCGCGAACGGGGTGCCGTTGGTCGAGTCGATTTCGACTGCCGACGATCGCTGCACATAGGCGATGGGCACATCGCCCTGAACCGCCACCGTGTCGGTGCCGCCGCTGCTGTTGGAGCAACCGGCGATGGTCATGGCGCCCGCAAGGCCCGCCAGGATTTCCGCACCGAGCCGCAGTGCAGACATGCTTGAAATCGAGGTACGCGATGGTGCGTTCATTGCCGTGTCTCCCCAGCAGGTGCAGGTCTGCCTTGCAGCAGTCCGGACGAGTAATGCAGCGCGCCCTGTGCGTCGACCACGATCGCATCGACACCGGGCATGGATTCAACGAAACGCATGCCGCGCTCGATACCGAGCACGAACACACTCTTGGAAACGCCCTCGCTGGTCAGCGCATCGGGCGCGAGAATCGTGACGCTATGAAC
>CAYUYC010000303.1:0-3817 GCA_964448945.1 uncultured Burkholderiaceae bacterium
CTATCAATTCGAAGTGCTCGCGGCGCCGCGCGGCAAGCTTTGGTATCTCACGCGCCGGGTCACGGAAGAAGATTCGGTCGCCTGCCTGTCGCACGACGAATGGACGTCGGCCCCCAAGAAGAACGGCCCGCAATATGTTTCGACGGTGTTCCTCGCCAACCGCGCGCGCGTCAACAAGCGCCGCCGTTCGCTTGCGTACAGCATGACGCTGGGCGTGCGCGTGCCGGACTACGAGATCGATCGCAAGCTCTGGGTCAACGAGCATTACGAAGGCGGTTATCTGTTTCGCAACGCGATCATCATCGAGATGGTTCCGCCGCAGGACAAGGGCGACAAATGGAAGGTGCAGTACGCCTGGCAGGACAAGGCGCTGCGCCCCGCGAGCGAAGAAATCGACACCAAGACCTTGCGCGGCGGGCGCGTCGAAGTGCGCATTCCCTTCGACAGCGAGACCACGCCGGGCATCGCGGGCAGTTTGCGTCTGGTGGTCTCGGCATGGAATCCGGACGCTGCGCAAGGCGACTGACTAGCGCCGTTGTGCCTGGGTGTAATGCCGATGTTGTAACCAACGTGAACCGGCATGCAGCCCGCTCCGCTACGCTGTTCAGCACCGCCGCGTTTTGCGGCGGATTTCATTTCAACCCAACCTGGAGGACCCATGGCGAACAAGACTCGTCCCTGGATCGCGCGTACCGCAGGCGCAGCATTGCTGGCCGCCTTCGGTGCCCACGCTCAGGCCGGCACCCCGGCCGTGCAGGCCGCGACCGTCGGACCCGATAGCACCGACCGCATCATCGTCAAATACCGCGACGGCTCGACCGTGCAATTGCAGGCCGCAGGCGCCGCATCGCGCGCCCAGCAGCGCCAGCGCTCGCTCGAGTCTTCCGCCCAGCGCTTCAATGCGCGTCTTGCGCATGTGCGCGGCACCGCGCTCGGCGCCGATGTGCTGCGCCTGGATCGCCACATGGCCAACGCCGACGTCGCCGCGCTCGCGCGCGAGATCGCCGCGGCCGATCCGGACGTCGAGTACGCCGAACCCGACCGCATCATGAAGCCGATGTTCGTGCCCAACGACAGCAACTATTCGCTGCAATGGCACTACTACGAAAGCACCGCTGGCCTGAACCTGCCCGCGGCCTGGGATCTGTCGACCGGCACCGGCATCACGGTGGCGGTGATCGATACCGGCTATCGCCCCCACGTCGATCTGGCGGCCAACATCGTCTCGGGCTATGACTTCATCGCCGACACCTTCGTGAGCAACGACGGCGACGCGCGCGATGCCGATGCGCGCGATCCCGGCGACGCGATCGTCGCGGGCGAATGCGGCAGCGGCTACCCGACGCAGGACCAATCGAGTAGCTGGCACGGCACCCATGTGGCCGGGACCATCGCGGCCGTGACCAACAACGGCAGCGGCGTGGCAGGCGTGGCCTTCGGCGCCAAGGTGCAGCCGGTGCGCGTGCTGGGCAAATGCGGCGGCTACACCTCCGACATCGCCGACGCCATCGTCTGGGCCTCGGGCGGCACCGTGACCGGTGTGCCGGCCAATGCGACGCCGGCGCGCGTGCTCAATCTTTCGCTGGGCGGCAGCGGCACCTGCGACACCACGACGCAAACCGCCATCAACTCGGCGCGCTCGCGCAATGCGGTGGTGGTGGTCGCGGCCGGCAACAGCGGCGCCAACGCGGCCAACTACTCGCCCGCGAGTTGCACCGGCATCGTCACCGTGGCGGCGGTCAACCGCAGCGGCGGCCGCGCTTACTACTCCAACTACGGCAGCGTGGTCGAAGTGGCGGCGCCCGGCGGCGATATGACCAGCAGCTCGGCCAACGGCATCCTGTCGACGCTGAACGCCGGCGCCACCGCGCCGGGAGCCGATGCCTATGCCTATTACCAGGGCACGTCGATGGCGACGCCGCATGTGGCGGGCGTGGTCGCGCTGATGCTGGCCAAGAACGCCAGCCTCACGCCCGATCAGGTCATCACCATGCTGCAAAGCACCGCGCGCACCTTCCCGGCCACCTGCAGCCAATGCGGTTCGGGCATCGTCGATGCGGCCGCGGCCGTGACCGCGGCGGCGGGCGGCGGTGGTGGGGGCGGAGGCGGCGGAGGCACCACGATCGCCGAAGTCGAATCGAACAACACCCGCACCACCGCGCAATCGATCAGCACCGCCGGCACCACGGTCAACGGCAGCTTCAGCGCCAAGACCGACACCGATTACTACAAGGTGGTGTTGCCCGCGGGCAAGAAGCTGACCGCGACGCTGACGCCGAACAGCACGAGCGATTACGACCTCTATCTGTACAACAGCTCGGGAACGCAGCTTTCGCGCAGCATCAACGGCACCGGCGCGGTGGACACCGTGACCTACACCAACTCCGGCTCTGCCAGCGTCACGCTGTACGTGCGGGCGTATTACTACAGCGGCAAGACGGGCAGCACCGGGACCTACACCCTGGGCTTTGCCTGGTAGTCATTCCGGGTCGAATAGTTGACTAAAAAATGGGCGCTTCGGCGCCCATTTTCATTTGCGCCACGGCGTCGACGCCCACGACCGCACACCGTCGATGGATGGGCCGAAATGCACCGCATTTGCCCACTTATTTCGTTATAGGAAAAGCCGCGTAGCGCCTACGCTGATGACGCCGATGAGTGACACGTCATCGGGGGTCCATATTTCGGCGCCGCGCGTTACCCGCAATCCCGCCGAAAGCACGTCAGCGCACTTGCGCTTAATTGCTGGAAGCGAACATGAACAACCTCAAAGTCTCTACGCGCCTGATGCTGCTGATCGGCGCGCTTTCCATGGTCTTGATTGCCGTCGGTGTACTCGGCTTGCTCGGCATGTCCCGCTCGAACGAATCGTTGCGCACAGTCTTCGAAGACCGGACGGTGCCGTTGGCGCATATCGGTGAGATCCGTTATCGGCAGGCGCGTACCCGATTGGTGCTGGCGCTGGCCTTGGTGAATCCGACGCCCGAAGAAATCTCGGCCGCCATCGACGCCGTGGACAAGGACGTCGTGATCGTCGCCGACACCTGGAAAGCCTATATGGCGACCGCGCTGACCCCGGAAGAGGCGAAATTGGCGAACAGCTATGCCGAGCACCGCAAGCTTTACCGCGACGAAGGCCTTGCGCCTTTGATGAAGGCGATGCGCGCCAACGATATCAAGGAAGCGCGCCGCCTGACCGTCGAAGTGATACCGCAATTGTTTGCGCCGCTGATGAAGGAAGCCGATGCGCTCGAGCAATTGCAGCTCGACGTTGCCAAGGCCGAATACCTGCAAGCCGAAGAGCGCTACGAAAGCCTGCGCATCGCGGCGATCGCGGCGATCGTGCTCGGCATGCTGTTCGGTGTCGGCTTCGGCGCGCTCATTGCGCGCGGCATCATCCGTGCCCTCGGCGGCGAGCCCGCAGCGGTCAAGAACGCGGCCGACGCCGTTGCGCATGGCGACCTCACCATCGACATCCCGGTTCGCGCGGGAGACAGCGACAGCGTGATGGCCGCGATGCTGCGCATGCGCGACAACCTGAGCCGCACCGTGCGCACGGTGCGTCAGAACGCCGAAAGCGTCGCGAGCGCCAGTGCCCAGATCGCGACCGGCAACGCGGACCTGTCGAGCCGCACCGAAGAACAAGCCAGCGCGCTCGAACAGACCGCGGCATCGATGGAAGAACTCAGTTCCACCGTGCGTCTGAATGCCGACAACGCCAAGCAGGCCAATCAATTGGCGGCCGGTGCCTCGGACGTCGCCGTCAAGGGCGGCGAAGTCGTCAGCCGTGTGGTCGACACGATGCGCGGCATCAACG
>CAYUYC010000304.1:0-3776 GCA_964448945.1 uncultured Burkholderiaceae bacterium
TGCGCCGCCAGTTCCGCGAGATCAAGGGCATCATGGAAGGCACGGCCAAGCCCGAATACGGCAAGGCGGTCGACATGCTGACCACCGCGGCGATCAAGGAAATGATGATCCCGTCGCTGTTGCCGGTTGCCGTGCCCATCGTGGTCGGCCTGGCACTCGGTCCGGCGGCCCTCGGCGGCCTGCTCATGGGCACCATCGTGACCGGTCTGTTCGTCGCCATTTCGATGTGTACCGGCGGCGGCGCGTGGGACAACGCCAAGAAGTACATCGAAGACGGCAACCATGGCGGCAAGGGCAGCGACGCGCACAAGGCCGCCGTGACCGGCGACACCGTGGGCGATCCGTACAAGGACACCGCCGGCCCGGCCGTGAACCCGCTGATCAAGATCATCAACATCGTGGCGCTCTTGATCGTGCCGGTGATCGCCTCGGTCTACGGCGGCAAGGCACCCGCGGCGGCCGATACGCATGCGCACGCCGCGGTCCAGGCCCCGGCTGCCGCGACTGCGACCAAGCTGTACTTCGGCGTCGGCGAAGCCACGCTGTCGGCGGCGAACAAGGAGAAGGTTGCCGCCTTCGCCGCGACCGCCAAGGCCGATGGCTCGAAGGCTATCGTCATCTCGGGCTTTCACGACGCCTCGGGCGACGCGGCGCAAAACGCCGAGTTGGCCAAGCAGCGCGCGCTGGCCGTGCGTGACGAGCTCAAGTCGCTCGGTGAGGTCGACGAGCGCTTCAAGCTGAGCAAGCCGGAAGAACTGGTGGGTGCCACGGATCCGCAAGAAGCACGTCGCGTGGACCTGAGCCTGCAGTAATCGAGCAGTTCATTCGCGCAAAACGGCGGACGCATGCGTCCGCCGTTTTTTTTACGCAGTCGAATCGGCTTTGGCTGCAAGCACGCCCGGTGTTGGCAACAGCGCCGCACCTTGCGTCGCGCGCCGGCAACTCGAATGAGAGCGCCGAGGACGCTCGCGTTCGCTACACTGCGCGACATCCATTCCAACCTCGCGCACGGACACCCAACCATGGATCTCAAGAACGCATCGGCCATCGTCACCGGCGGGTCATCGGGGCTGGGCGCCGCGACGGCGCGCGCTTTGGCCGAACAAGGCGCCTTCGTCGTGATCGCCGACATCAATGCCGATGCCGGCGAAGCGGTGGCGAGCGAAGTGGCTGGCAAGTTCGTGCGCTGCGATGTCGCATCGCCCGACGATGCGGCGCAGGCCATCACCGCAGCGCGAGCGCACGCCCCCTTGCGCGTGCTGGTCAATTGCGCCGGCATCGCGCCGGCGGCGCGCACCATCGGCAAAGAAGGCCCGCATCCGCTCGATGTCTTCGAACGCACCTTGCGGGTCAATCTGGTCGGCAGCTTCAACATGATCCGTCTCGCGGCCAGCGAGATGGCGGGCAGCGCGCCCACCGATACCGGCGAGCGCGGGGTCATCGTGAACACTGCATCGGTGGCGGCCTATGACGGTCAGATCGGGCAGGCGGCCTATTCGGCCTCCAAGGGCGGCATCGTCGGAATGACCCTGCCCTTGGCGCGCGATCTGTCGCGCCACGGCATCCGCGTGATGACCATCGCCCCCGGGATCTTTGAAACCCCCATGCTGTTGGGCATGCCCAAAGAAGTGCAAGATGCGCTCGGGCAGATGGTGCCGTTCCCGTCGCGACTCGGGCGGCCCGGCGAGTACGCGATGCTGGCGCTGCACATCATCGCGAACCCCATGCTCAACGGCGAAGTGATCCGGCTCGACGGCGCGATCCGTATGCAGCCGAAGTAGGCGTGTCGCGCATCTGGCGCGGCGAGGTCGAAGCACCGGGCGCAAGCACGCCCGTCAGCACGACAAGGAGACGCACATGACACCGAGTGCACGCTGGTATCGCACCTCCGCGAGCTTGTTGATGGCGTTGTTGGCCGCTTGCGCAAGCCCGCCCGAGCCGCCCATCAAACCGGACACCGTCGGCAAGCCGTTCGCTGCGCCGGATACCGGCGCCCCAGAGATTGCCACCGGCTTGCGCGCCGGGGTCGGCACCGCAACCGCCGCCCATTACATGGCGGCTGCGGCCAATCCGCTCGCGGCACAGACCGGGCGCGACATCCTGCGCGCAGGCGGCTCGGCGGTCGATGCGGCCATCGCCATGCAGATGGTGCTCACCTTGGTCGAACCCCAAAGTTCCGGCATCGGCGGCGGCGCTTTCCTGCTGTATTGGGACGGTGCCAAGGTCCAATCCTTCGATGGCCGCGAAACCGCGCCCATGTCCGCGACCGAATCGCTGTTTCTGGGTGCCGACGGCAAGCCGATGGATTTCTACGATGCGGTGGTCGGTGGGCGTTCGGTCGGCACACCCGGTGCCTTGCGCATGCTCGAAGCCGTGCACAGGCAGCACGGCAAGCTTCCCTGGGCGCAGTTGTTCGAACCGGCCATCCGTCTGGCCGAGGATGGTTTTCCGATCTCGCCGCGACTCAATGCCCTGCTCGCCGCCGAGCAGCATTTGAAGAAGGATGCATCGGCCAGCGCCTACTTCTACCAAGCCGACGGCACACCCAAGGCGGTCGGCACGGTGCTGCGCAACCCGGCACTTGCCGCCACCTTGCGCACCATTGCCGCAGGCGGCGCCGATGCCTTCTATCGCGGCCCGATCGCCGGCGACATCGTTGCCGCCGTCCGTGTGCACAAGAACGTCGGGCAGTTGTCGACCGACGATCTGGCGCAATATCAGGCGAAGGAGCGCGCGCCGGTGTGTTCGGACTACAAGCGCTGGCGTATCTGCGGCATGCCGCCGCCGTCGTCGGGTGGGGTGGCGATCGCGCAGATCTTCGGCATTTTGCAAACCCGCAATGTCTCGGTCGTACCGCCGCAGCCCAAGCTGGTGGCGGGGCAAACGCGCCTGCAACCGCAACCCGATGCAGTGCATCTGATCAGCGAAGTGGAACGTCTGGCATTCGCGGATCGCGCGCTATATCTGGCGGACCCCGATTTCGTCGCGGTCGATGTTGCCGGGCTGACCGGCGCGAGCTATCTCGCAGAACGTTCCAAGCTCATCACCGATCGATCGATGGGACGCGCAAGCGCCGGATCGCCGACCATGGCCAAGGCCGCCTACGCGCCCGACCCGTCGCCGCACAAGCTGGCCACCTCGCATATCAGCGTGGTCGATGCGCAAGGGCATGCGGTGTCGATGACCACCTCGATCGAAGACATGTTCGGCGCGCGCGTGATGGTGCGCGGCTTCTTGCTCAACAATCAGCTCACCGATTTTTCGTTCGTGCCGAACGACCAAGGCAAGCCGATCGCCAATCGCGTGCAACCGGGCAAGCGCCCGCGCTCGTCGATGGCGCCGACCTTGGTGTTCGATCGCCAGACCGGGCAACTCGTTGCGGCCGTCGGCTCGCCCGGCGGTTCGCAAATCATCGGTTATGTGACCAAGACGCTGGTGGCGATGCTCGATTGGAATCTCGACGTGCAACAGGCGATCGATCTGCCCAACTTCGGCAGCCGCAACGGCCCGACCGAAATCGAAAAAGGGCTAGTCGATGACGCGCTCGCGGACGAACTCAAGGCCCGCGGCCACGAGGTGCGTACGATCGACATGACGAGCGGCATCCAGGGCATCGTGCGGGTCCGTCTGCCGTCGGGCGCGAGTGGGTGGGCAGGCGGAGCCGATCCGCGGCGCGAAGGCGTCGCGCTCGGCGAATGACGCGACTCAGTTGAGACGTCCGGCCGCGTCGCTCAACACCGCGATGCGTTCGGCGATGGCGTTGCGATCTGCAGGCC
>CAYUYC010000305.1:0-3760 GCA_964448945.1 uncultured Burkholderiaceae bacterium
CAGCGCTACATGTTCCTGGGCGACTTCGTCGGCTACGGTGCCGATCCGGGCTGGATGGTCGATACCGTCATGGGCTATGTGCAAGACGGCACCGCGATCGCGCTGATGGGCAATCATGATTCCGCGGCCGCGGTCGCCCCGCGCGATCAGCTCAATGCCGATGCGCGCCAGGTCATCGATTGGACGCGCGCGCATCTGAACCAGACCCAGCTCGACTTTCTCGCGCAGTTGCCGCTCAAGCACGAAGACGGGCCTTGTCTGTACGTGCACGCCAATGCCTACGCGCCGGCCGATTTCGAATACATCACCGGCGCGTTCGAGGCCGGGCGCAGCATGCGCTCGACGCGTTCGCGCATCACGTTCTGCGGCCATGTGCACGAGCCGATGCTCTACCACATGGGCGTCAATCAGCGCACCGAAGAATTCCAGCCGGTGCCGGGCAGCCCGATTCCCTTGTCGGCCTCGCGCCGCTGGTTGGCGCTGCCGGGCTCGTGCGGACAACCACGCGACGGCAATCCGGCCGCGTGCTACGCGACCTTCGATGAAATCACCAACATGCTGACCTTCTGGCGCGTGCCTTACGAGCATCAGGAGGCGGCGCGCAAAGTGCGCGAGGCCGGTCTGCCGCAACGATTGGCCACGCGCCTCGAAGGCGGCATATAGACTGCGCCGCATGAGTCCCGCCCAACGCCTGGCGCCCGGAGTCGAGATCGACGGTTACGTCCTCGAAGCGCATTTGCATCGCGGCGGCATGGCGGCCTTGTGGCGCGTGCATCGCGACGACTTGCCCGGTCCCGCGATCATGAAGATCCCGTCCTTGTCCGACCCGGGCGACCCGACCGCGATCGTGAGCTTCGAGGTCGAGCAGATGATCATGCCGCTGCTCACCGGCACGCATGTGCCGCGCTACTACGGCACCGGCGGCTTCGAGAGCGTGCCCTACATCGTGATGGAAGAGCTGCCCGGCGATTCGCTGCGCAAGCGCTTCGAGTCGTCGCCGCTGCCGCCCGACGAGGTGGCGATGCTTGGCCACAAGGTGGCGACGGCCTTGCATGCCTTGCACAAGCAGCATGTGATCCATCTCGATCTCAAGCCGAGCAATGTGATGTTCCGCCCGCGCGAGGACGGCTCGCAAGGCGAAGCGGTGCTCATCGATTTCGGGCTCGCGCGCCACGATCATCTGCCCGATCTGCTGGCCGAGGAATTCCGTCTGCCGATGGGCACCGGACCGTACATCTCGCCCGAGCAGGTGCTGCGCATCCGCAACGATCCGCGCAGCGATCTGTTCGCGCTCGGCGTGCTGCTGTATCACCTCGCGACCGGCGTGCGGCCGTTCGGGTTTCCGACCACGGTGCGCGGGCTCAAGCGGCGCCTGATCGATCTGCCCAAGGCGCCGCGCGCGCTCAACCCGGGGGTGCCGCCCTGGCTCGAAGAAGTGATCCTGCATTGCCTCGAAGTCGACCCCGAACAACGCTATGGCTCGGCCGCACAGGTCGCGTTCGATCTCGCGCATACCGATCAGATCGCGCTGACCGGCCGCGGCGAGCGGTTGTCCGACACCGGAGCGGGGGCGCGCATCAAGCGCTGGTTCAAATCGGTGGGCGTCGAACAAGGCGCGCGCAGCGTGTCGCGCACGCTCGAGAGCGCGCCCATCGTGGTCGCGGCGGTCGATCTGTCGCAGGAATGGGAGGCGCTCGCCGCCGCCTTGCGCACCACGGTGCGCCGCGTGTTGCAGACCGAACCGAGCGCGCGGCTGGCCTGTGTATCGGTGTTGCGTACGAACCGCATCGGGCTGGATGTGACCACCGACGACGAAGGCCGCAATCTCCACGTCAAACGCCTGGTCGAACTCAAGCATTGGGCGCGGCCGCTCGAACTGCCGCCCGAGCGCATCACCTTCCATGTGCTCGAAGCGCCCGATCCCGCGGGCGCGATCATCGATTACGCCTCCACCAACCGCGTCGATCACATCGTGATCGGATCGCGCGGCAATTCGACCTTGCGCCGCTATCTCGGCAGCGTGTCGGCCAAGGTCGTGGCGCAGGCCGAATGCACGGTGACGGTGGTCAAGGCGCAGCGCGCCGCCACCTGAGGCCTTGCTGCGTCGCACAGCAGGAAGTTTCTTGCTGTAAGCGGCGCGTCAGGGACCGCGCCCACTGTCCGCCATCAGCGCGCAATCCCTAGAGCAGGGCCGGGACCGCAGTCCACGAGCCAGCCGCCGCGCCACCTCTATCGCTAACTTTCGAATTTGGAGGAGACATGTCTAGCATCCCCATGCGGGCCGGAGCAGGTGATCCGCCGCCCATGACCAAAGAGGAGCGCAAGGTCATCTTCGCGTCCTCGCTTGGCACCGTGTTCGAGTGGTACGACTTCTATTTGTACGGCTCGCTCGCGGCCATCATCTCGAAGCAGTTCTTCTCGGGCGTCAATGAAACCGCCGCCTTCATCTTCGCCTTGATGGCCTTCGCCGCGGGTTTCGCGGTGCGGCCCTTCGGCGCGATCGTGTTCGGGCGCCTGGGCGACATCGTCGGCCGCAAGTACACCTTCCTGGTGACCATCCTGATCATGGGTTTGTCCACGTTCATCGTGGGGATCCTGCCCAGCTATGCCAGCATCGGCATCGCCGCGCCGGTCATCCTGATCGGTCTGCGTCTGTTGCAAGGTCTGGCGCTCGGCGGCGAGTACGGCGGCGCGGCGACCTATGTGGCCGAACACGCGCCGCACGGCAAGCGCGGTGCCTACACCGCGTGGATCCAGACCACGGCGACCCTGGGCCTGTTCCTGTCGCTGCTCGTCATCCTCGGTGTACGCACCGCGATGGGCGAAACCGCATTCGGTGACTGGGGCTGGCGTATTCCCTTCCTGGTCTCGATCTTCCTGCTCGCGATCTCGGTCTGGATCCGCTTGTCGATGAACGAGTCCCCGGCCTTCAAGAAGATGAAGGAAGAGGGCAAGACCTCGAAGGCGCCGATCACCGAATCCTTCGGCCAATGGCGCAATCTGAAGATCGTCATCCTCGCGCTGCTCGGTCTCACGGCCGGTCAGGCGGTGGTCTGGTACACCGGTCAGTTCTACGCGCTGTTCTTCCTGACGCAGACGCTGAAGGTCGACGGCTCGACCGCGAACATCCTGATCGCGATCTCGCTCTTGATCGGCACGCCGTTCTTCGTGGTGTTCGGCACCTTGTCGGACAAGATCGGCCGCAAGGGCATCATCATGGCCGGCTGTCTGATCGCGGCGTTGACTTACTTCCCGATCTTCAAGCAGATCACCCACTACGCGAACCCTGCACTCGAATCCGCGCAGGCCAAGTCGCCGATCGTCGTGGTGGCTGATCCGGGCGAATGCTCGTTCCAGTTCAACCCGGTCGGTACGGCGAAGTTCACGTCGTCTTGCGACATCGCCAAGAGCTTCCTCGCGCGTGCCGGTATCAATTACGCGAACGAGGCTGCGCCTGCGGGCACGATCGCCCAGATCAAGATCGGCGACAAGGCGGTGATGTCGTACGACGGCAAGGCCGCCGATGCGAAGGATCAGGGCAAGCGCTTCACCGGCGAGATGGAAGAAGCGGTGTTCAAGACCGCGGGCTATCCGAAGAAGGCCGACGACGCGCAGATCAACAAGCCGATGGTGGTGGTGCTGCTGGTCATCCTGGTCATTTACGTGACCATGGTCTACGGGCCGATCGCCGCCATGCTCGTCGAGTTGTTCCCGACCCGCATCCGCTACACCTCGATGTCGCTGCCGTATCACATCGGCA
>CAYUYC010000306.1:0-3759 GCA_964448945.1 uncultured Burkholderiaceae bacterium
GCATGGCGATGCGCGAGTTCTTCGATCTCGCGCGGATTGAGCAGCGCGTCGCCGCGGCGCACCCGGTCGGCGGTGCGGCCGAGCACATGCAGATAGCGCGCGCCGTCGAAGTAACCGACATCGCCCATCACCACCCAGCCTTCGCGCAGGACTTCGCCAGTCTTTTCGGGATTGAGCCAATACCCGTCGAAGCGCACCGGCGTGCGCACGGTGATGAGGCCCACCGTGCCGTCGGGTACCGGCGCGAAATCGTCGTCGCGGATCACCACGTCCACGCCCGGGATCACGCGTCCGACCGAGGACAGGGTGTCGAGGCTCACCGGCTCGCCGCGCGCGTCCACATGCTCCTCGGGCAACAGCCAGGTGATGGGCGGCAGCGCCTCGAAGCAACCATAGCCTTGCTGGAAGATCGGGCCGAAGCGGCGCACCGCCTCGGCGATCTTGGCCGCCGGCATCATCTCGGAGCCGTAGGGCACATGGGTGAGCGAGGACAGATCGAGGTTCTCGATGCCGGGCTCGTCGAGCAGATCGATGATCGCCGAGGGCGACAAGTACGCGCGCGAGACGCGATGGCGTTGAATCAGCTCGGCCAGACCGCGCGCGCCGAAGTGCTCGGGCATCACCAGGGCCGCGCCCGAGAGCAGCGTGGGCAGCACCATGCCCGAGCCCGGGCCGGTCAGCGGCAGGCCGATCATGTTGACGTCGGGGCGCCCCTTGGGCGGACGAAAGTCGATCGCGCGCGAAATCAGCCGCACGCTGTCGAGGTATTTGCGATGGGTGTAGCCCAGCGCCTTGGGTTCGCCGGTGGTGCCCGAGGTCATGTGCAGCGAGAACACATCGTCTTCGCTGATCGGCGCGCGGCCATGCAAGGGCGTGGCACCGGCCAGGGCCGCTTCGTATTCGTCGCCGAGCGCGAGCAGGCGCAACCCGGGCATGCGCTCGCGCAGCGTGGGCAGCAAGCCCAGGCTCAAGGCCGGGTCGTGGATGAACACCCGCGGCTTGATGCGCTCGATCATCGCCAGGGCCGCGGCGGGCGCCAGGTGCTGATGAAAGCTCGCGAAGATCGTGCCGTTCTCGTAGGTCGCCAGGCGCGCTTCGTATTGCTCGCCGGTTTCGGGCAGCCAGGTGAACACGATGTCGCCGCGCACGACGCCTTGCGCCTGCATCCAGCCATGCAGGCGCTGAACGCGGTCCTGCAATTGCCGGTAGGTCAGGCTGCCGCGCCGGTCGATCAGCGCGGTGCGCTTGCCGAACGCGAAATACGCCAGATGCGCGACGCCGCGCGCGGTGCGCAGGCGGTCGAGCATAAAGCGGGTGAATCGGGTGCGGATCGAGGTTCGTGCCATGGTGCCGGCTCCTTCATGTTGCTTCGGGCGCGGGTTCGCGCGCTTGCAGCGCACAACGCACTTCGCGGCGCAACACCTTGCCCAGCGGGCTGCGCGGCAGTTCTTCGAGCACGACGATGTCGTCGGGCCATTGCCATTCGGGCGTGCGGTCGGCCAGATGGGCCAGCAATTGCCAGCGCCATTGCTCGGGGCCTTGACGGTTGCGCCAGGCGCGCCGCAACGAGACCGCGAGCACCGCGCGTTCGCCGACCTGCACCAGGCTCGCCTCCTTGATCGCGGGGTGGTCGTGCACCGCTTCCTCGACCAGGCGCGGATAGATGACATGGTCGCCACGCCGCACCAGATCGGCCTTGCGTCCGAGCAAGGTCAGATAGCCATCGGGACTCAGAAAGCCGGTGTCGCCGGTGACGAGATAACCGTCGCGCAAGGTGGTCGCGGTCAGATCGGGGCGGCGCCAATAGCCGGCGAACACGGTCGGGCTCTTGACCAGCACCTGGCCGACGGTGTGCGGGCCCAGGCGATGGCCCGCGTCGTCGACGATCAGCACCGACACGCCCGGCACCACGCGCCCGGCCGACATCAATACCTCGCGCGGCGCGCTTTGCGGCGCGACCGCATGCGCATCGCCGCGCACATGATCGGCCGGCGCGAGCAGGCTGACCGGCGGCAATACCTCGGCGCTGCCATAGCCTTGCTGCAGGATCGGGCCGAAGCGCTTGAGCGCTTCTTCGAGCTTGGCCGCGGGCATCAGCTCGGTGCCGTAGATCAGATGGGTGAGCGCCGACAGATCGACCGCGTCGATGCGCGGATGATCGAGCAGATCGATGAGCAGGCTGGGGGTGGTGAACATGCGCGTGGCGCGCTGCGCGACCAGGGCGTCGAGCAAGGCGTCGGCGTCGTAGCGTTCGGGCACGATCAGACACGAGCCGCCGAGGAACGACGGCAGCACGATGCCGCTGCCCGCGCCGGTGAGCGGGATGCCGACCAGCACCCGGTCGGGCTCGGTCCGGCGTTGCGACAGATCGATGTTGGCGACCACTTTGCGCAAGCTGGTCAGGTAGGCGCCATGGGTGATGGTGAGCACCTTGGGCGCGCCGGTCGTGCCCGAGGTATAGCCCAGTCCCGAGAGCGTGGCCGGATCGAGCGGCGTCGCATCGGGTTGCGGCTGCACTTGCGCGAGTTCGCGCTCGGTATGGGCGTCGAGCACCCAGTCGCGCGCGTTGTTGTGCGGCAAGGCGCGGTCGCCGGCGTGCACGATGAGCAAGGGTGCGATCTCGTCGAGCGCCTGGGCCAGGCGTGCTTCGGGCACGTCGGGCTGGAGCATGGTCAGCATCGCACCGGCTTCGGCCGCGGCGCAGCGCACGACGATTTGCTCGATGCCGTCGGGCAGCAGGCAGAACACCGGACTGCCGTGCGCCACGCCCCATTGCCGCCAGAGCGTGGCCATGCGCAGCACGCGATCGCCGAGCTCGGCATAGCTGAGCACGCGGTCGCCATGCGCGAGCGCCGGGCGTTCGGCATAGCGCGCGCACGCGGCGCGCAGCACATCGCGCGGGGTGTGCAGACGCGCGAGCGCCAGGCCCACGAACCAGCGGCGCAGGCGGGCCATCATGGCGCGGCTCCCGGGCGTGCGCAGCCGATGCCGACGTCGGCTTTGGTCAGGCCCAGCCGGGCCAGGGTCTGTTCGACGGTGCCGTTGATGAAGCGGCCGGTGCGCGTCGAGTATTCGAGCATCTCGAACAAGGCGAGCCAGTAGTCGCGCTCGGACTTGCCTTCGCGCACCATGCGCGCGAATTCCACTTCCCAGCACGAGTAGCCGAAGCGCGAGACCTCGGCCATGCCGATCACCGGGATCAAGGCATGGTTGGTGACCAGCGGCCGGCTGCGGTGCTCGTCGAGCAGGCCCAGTTCGGTGACTTCGCGCAGGATCGTTTCTTCGGACGGATTCCAGACCGCGATCGGCAGCACGAAGCGCGGCACGCGTTCAGCCGGCCAGCGCGCACCGTCGAACCAATGGCGCATGTCGTCCTCGTCGAACACTTCGCGCAGCACGATGCCTTCGTGCTCGACCAGGGGCGCGCGCAAACGCTCGCGCGGGATTTCGAGATCCATCTGGCCGAGCAGCATCTCGGTCTGCACCCGCGACATGCCGCACAACACCAGCGGGATGCGGCCTTGCGCCGCAAAGTTGAGCGCGGTGTCGAAGGTCAGGTGCCCGTCCATCACATCGACCAGGCTGTAATGCTTTTGCAGTTCGAGATGGGTCAGGGTGTAGCGAAACAGCTTGCGCACGAAGGACGGCGGCGGGCGCAAGGTGGCGCTGGGCACATCGAAATGCGCGAGCACGCCGCGCGCGTTGTCGAGCGCATACGGGCTCATGAAGCCGTTGTCGACCAGCACGCAGATCACGCGC
>CAYUYC010000307.1:0-3755 GCA_964448945.1 uncultured Burkholderiaceae bacterium
CCCCCAAGCTGTTCAAATTCACAAACGCCTCAGGCGCTTCATCAAAGTCGGCATAGGCGTACGCCAGCGTCGCGTACCACGCCTGAATCTTTCGTCCGCCCGCCTGCAAGTAATCTTCTAGCGCCGCTTTCAAGTCCGCCCGCATCAAACAGAGCACCGGCTGCGGCTCGCCGTTCGTGCGCGCAACGGCAATCTGCGCACCGGGCGTGTCTTCCATGGTCCGCGCCAGCCGCGCCACCAGATCCATGGGTAGGAAGGGTGAGTCGCAAGGCACAGTCGCCAGCCATGGTGTCGTGCATGCTGCCAAGCCCGCATGCATGCCGGCCAGCGGCCCGGCAAAACCGCCGATGGCGTCGGCCAGCACCGGGTAGCCCAGGGCCGCGTATTGGTCGAGGTGTTGATTGGCGTTGATGAGCACGCGCCCCACTTGAGGCGCCAGGCGCTCCAGGCCCCAGGCCGCGAGCGGCCGGCCGCGCAAGGGCTGCAGGCCTTTGTCCACACCGCCCATGCGCCGGCCTTGGCCTCCGGCCAGGAGGAGTCCGGTGATGTCGGCGGGCGCGATCATGCGGGCCATCGTATCAAGGGGCGCGATCGTGCTTTGCAGCATCGCGCTCCACCCCGTCCGGCCCATGGACACCCCCCGGCCAAGGCCCTGCCTATGCCGGTCAGTTGCTTTCCACTCCCACGGGCGACTTGTTTGCACCCGGCTTCCAAGTCCATGATTTGTCGTGATTTTGCGCAAACGCCCCGCTGGCATGCGAATTGAAAGTGACGGTCATCGTTACAGTGGATCTTCCATGAACGCTCCTGCTCCCATCCTGATTCTCGGCATCGGCAACCTGCTCTGGGCCGACGAAGGTTTTGGCGTGCGCTGTGTCGAGCAGCTCGCGGCGCGCTGGACTTTTCCCGACCATGTGAGTGTGGTCGATGGCGGCACCCAAGGGCTGTATCTGCTGCCCCAGGTCGAGGCCGCGGCGCGCCTGCTGGTCTTCGACGCGATCGATTGGGGCCTGCCCGCGGGCACGCTGCGCGAGATCGTCGGCGACGAGGTGCCGCGCTTCATGGGCGCCAAGAAGATGAGCCTGCACCAGACCGGCTTCCAGGAGGTGATCGCCTGCGCCGATCTGCGCGGCAAATGCCCGCAGGAACTGGTGCTCATCGGCGTGCAGCCGGTCGAGCTGGAAGACTTTGGCGGCAGCCTGCGCGAGCCGGTACGCGCCCAGGTCGGCCCGGCCATCGAGCTGGCATTGGCCCAATTGCAGCGCTGGGGCGTCACGCCGGTGGCGCGCGAGGCGGGCGCCGAAGTCTTGTTCGACCGCGCGCTGGCGCTCGACGCCTATGAGACCGGCCGTCCGAGCGAGGCCGAGGCCTGCCGCATCGGCGACCCGCGCTTTCTGGGCGGGGAGGGCTGACGCCATGTGTCTGGGCATTCCGATGCAGGTGTTGGAAGTGCAAGGCGTGAGCGCGCGCTGCGTGGGCCGCAACGGCGAAGCGCGCGTCGACCTGATGCTGGTCGGCCCGGTGCAGCCCGGCGATTGGCTGCTCACCCATCTGAACACCGCGCGCGAAATCATCGACGCCGAGCGTGCCCGTCTGGTCGACGACGCGCTCGATGCGCTCGCCGCCGTCACCCAGGGCGAGGTCGCGCCCGACGCTGCGCAAGGCGCGATCGACCACGCGTTTGCCGACCTGATCGGCCGCGAACCCACTCTGCCACCGCATTTGCAAGCGCTCGTACGCAAGGAGAACGCTCAATGAGCCTCGACCATCTCGCCTTCAATCTGCCGCCCACGCCGCACGCCATGCCGATCGACGAGCGCATCGCGGCCCTGGTCGACAGCGGCCGTTTCGTCCGCGTCGATGCCGAAGGCGCCGTGGCCTTTGCGCGCGCGCCCGGCGACAGCGTCTTGCTGCTCACGGCCGATACCCGCAACAACCCCGAGTCGTGGGACGCGCTGATCATCCTGCCCGAGGTGCTGCGCGCCCATGCCAGTGTCTTGCGCGCGGCCATCGTGCCGCCCGGCGAAGCGGCCAAGGTCGCGCTGCGCTTTGGCGTGCGCAGCTATCCGGCGCTGGTGTTTCAGCGCGGCGGCGAATACGTCGGCGCCATCGAAGGCCTGCAGGAATGGCAGGCCTATGTGCAACAAACCGCCGCGCTGCTGGCCGCCCCGACCACGCGCGCGCCGTCGGTCGGCATCGCGGTCGTCGGCCCCGACGGCAGCACCTGTCATTGAGGAGTGATCGCGCATGAAACCTTTTCCGCTTCCGGTCTCGATGATCGGCCCCGGCTCGCAACCCGTCGAAGAAGGCCCGGACTGCCTCGACATTCCGACCGACATGCATGTCTTCGTGCCGCCCAGCTCCGACTTCATCGACGACCCGGTCGCCCTGGCCGCCGCGCGCGAGGTGCTGACCAGCCTGCGCGCCGAGATGCTCGCGCAAGGCTTCGGCCGCAGCCCGGTGCGCATCGACCTCAACGGCCGTGACGATGTCTCCATCCGCGCCATCAACGACGCGCTCGGCGAAGGCGAAGTCTCCATCCTCATCCGCGGCGACGCGCCCGCGCGCATCCAGGAAACCGCCTTTGCCGGCGTCTGGCGCGTGCTGGCCTACGACGACCAAGGCCGCCTGCTCGACGATGCGATCGAAGCCTGCGCGATCCCGCCGCGCGTCATCACCGCCGCGCGCAACGGCGCCCTGGCCGACATCCCTGTGCCCGCCGCGCCCGCGGGCGTGATGAACTCGCCCGCGCTCGTCAATGAGCTGCGCGCCGCCAGCGCCCGCAGCCGCGACGGCGCCGCGGCCGAAGTGCTCAACCTCACCTTGCTGCCGCTCTCGCAAGCCGACCTCGAACACCTGACCGACACCCTGGGCACCGGCGCCATCACCGTGCTCTCGCGCGGCTACGGCAATTGCCGCATCGCCAGCACCACGCTGCGCGACACCTGGTGGGTGCAGTACTTCAACAGCATGGACCGGCCCATCCTCAACACGCTGGAGGTCGTCGATGTGCCCGAGGTGGCGCTGGCGGCGCAAGAGGATTGGGACGACACGCTCGAGCGGCTCAACGAGTGGATCGCGGCTTTGGCTCCGGATCAGTGAGTGTTGGTGATGCTGGGTTCTTTAAGCTCGGTGGGCGCTCGGGCCTGGGCGGTCGGCGGCCTCATACGCTCGCGTCGGCCTGCGGCCGACCGGTCGGGTGGGGCCCACGCGCAGAGGGCACGCCAACCCAAGGCGTGCCCTCTGCGCGTACCCACCTGTCCCTCGCGAGCGAAATCGGCCGCCGCCCGCCCAGGCCCGAGCGCCCATGCAGCGCGGGTGCCCACACCGCACACTGCTTGGAGAGGCGAGAAGGCAAAGCGCGCGCTGGCGCCACGGCAAAAGTGCTCGGTGCGGCGCGTAGCCCGTTCGCTGTTGGGATCTATGCGCTGCATGAGGGTGTGCTTGCCCAGTGGCAGGTGGGCCCTTTGTGAGCGAAGGAGAGGTGGGTACGAAGCGTGGGTACGCCTTGGGTTGGCGTACCCGGGCTTCGTGGGCCCCACCCGACTGGTCGCCCGTCAGGGCGACGCGAGCGTTGGGCCCGCCTGCCACTGGGCAAGCACACCCGCCTCACGAACAACAGAACGAACAACACCACCGAGGAGCACCGCCCGCCATGGACACCTTTGAAGGCAGCTACCTCGGCAACCCCGGCAAAATCGCCGACGACACCCGCCTCGAATGCGGCATCTGCTGGCAGGTATACGACCCCGCCC
>CAYUYC010000308.1:0-3727 GCA_964448945.1 uncultured Burkholderiaceae bacterium
GGGTAATGCAATTGGCCGGGTGCGTTGCCGGCGTGGTCGGTCTGGCCGTATTGCCAGATGATCTGCTTGGTCTGCCGGTCGATGACCACGATGCGATGGCGCAGGTCGTCGGTCACCAGCACATCGCCGGTGGGCAGTTCACGCGCAAGCGACGGATGATCGAGCAGCCCGTCGCCTTGCTTGACGTGGTACTCCCAGGTCAGCTTCTTCTTGAGCGGATCGAAGATCACGATGCGGCCCGGCTTCCAGAAATCGGCCACGATGACTTGCCCGTCCTGGGTCGGGAAGGCGTCGGACGGATACATGACCCAGGGCGTGTGCACGCTCCAGACCACCTTGCCTTCGCGCGTGATGCGCGAAATGTACGGACCGCGGATTTCGGTGACCAGGATGTCGCCATTCTCGAGCGGCGTCGCGCCGTTCGGATAATCGAGCGCGCGCGGCGGGTCGTGGCGGCAATTTCCTTCCTTGCCCCATTGGTTGAGGATCTTGTTCGATTCGCGATCGATGAACAGGATGCGGCAGTTGCGGATGTCGGCGGTCATCATCACGCCGTCGGTCAGCATGTGCGCGTCATCGGGGAAGTTCAGATAGCCGGGCTGCTTGCCCTTGTGTTCGGGCACGCCGTAGGTCCAGATCAGCGCGCTTTGCGCGTAGTCGACCAGATGGATGTCGAAATTGTCTTCTTCGCTCACCGCCACCAGCTTGCCGTCGGGCGAGAAGTTCGCGTCGTCGTTGCCGCTGTACACATGGAGGTTGGGCGAATCGAATTTCCAGACCGCGCGCTTGTCGGGCGTGATCTCGATGAGCCGGTTGTTGCGCCGGTCGGCGATGATGACCGGATACGGCAGGGGCTTGCCCCAGGACGGCACCGGCTTGGCGCGATTGCCGGTGATGGGCGGGATGGCCGGCATGGCGGCGGTCTGCGGCGCAGTCTGGACACCGGGGGGCGGGTTGGCGCCGGTCGGTGCCGCTGCTGGCGCGGCAGTCGGCGCGGGCGCGCCTTGCGCCAGCGCGGGAGCGGCGTTCAGTACCAACGCGCCCAGACACAAGCCGCCGGCGCACAGGGTGGCTGGCATCGTGCGCCAGCGCTGCAGGATCGACACAGGGAGTTTCCTTTCTTGTTGTGAAGGCCGGCCGCGGCCGGCGGCAAAAAGCTTGCGGTTGGTAAGAGTCCCTTCATACCGCGATGGGAAAGTCCTCAACGCACGAATGGGCGCTACAGTGCACATGGCCGCGGCATTTTCTGGCCACCTCCCCGCTCACCACCGCAAAGGCGCTCGTTGCGCATGATCGTCATCGTTCACGCCCACCCGCATGCGCAGCGCTCGATCGCCGGACGCGCGCTGCTCGATGCCGTCGCCGATCTGCCCGATCTGCAGATCCGGTCCTTGTACGACCTCTATCCCGATTTCTCGATCGACGCCCGGGTCGAGCGCGATGCGCTCGCACGCGCGCGCCTGATCGTCTGGCAGCATCCGCTGTCCTGGTACAGCGTGCCGGCGCTGCTCAAGCTCTGGTTCGAAGTGGTGCTGGTCCGCGGCTGGGCCTTCGGCGAGGGGGCGACGGCATTGGCCAACAAGGATTGTCTTTGGGTCACGACCACCGGTGCCGATGCATCGGCCTATGCCCCGGGCGGCGTGCATCAATATCCCTTGAGCACTTTCGCGCCGCCGATCGAACGCACCGCGCGCATGTGCGGCATGCGCTGGCTGGCGCCGATCGCGGTGCATGCGGCGCACAAGCTGAGCCCCGAAGCGCTGGCCGAACAAGGGCGCGCCTATCGCGCGCGCCTGCAAGCCTATGTCCGCCATGAATGACCCGTCCTTGCTGCGCGATGCGCTGATCTATCTGGCCGCGGCCGTCGTTTGCGTGCCGATCGCCAAACGGCTGGGCCTGGGCGCGGTGCTCGGCTATCTGATCGCCGGCAGCGCGATCGGGCCCTGGGGCATCCGGCTGGTCAGCGAGGCCGAGTCGATCCTGCATTTCTCCGAGTTCGGCGTGGTGCTCATGCTGTTCCTGATCGGGCTCGAACTCGACGGCAAACGCTTGCTGCAAATGCGCGGTGCGGTATTCGGCGGCGGCGCGGCGCAAATGGCGGTGACCGGCGCCGCGCTCGGGCTCGCCTTGCTCATGCTCGGCCTGCCCTGGCCGGCCGCCTTGTCGGCGGGTCTGGCGCTGGCGATGTCGTCGACCGCGATCGCCATGCAGACCATGACCGAACGCAATCTGCTCAATGCGCCGGTCGGGCGCGGCGCATTCGCGGTGCTGCTGTTTCAAGACATCGCCGCGATTCCGCTGATCGCCCTCGTGCCCTTGCTCGGCGGTGCGGCCCAGGCGGCGGGCCATGGCTGGACCGACGGTGCACGCGTGATCGGCGCGATCGTCGGCGTGGTCTTCATCGGCCGCTACCTGACCCGTCCGCTCATGCGTCTGATCGCCCGCGCCGACGTGCGCGAGATCTTCACCGCCTTCGCGCTGCTGCTCATCATCGGCATCGCCAAGCTGATGACGTTTGCCGGCTTGTCGATGGCGCTCGGCGCTTTCCTGGCCGGCGTGTTGCTGGCCAGTTCCGAGTATCGCCATGCGCTCGAGACCGACATCGCGCCGTTCAAGGGCTTGTTGCTCGGTCTGTTCTTCATCGCGGTCGGGGTGTCGATCGATTTCGGCCTGGTGCTGGCCCGCCCGGGGCTGCTCGCCGGTTTGCTGGTGCTGCTGCTCACCGTCAAGAGTCTGGCGCTCGTGGCGGTGGTGCGCGTGGTCGGCGTGCCCGAACGTCAGCGCTGGTTGTTTGCCGCGCTGTTATCGCAAGGCGGCGAATTCGCCTTCGTCGTCTTCGGCGTCGCGCAACAAGCGCATGTGCTGTCCGACGATTGGAATGCGCTGCTCACCGCGGCGGTCGCGCTGTCGATGGCCTGCACGCCGGTGCTGGTGCTCGCGCATGAACGCATCGCCGCCTGGCGCGCACGCGCGACCCGGCGCGAAGCCGATGCCATCGATGGCGCCGATGCGCCGGTGATCATCGCGGGTTACGGCCGCTACGGCCAGATCGTCGGGCGTCTGCTCAGTGCGCACGGCGTGCCGACCACGGTGCTCGATCACGATCCCGAGCAGATCGCCGAGTTGCGCAAGTTCGGCTTCAAGGTGTTCTATGGCGATGCGACGCGCCTCGATCTGCTGCGCGCGGCCGGTGCCGAAAAAGCGCGCGTGCTGGTGATCGCGATCGACGACATCGAAGACAGCCTGGCCCTGGTCGATCGCGCGCGCAAGGCATTCCCCGATCTGACCCTGGTCGTGCGTGCGCGCAATGTGCGGCATTGGCTCGAACTCAAGGAGCGCGGCGTCGAAGCGGTCGAGCGCGAGACCTTCGAGTCCGCCTTGCGCAGCGGCCGCCAGACCCTCGAAGCGCTCGGGGTCGCGCCCTACGAAGCGCGCTCGGTCGCCGAATTGTTCCGCCGGCACAACCTCGCCACCTTGCGCGCGCTGTTGCCGCATTTTCGCGATGAGCGCAAATATGTGGCGCTGTCCAAGAGCGGCCGCGAAGAGCTCGCCGAGAATCTGCGCCGCGACCGCGCCTTGCGCGACGAGGATCGCGCCGACGGCTGGTGACGCACCATCCCGCGGGAGACCCATGTTCATCGGACATTTCGGCATCGCGCTGGCGGCCAAGCGCGCAGCCCCCAAGGCATCGCTCGGCGGGCTGTTTGCCGCGGCGCAGTTCATCGAT
>CAYUYC010000309.1:0-3721 GCA_964448945.1 uncultured Burkholderiaceae bacterium
GGTCATGGGGCGACGATAGAAAGGGGGTGCTGCGCGCTGATTGCCGGATCGCAAAGGCGTGTAAACATTTCGACGCGCAGTGTGAACCTGCGCAAGCCTGCGATGCAAAGCGGGCGTGCGTTGAAACACCGGCGCTGCGCTGCGCAGCAGCGTCTGCACCGCGAAGAAGCGTGCAAGAAATTTGCGATCGGACCTCCACAAACGCCTCAACACGCAGTTACACTCGCGCCCCATGCTTCGCTCCCTCGCCCGTCGCCGTGCCGTGAGTTGGATCGCTTGTTTTGCGATCGCGCTCAACGCGCTTGCGCCGAGCGTGTCGCAGGCGATCGCGGCCTACACCGGGCAGACCGGCTGGACGCAGATCTGTTCGCTCGCCGGATTGCGCTGGGTGCAACTCGCCGATGACGATCTTGCGAATTCGCAAGATCCTTCATCGCAGAGCCAGCAAGCCGATGCCCAGCAATGTCCGTTCTGTGGCTTGCATGCAGGGTCGTTCGCCTTGCTGCCGCCCGCGATCGCATCGATCGAGATCGCGACCGGCTTCGACCTGCATCCCACGCTGTTCTACGCCGCACCGCGCCCGCTGTTCCAGTGGGCCAGCGCGCATCCGCGCGCACCACCGCTCGCTTCCTGACCCCACCACCGGCCGATCACCGCGCATGCGGTGCCGGTCTTGCCTGTTCGCGTTGACGCATTGCGCACCTTGATCGTGTGCCGCGTGCGCGAGTTCTCCGTGTGTGCCCGAACGCGCCGCGCCCTCGGCGGCGCCGCGTTCGGGGCGTCAGAAAGCAAGTCATGAAGCACAGCCATCTACGCATCGTCGCCGCGGCCATTGGCGCGGCGCTCTCGTCCGGCGCTTTTGCCCAGCAAACCGAAGCAGATCCTCAACATGAAGTCCTGCCGGCGGTCACCGTCAACGGCAGCAAGCCCAGCGACAAATTGTCGATCGACACGCCGTCGTCGACCGGTTCGCGCCTGGGCCTGACGCCGCGCGAAACGCCGGCCTCGGTCACCATCATCGAGCGCGACGTCATCGAAAAGCGCGGCGCGACCGACACCCAGGAAATCCTGTCGAGCGTGCCGGGCCTGACCGCCGCCGCGCCGCCGGGATCGGCCGGTTCGGCCAGTTATCGCGGCTTCGGGGTGTCGCAGCTCACCCAATTGTTCAACGGCATCACCGTGCAATACGACGCCATCGCGGCGCGGCCGGTCGACAGCTGGATCTACGACCGGGTCGAGGTCATCGGCGGGCCTTCCACCTTCTTGTTCGGCGCCGGGGCGGTGGGCGGCTCGATCAATTACATCACCAAGCTCGCGCATCGCGACGGCAACGATGTGCTGGCGCGCATGAGCTACGGCTCGTATGACACCTCGATGCTCGGCCTCGGCGTCAATGGCCGGCTGGGTTCGGGCGAGGGTGTGCGCAACTACGCGCGTGCCGATGTGAGCCGTACCTACAGCACCGGCTGGGTCGAGGGCAACAAGCGCGAAGCCTGGAATCTCGCCGCATCCTTGTTGACCGATGTGAATGCGCAGCTGTCGCATACGCTCGCGGTCGAGTATCAGAACGAAAAGGTCGATCGGCCCTACTGGGGCACGCCGGCCTTGCAGCCCACGGTCGGCGAATTGCGCATCGACGAAGGCATCCGCTTCAAGAACTACAACACGGCCGACGGCATTTACGAACAGACCGTGAAATGGGCGCGGTCGATCGTCGATTACAAGCTCGGCGATTCAGGCAGCGTGCGCAACACGCTTTATCACTACGACGCTTTGCGCGACTACCGCAACGTCGAGAGCTACCGCTACAACGCAAGCAACACCGCGATCACACGTTCGTCGGCGCTCTTGCAACGGCACGATCAGCAACTCAACGGCGATCGCGTCGAGTACACCCGCAAAGGCCTGCTCGCCGGCCTGCCGTCGGACTGGGCCGCGGGCTTCGATTACAGCGTCAACAAGCAGACGCGCTTCCCGCGCTCGTTGTCGGCCGCGGTGAGCACGGTCGATCCCTACCAGTACACCGTCGAGCATTTCTTCGACATTCCGGGCATGGTGCCGGGCTTCGTGCCCGATCGGTCCAACCGCGTCACGACGCTGGCCGTGTTCCTCGAGAACCGGACCCGGTTCACCGACAAGCTGGCCTTGGTCACCGGCTTGCGCCGTGACGAGATCGACCTCGAAGTGCGCAACCAGCGTACCGTCACCGCGACCGACCCTGCGTATTTCGAGCGCACCTATCGCCCGGTCACGGGCCGCATCGGCGTGATGGCCGACATCGCGCCGGGTGCCAACGCCTACGCGCAATACAGCACCGCCGCCGATCCGCCCGCGGGCATCCTGACCACCGCGACCTTCAGCCAGGTACGCACTTTCGATCTGACCACCGGCCATCAGTTCGAGATCGGCAGCAAGTTCGACTTTGCCGAGGGCAAGGGTACCGGCACGATTGCGGCATACACCATCACGCGCAAGAACATCGCGGTCAGCGATCCCAACGATCCGACGGTGACGATTCCGGTCGGCCAGCAGTCTTCGCGCGGGGTCGAGCTCGCGGCCTCGTGGCGCGCCACTGCCGCCTGGCTGTTGCAAGGCAACTTCGCCTATGTCGATGCGCAGTACGACGACTTCACCGAAACCTCGGGCGGCGTCGCGGTCTCGCGCAACGGCAACACGCCTGCGAACACGCCCGCACGCGTGGCCAATGCCTGGGTGACCTACACCTCCAATCCGCAATGGGAGGCCGGGGCCGATGCGCGTTACGTCGCTTCGCGCTATGCCAACTCGGCCAACACCATGTGGGTGCCGGCCTACACGATCTACGGTGCATTTGCCGCCTACCGTGTGACGCCCGACGCCAACCTGACCTTGCGCGTGCGCAACCTGACCGACAAGGTCTACGCGCGCTGGGTCACCGGCACACCGATGTTCTATCTCGGCGCGCCGCGCACCGTGGAACTGGCCTTGCAGATGCGCTTTTGATCGGAGACGGTCATGAAGCGCTTTCTCTTTCTCGCCCATCGCTGGATGGGCGTGCTGCTGTGCCTGTTCATGGCGATGTGGTTCGTCTCGGGCGTGGTGATGATGTACGTGGGCTATCCCAAGCTCACCCCGAGCGAGCATCGCGCGGGCTTGCCGCCGCTCGCGGTCGAGGGCTGCTGCGTCGATCTGGCGCAGGCGCTCGCGGCCGCGGGGCGCGGCAATGCGCCGCCCGGTGCGCCACCCGATGCGGTGCGCTTGACCACCATCGCAGGCGCGCCGCGCTATGTGTTCACCTGGGCCCGCGGGCCGGCCATCGCGGTCGATGCGCGGACCGGCCAGCGCATCGCCGCGGTGTCCACCGCCGATGCGATCAGCGCGGTGCGTGCCTACACGCTCGAGGCGCCGCTTGCCGACCTCGGCAGCATCGACGAAGACGCGTGGACGCATTCGCGTGCGCTCGATGCACATCGTCCCTTGCTGCGCATCCAGGCCGACGATGCCGACGCGACGCTGTATTACGTCTCGTCGACGACCGGCGAGGTGGTGCGCGATGCCACCCGCATCGAGCGCGCCTGGAATTGGATCGGCGCCTGGATCCATTGGCTGTATCCGTTTCGCGGCGGCGTGTTCGACGGGGTCTGGACCGAGATCGTGATCTACACCTCGCTCGTGGCGACGGTGCTCGCGCTCACCGGCATGGTGGTCGGCATCTGGCGCTGGCGCTTTGCCGGTCGCTACG
>CAYUYC010000310.1:0-3720 GCA_964448945.1 uncultured Burkholderiaceae bacterium
AGGGCATCCTGACCTACTTCTGGGGCAAGGAAGCCAAGCAAGCCGCGCCGATCGCCGGCAAGATCAACTTCATCGGCGGCTTCGATGGTTTTGCGCCGGGCAACCTGCGTGAAGTCAAGCGCATCTTCAAGCTGATGGGCGTCGACGCGACCATCCTGTCGGACGTCGAAGAAATCTTCGATACGCCGACCGACGGCGAATACCGCATGTACGACGGCGGCACCCCGCTCGAAGCGACCAAGGCTGCGCTCGAAGCCTCGGCCACGCTGTCGATGCAGGAGTACTGCACCGAGAAGACGCTGGACTTCGTCGCCTCGACCGGCCAGAAGGTCGCGGCGCTGAACTGCCCGGTGGGTGTGACCGGTACCGACCGTTTCCTCATGAAGCTGTCGGAACTGACCGGCAAGGCGATCCCCGCCGAACTCACCAAGGAACGCGGCCGCCTCGTCGACGCGATCGCCGATGCCCAGGCTTATCTGCACGGCCAGAAGTACGCGATCTACGGCGATCCCGACATGACGCTGGGCCTGGTCGAGTTCCTGCTCGAACTCGGTGCCGAGCCGGTGCATGTGCTGTCCACCAACGGTGACGACAAGTGGGCCGCCAAGGTGCAAGCCCTGCTCGACGCTTCGCCGTTCGGCAAGGGCTGCAAGGTCTACCCCAAGCGCGACTTGTGGCATCTGCGTTCGCTGCTGATGACCGAGCCGGTCGACTATCTGATCGGCAACGTCTACGGCAAGTACCTCGAGCGCGATTGCAACACGCCCTTGATCCGCCTGGGCTTCCCGATCTTCGATCGTCACCTCATGCATCGCTTCCCGATCTGGGGTTACGAAGGCGGTCTGCGCGTGCTGCAAATGCTGCTCGACGAGCATTTCGAGAAGCTCGATGACGAAACCATCGTCACCGGCGTGACCGACATCTCGTTCGATCTGGTGCGCTGACGCGCGGAGTCTGAAAGTGCCGGTTGCGCGGGGAGCGCACCGGCACCGTGTACCGCAGGTTCAACGGAGTACCGCGATGCCCAACATCACCTTCAGTTCGCCGATCCTGCCCAAGGACGACACCGTCTACGTCAAGACCGGTGCGCGCAACACCATCCTCAAGTTCGCCAAGGAACACAAGATTCCTCTGCCCTTCGAATGCGAAGACGGCAACTGCGGTTCGTGCCTGGTGCACGTCACCATCCTGGGCGACAAGAAGGCGCATGCCCAGCATCTGACCGAGAAAGAAAAGGCCACGTTGGCGGCCGAAGGCTTTCTCTCGAAAGAACAGATCAAGAAGATCGAGAACAACGACATGCCGCCGCCGTATCGGCTGGCCTGCCAGTTCTTCCCGCTCGATGAAGACGTGCTGATTCGCTTTTCGGGCGAACCCGGCGTCGCTGCCTGATCCCTCTCGCGATACGGACCTACCCTTCGGACCGTATCGCTCTTTTAGGCCGGCTGTCTTGCGGCCTTTTCTTGTGAGCGCATTGCAGGCACGCAATGTGCTGACAAGAAGAAAAAGAATGGCAAAACCTGCGCGCGCGTTCCAACGCCGTGCATGGACTGGAGGTCGGCATGGGCCAAGCGTTGAAGGACAAGATCGCCTCGGTGTTCGAGGAACCGGCCTGCGACCATAACCAGGCCAAGTCCGCCAAGGAACGCAAGAAGGGTTGCGCCAAGCAGCTCACGCCCGGCGCAGCCGCGGGCGGTTGCGCCTTCGACGGCGCCAAGATCGCACTGCAACCGGTCGTCGACGTCGCCCATCTGGTGCACGGCCCCATCGCCTGCGAAGGCAATTCCTGGGACAACCGCTCGGCCGCCTCGAGCGGCGCACAGACCTACCGCACCGGCTACACCACCGATGTGAATGAACTCGACGTCATCTACGGCGGCGAGAAGCGCCTGTTCAAGTCGATCCGCGAAATCATCGAGAAGAACGATCCGCCCGCGATCTTCGTCTACCAGACCTGCGTGACCGCGCTGATCGGCGACGACATCGAAGCGGTCTGCAAACGCGCGAGCGAAAAATTCGGCAAGCCCGTCATCCCCGTGAATGCGCCGGGCTTCGCGGGCTCGAAGAACCTGGGCAACAAGCTCGGCGCCGAAGCCTTGCTCGACTATGTGGTCGGTACCCAGGAGCCCGAGTACACCACGCCCTACGACATCAACATCATCGGCGAGTACAACCTCTCGGGCGAACTCTGGCAGGTCAAGCCGCTGCTCGATGCGCTGGGCATCCGCGTGCTCGCGACCTTCTCGGGCGATGCGCGCTACCGCGACATCGCGTGCAGCCATCGCGCGCGGGTCGCGATGATGGTGTGCAGCAAGTCGATGATCAATGTGGCGCGCAAGATGGAAGAGCGCTACGGGATTCCGTACTTCGAAGGCTCGTTCTACGGCGTGTCCGACATGTCCGACACGCTGCGCAAACTGTGTGCGCTGCTGGTCGAGCGCGGTGCCGATGCCGAATTGCTCGAACGCTGCGAGCGTCTGATCGCCGTGGAAGAACAGCGCGCTTACGCGGCGCTCGCAGCCTTCCGGCCGCGCCTCGAAGGCAAGCGCGTGCTGCTGATCACCGGCGGGGTCAAGTCGTGGTCGGTGGTCTCGGCGCTGATGGAAGCCGGCATGGAGATCGCGGGCACCAGCGTCAAGAAGTCGACCAAGGAAGACAAGGAACGCATCAACGAGATCATGGGCACCGACGCGCACATGATCGATGAACTGCCCGCACGTCAGATGTACGCGATGCTCAAGGACGCCAAGGCCGACATCATGCTGTCGGGCGGGCGCTCGCAATTCGTCGCGCTCAAGGCGCGCATGCCCTGGATGGACATCAACCAGGAGCGCCATTACGCCTATGCCGGCTACGTCGGCATGGTCGAGATGGTCCGTGAGATCGACAAGGCCATCAACAACCCGATGTGGCAGCAGGTGCGCTTGCCGGCCCCGTGGGAAACCGCGGCCGACGTGGCCTGCGCGGCGAGGTAAGACCATGGCCACCGTCACGCAAAGCAAGAAGGCCTGCGCGGTCAATCCGCTCAAGATGAGTTCGCCGCTCGGTGCGAGCTACGCCTTTCTGGGCATCGACCGCGCCATGCCGCTGATGCACGGCGCCCAGGGCTGCACCTCGTTCGGCCTGGTGCTGCTGGTGCGGCATTTCAAAGAAACGATCCCGCTGCAGACCACCGCGATGAACGAGGTGACCACCATCCTCGGCGGTCTCGAGAATCTCGAACAAGCGATCGTCAACATCTACAACCGCGCCAAGCCGGCGTTGATCGGGATCTGCTCGACGGGCCTGACCGAGACCAAGGGCGATGACGTCGAGGGTTATCTCAAGCTCATCCGCGAAGCCCACCCCGAGCTGGCCGAGACCGCGATCGTTTATGTCTCGACGCCCGATTACGTCGGCGCTTTTCAGGACGGTTTTGCCAAGGCCGTCGAAGCGATGGCGCGCAGTCTGGTCGAACCCGCGCCCGCGCGCGACGCGCAACAAATCAACATCCTGGCCGGCGCGCATCTGACCGCGGGCGACATCGACGCGGTGCGTGAACTCGTCGAAGCGTTCGGCCTGGTGCCCATCATCCTGCCCGATGTCTCGGGTTCGCTCGACGGCCACATCCCCGACACTTTCTTGCCGACCACGCTGGGCGGCAGCCGCGTCGAAGACATTCGCCGCATGGGCGCCTCGGCGATGACGCTGGCGATCGGCGAGCAGATGCGTGCGGCCGCG
>CAYUYC010000311.1:0-3698 GCA_964448945.1 uncultured Burkholderiaceae bacterium
CGCGTCAAGGTCGTCAAGAACAAGGTCGCGCCGCCGTTCAAGCAGGCCGAGTTCGACATCCTGTACGGCGAAGGCACGTCGCGCGAAGGCGAGGTGCTCGACCTCGGCGCCAATCTGAACATCGTCGACAAGTCCGGCGCCTGGTATGCCTACAACGGCGACAAGATCGGCCAGGGCAAGGACAACGCGCGCGAATTCCTCAAGGCCAATCCGGTGCTGGCGCTCGAGATCGAGAACAAGATCCGCGAGAAGCTCGGCATTGCCACCCGTGGCGCGACCGACGACAAGTCGAACGCCAAGGCTGAAAAGGCGGAGAAGGCCGACAAGGCCGACAAGCCCGCGAAGGAATAAGCGCTGGGCTTAGCCGGGTGACGCTGGCATGGCTCGACCACCGCTATCGCTCAAAGGGCGGGCGCTTGCCGCGCTCGCCCGACGCGAGCACAGCCGCATCGAACTCGAACGCAAGCTGCGCGCCCATGCCGAATCGGCCGAGCAATTGAGCGCCGTGCTCGATGAACTCGAGCGCGCCAAGCTGTTGTCCAACGTGCGTTTTGCCGAATCGCTCGCGCATCGGCGTGCCGAGCGCTTCGGCGTCGCGCGCGTCAAACAGGAACTCAAAACCCATCAACTGGCCCCTGAACTGGTGGCCGTCCAGGTCGATGCCTTGCGCGCCACTGAATTCGAGCGCGCCCGCACGGTCTGGCTCAAGCGCTTTGGGCAGCCGGCGACCGATGCCAAGGAGCGTGCACGCCAGATGCGCTTTCTCGCCGCACGTGGTTTTTCCGGCGATGTCGTGCGCCGGGTCGTTGGCGGGAGCGATGAATAGCGGCGATATGATGCGATCCAGTGTGGACTGGGGAGCCGTTATGCAACAAGCATCGATGATTCGCCGATGGTCGCCGCGCATGAAGCGGGCCGCGGCATTTGCGTTGGGCGTCGCGTTGTTGGGCGGTTGCGGCGGCGGGGGCGGTTATTCGATCGATTCCACGCTGCTCGATCCGGTGCCTTTGTCTACGCCGCAATGCGCATCGATCGACAATCAGAAGTCGTGGCTCTACCAGTACATGAACGGCGCGTATTACTGGACGGCCAACATGCCCAGCGCCAATCCGGCGCAATACGCAGGCGTCGAAGACTATTTCCTCGCGTTGCGCTGGGTGCCGACCGACCATTACAGCTTCACGATGTCGGAGCAGGAGTACAACGCCCTGTTCCAAGCCGGCCAAGAGACCGGGTATGGCATCGAGTGGAAGAATGATCCGGCCTATGCGACCTCGGCCAGCGACCCGGGGCCGATCCGCGTGGCCTATGTGGAGCCGGGCTCTCCGGCGGCACTCGCGGATGTGCGGCGCGGCGACACCCTGGTGGCCATCAACGGTGCGGCGCCCTCGACGCAAGGCGCGATCGATTTGTTGTATCCGACCCAGACCGGGACGCCGATCACCTTGGAATTGCGCGGCACCGGTGCGTCGACCACGTTCTCGGTCGCGCTGAGTTCGACCACCATCACGCGCGACGCGGTATTCGACACCCGGGTGCTCACCGCGACCAATGGCGCCAAGGTCGGGTATCTCGCGTTCAATCAGTTCCTCGCACCGAACACCACGCTGCCCGAATTGCGCGCGGCGTTCCGGACCTTCCAGCAAGCCGCGGTGAACGATCTGGTGCTGGACTTGCGCTACAACGGCGGCGGCTATGTGAGCATGGCCAACGAACTGGCCGCGATGATCGCGGGCAACCGGGTCAGCACCTCGAACACCTTCATCCGCTATTACTACAACGACAAGAATGCCGGCTACGACCACAACGATTACTTCGTCGGCATCGCGTCCGACACCGCGTTGTCCTTGCCGCGGGTGTTCGTGCTGACCAGCAGTTGGACGGCCTCGGCGAGCGAACTGGTCATCAATGCGCTCAAGCCTTATCTGACCGTGGTGCAGATCGGGTCGTTGAGTTACGGCAAACCGGTCGGGCAGATCCCCGTCGCCAACTGCTCCCAGGTGTTTGCGCCGGTGGTATTCGAGACCGTGAACGCGAACGGCAACGGCGGTTATTTCAACGGCATCGCGCCGACGTGTACGACGGTGCTCGACGATCTCGATCATCCGCTGGGCGACACCAGCGAGGCGGTGCTCGGTCAGGCCATGGCGTACGTCAATACCGGCGGCTGTCCGGTGTCGATCGCTTCCGCGCAGGCCGCGCGCGCGCAAGCGGCGAACGCGCCGGTCAGTGCCGCTTTGCCCGATCGCGTGCGCAACCGTGCCCTCCTGCGGTAATGTCCAGGCCTTGAAGGCGCAGAACGAGGGCGACGCGCGTATTCCCTAGCGCAGGGAATGCAAGCATTCGTGTTATCCTTTTGCACTGCACCAAAGAGGCTGCGCGGAAGTCCGCGCGGCTGGAAACTTCGACAAGGAACCGTTTCCGCGCGATCGTTGAACCGGCGCAAGAGCGCCGAGGCAGGACACGAAGTGTCCACCGCGACGAACAGCGTGCCGAGGACCACATGCCGATAAAGCCACCGGCCGCCCCGCGTAAGCGGATGCATACCCGCGCCATACGCGTCGAGGCCTACGCCCGCGACGATGGTTTGTGGGATCTTGAAGCGGTGCTCTCCGATATCAAGGACCACGACTTTCAGTTGTTGTCCGGCGTTCGTGCAGCGGGCGAGCCCGTGCATGAAATGCATCTGCGAGTCACGATCGACATCGCCTTCAACGTGATTGCCGTCGAGGCACAATCCGCCGCCCATCCGTATCCCGGCCATTGCGGCAGCATCGAACCTGATTACAGCAAGCTCGTCGGCCTCAATCTGGTCAAAGGTTTTCGCGCCGGCGTCAAAGAACGCCTGGGCGGAGTGCAGGGTTGCACCCACCTGACCGAATTGGCCAGCGTCTTGCCGACCGCCGCCATCCAGGCTTTTGCCGGCAGCATCTTCCATCCCGACCAGCTCGCCAGCGGCGAACGGCGTCCGTTCGAGCTCGATTCCTGCCATGCGCTCAAAAGCGACGGCGAGGCGGTCCGGATTTATTACCCCAAATGGCACGCCAAACGTGCCTGAGTTTTCCACCCTAGCCACTAAAGCGAGAAGCGAGGAGCACGCATGAAGATTCACGAATATCAGGGCAAGGAAATCCTGCGTAAGTACGGCGTACCGGTACCGCGCGGCATTCCTTGCTTCACCGTCGATGAAGCGGTCAAGGCCGCCGAGACCCTGGGTGGTCCGGTCTGGGTCGTCAAGGCTCAGATCCATGCCGGCGGCCGCGGCAAGGGCGGTGGCGTCAAGGTCGCCAAGTCGCTCGATCAGGTGCGCGAATACGCGACCAAGATCCTCGGCATGCAACTGATCACGCATCAGACCAGCGCCGAAGGCCAGAAGGTGCGTCGCCTGCTCATCGAAGACGGCGCCGACATCAAGAAGGAATACTACGCAGCCGCGCTGACCGATCGCGCCACGCAGAAGGTCGCCTTGATGGCGTCGAGCGAAGGCGGGATGGACATCGAAGAAGTGGCCCACGCCACGCCCGAGAAGATCATCAAGGTCTTCGTCGATCCGCTCGTCGGCCTGACCGACGCGCAAGCGCTCGAGCTCGCCAACGGCATCGGCGTGCCGGCCGCTTCGCAACCGCAAGCCGCCGATGTGTTCAAGAAGCTGTACACGACCTACATGGAAACCGATGCCTCGCTGGCGGAAATCAACC
>CAYUYC010000312.1:0-3686 GCA_964448945.1 uncultured Burkholderiaceae bacterium
TGGCCGGCCCCAACGGTGAACGCCCGGTGTTCGACGGCAACGGCGCCATCATGCCCACCGGCACCGGCGCCAATTCGTACACCGATTCGGCCGGGCTCATCGAAGTCGTGGTGCCCGATTCGAGCGTGGTGTCGCGCGCCGCGATGTACAAGCCCGGCTATCTGCACATCACCGGCCTGAAGTTCCAGAACGCGCATCCGTCCTACCGGGTGACCAAGCTGTCGGGTTCAACCGGCAATTGGGCCGAATTCAGCTCGGGCATCTATCTCGTGGGCACCGAGCATGTGGTCATCGACGATTGCGAGTTCACCAACAACGGTCTGGGCGTGTTCGCGAATTCGGGCGGCGACCAGTACATGCAGAACTACGGCCTCACGATCTCGTACAACTACTTCCACGGCAACGGCATCGCGGGCAAGGCCAGCGAACACAACGCCTATACCGAGGGCATCGGCACGATCTACGAATACAACTACTTCGGTCCGCCCGTGACCGGCACCGGCGGCGACAACATCAAGGAACGTTCGGCCGGCGTGATCTTCCGCTACAACTACATCGAGGACGGCGTCGATCTGATCGCCTTGCGCGATCCGGAATCCAATGGCCCCTATGAAGCCGCCGCGCTCGATGCCCAAGGCGAGAAGCTGGTCTCGAAGGCCTTCATCTATTCGAACATCCTGGTGGCGCGCAAGCCCACCATCTACAGCGAAGCGCCTGTCATCGTCGGCCATGGCGACGGCTTCAGTTCGAATCACCGGCGCTACGGCCATCTCTACTTCTACAACAACCGCGTGATCTCGATGCTCGCGACCGGATCGCAATTGCCGGCCACCCCGATCTTCGATCTGCTCAACACCAAGAACGGCAGCACGACCGTGGTCGCGCGCAACAACCTGTTCTACGCGAGTGCGACGTCGGGCACCACCGCGCCCTTCGCCTTGTACTACTGGCAAGGCGTGGCCGACTGGAGTTCGAACTGGATCAACAAGTTCCAGAACGTCTATGCCAGCGCGGCCGACGGCGGACTGGCCGCTGGCACCAAGTTCGACGGCACCGGCCTGGGCGGTCTGACCGCGCAAGCCGGCGATCCGGGCTTCATGAACTTCTCGGCCGGCAATTTCCTGACCACGGGTTCCTCGCCTTTCGCGACGCTCAACGGCAGCCTGCCAACCGCCGTCACGGTGCGGGGGCTGATGCCGACGGGCACGCCCGTCATCACGCCTTTCGGGAAGTAAGCCCGCACCACCACCCCGGCCAACGGCCCGCAACCCTGCGGGCCGTTTGTTTTTTGCGCCGGCAATCTGTGATTTTCTTGGATGACCCGCGTTCGGGTGACGGAGAAACTCCGGTGCTCGTGCAGAATGCGGTGCCTCGCGCCGGCCACGTCCTGCCGGCACGACACATCAGCACCCCCCATCGCATCACCGATCACCCGCTCCCGGAGACGCAGGCTTGCTGTTCAATTCCGCTCAATTCCTGCTCGGATTCCTGCCGGTCGTGCTGCTGGTGTACTACCTGCTGCCGCATCGCGCACAGAACGTCTTCCTGGTCATCGCCAGCTGCGTGTTCTACGCCAGCTGGGATTGGCGCTTCCTGCTCCCGCTGCTGGTCACGACCTCGCTCGATTACTGGATCTCGCTGCGGCTCGAGGCCACCGCACACGACGGCACGCCGCAGGCCACGCGCAAGCGCTATGTGATCGTCAGCGTCGTCGCCAACCTCGGGCTGCTGGGGTTCTTCAAGTACTTCAATTTCTTCACCGATTCGGCCGCCGAACTGTTGCGCGTGTTCGGACTCGATGTTCCGGTGCGCACCTTCGACATCGTGCTGCCGGTGGCAATCTCGTTCTATACCTTCCAGGCGCTGTCCTACACGATCGACGTGTATCGCGGCCAGTTGCATGCATCGCGCTCGTTCTGGGACTTCTTCCTCGGCGTGCTGTACTTCCCGCACCTCGTGGCCGGCCCGATCCAGCGCGCCGCATCGCTGCTGCCCCAGGTGGTCAACCCGCGCCGCATCCAGCGCGCACAAGTCATCGAAGGCATGCATCTGGTGGTCTGGGGCTTCTTCAAGAAGGTCTACATCGCCGACAACCTCGCGCCGATCGCCAATGCGGTCTTTGCCAACCCGACGCCCTCGGGCGGCGAGACGCTGATCGGTCTGCTGGCGTTCACCTTCCAGATCTATTGCGATTTCTCGGGCTATACCGACATTGCGCGCGGCATCGCCAAGATGATGGGCTTCGAGTTCGTTCTGAACTTCAACCTGCCCTACTTCGCGACCAACCCTTCCGATTTCTGGCGGCGCTGGCACATCAGCCTCTCAAGCTGGCTGCGCGACTACCTCTACAAATCGCTGGGCGGCAATCGCGACGGCACCGCGACCACGTATCGCAACCTCATGCTCACCATGCTGCTGGGCGGCCTGTGGCACGGCGCGGCGTGGAACTTCGTGTTCTGGGGCTTCTATCACGGCGCGATTCTGGTGCTGCATCGCCTCGCCACACCGGCACTCACCCGCGTCGCGCGCTGGTTCTCGTCGGCGTCCTGGCTGTGGACCACGCTGTGCATCGCGAGCATGTTCCTGATGACCTGCTACGGCTGGCTGTTGTTTCGCGCGACGTCGATGCATCAGATCGCCCACATGACCGCGGCGCTCGCGCATCCGTTCGCCCAGCTCGATCTCGGCCAGCTCAAGCGCATCCTGTTCATCATTGCGCCGCTGGTGGTCGTGCAGTTCATTCAATGGCGCAGCGGCGAGTTGTTCTTCATGCGGCTGCGCTGGATTCCGACGCCGGTCAAAGTGGTCGCCTATACCTTGATGCTTTACCTGACGCTGTTCCTCGGCGGCGAACCGCAGGCGTTCGTGTACTTCCAGTTCTGAGAGACCACGATGCGACTGCTCACCGCACTGCGTTTCGTCGGCTACGGCGCACTGGCCCTCGCCACCCTCGAGATCGCCCCGCGCGTCGAGGACTACATGCGCCATGGCGCGCCCTTGTTCGACGCGTACTCGATCAACACGGTCTTCCAGACCAGCCCTTACGGCAAGGAAGGCAAACCGTTCGCCCGCTACCTCAAATGGTCGATGAACTCGTTGGGCTATCGCGGTCCCGAGCCGGTGGCCGGACGCACCAACATCGTGACCTTCGGCGCGTCCGAAACCTTCGGCCTGTATGAAAGCCCCGACCACGAATATCCGCGCCAGCTCGAAGCGCTGCTCAACGCGCGCGCCCCGGCACGCTTCAACGTGGTGAACATCGCGATCCCCGGGCAGCGCATCGGCCGCACCGGCTATCTCGAACGCGCCGTGCGGCAACTCGGCGCGCGCTATGTGGTCATCTACCCGAGCCCGGCCAATTACATCGGGACCACCGAGCCCTTTTGTCACCAACCGGATCAACCCATCAGCGTGCGCCCGAGCCTGACCGATCGTTCGCGGCTCTTGGGCCGGGTCGAACAACTGGCCAAACAACAAATACCTTCGGTGGTGATGACCACGGTGCGGCGCTTTTCGATCTGGCGCGAAACCCGCAACACCGAGGTGGCCGACCGCGTCCCCGAAAGCGCGATCGCGGCCTTTCGCACCGACCTCGAATGCGCGGTGAACGCCGCCCGCGCATTGGGCGCACAACCCATCGTCGTCACCCATGCCACCTTGTTCGGCGACGCCGCGCTGCCCGAAGA
>CAYUYC010000313.1:0-3634 GCA_964448945.1 uncultured Burkholderiaceae bacterium
TCACCAAGACGACCAACACCTCCGAGGCGACGATGCAAAACATCGACGCCGAGATCCGTCGCATCCTCGACGAGCAGTACGCGATCACCGTCGGCCTGCTCAACCAGCATCGCGACAAGGTCGAGGTGATGGTCAATGCGCTGATGGAATTCGAGACCATCGACGCCGACCAGATCGACGACATCATGGCCGGCCGTCCGGTGCGGCCGCCGCGCCAAAGCGACGGCTCGACCAAGCCGCCCGCGGCGCCGTCCAAGCCCGAAGGCGGGGCCGGGGAACCGGCAGGCAATCCGGTCTGAGGTGTTGAAAGCCACCGGCGAGGGCCAGCAGATGCTGGCCCTTGTCGTTTCTGTTGCAGCACGATCGAGGTAGGCATGACGTCACGCGCCACTGTCTGGCATTGCGGCAAGCATCGCATCGACCTGACCCGACCGGTCGTGATGGGCATCCTCAATGTCACGCCCGATTCGTTCTCGAACCAGGGTGAACATTTCGATCCGGCCGCGGCGATCGCGCATGCCGAACGCATGCTGGCCGACGGCGCTGCGATCATCGACATCGGCGCCGAAAGCTCGCGCCCCGGTGCCGAGCCCTTGCCCCTGGACGAAGAACTGCGGCGCCTGATGCCGGTGCTGCGCGCCGTCGTGCCCTTGGGCGCGCCGGTTTCAGTGGATACCTACAAGGCCGAGGTGATGCGCCAGGCCATCGACGCGGGGGCAGCGATCGTCAACGACATCAATGCTCTGCGTGCACCGGGCGCGGTGGAGGTCGTCGCGGCGAGCGAGGCCGGGGTGTGCCTGATGCACATGCAGGGCGAACCCAAGTCCATGCAACTCGCGCCGGCGTATGACGATCCGGTTGCCGAGGTGCTGGCGTTCCTGCGCGCGCGGGTTCAAGTCCTCTCGGCTGTCGGCGTGGCGCAGCAACGCATCGCCATCGATCCGGGCTTTGGTTTCGGCAAGCGCAACGAAGACAATCTCGCGTTGCTGCGCGCGACGTCGACCTTCGCCGATACCGGCTTTCCGGTAGTGATCGGCGCATCGCGCAAGAGCATGATCGCGCGCTGGTCGGGCAAGCCCGATTCCCGGCCCGCCGATCGCGTCAGCGGCAGCGTGACGGCGGCGGTGCTCGCCGTGCAAGCCGGGGCGCAGATCGTGCGGGTGCACGATGTGCGCGAAACCGTGGAAGCACTGGCGGTGTTGCGTGAGGTTATGCCGCGCGACGGTCGCTGAGCCTCGCTAGACTGCGGGCGCAAACAAGCGGCCTGATCGATCACACCAGGCAGCGCAGAGGAGAAAACCATGACTCGCAAATACTTCGGCACCGACGGCGTGCGCGGCAAGGTCGGACAATCGCCGATCACGCCGGACTTTGTGCTGCATCTGGGCGCGGCGGCGGGTCGGGTGTTGGCGGGCAACGGTGCCGAAGGGCGGCATCCGAAGGTGCTGATCGGCAAGGACACGCGCATTTCGGGCTACATGCTCGAATCGGCGCTCGAAGCCGGCTTTGCTTCCGCGGGTTGCGACGTGATTCTGTGCGGCCCCTTGCCCACGCCGGGCGTGGCTTATCTCACGCGGGCGCTGCGTCTGGATGCCGGCGTCGTGATCTCGGCTTCGCACAATCCTTACGATGACAACGGCATCAAGTTCTTCGGCCGCGATGGCGGCAAGTTGCCCGACGAGATCGAGGCGGCGATCGAGCGCCAGATCGACACCCAGCTCGCCCAAGGGCTGCCGTGCGTCGATTCGGCCGGTCTCGGCCGCGCGCGTCGGCTCGAAGACGCCGCCGGGCGTTACATCGAATTCTGCAAGTCGACCTTCCCGACCGATCTCGATCTGCGCGGACTGCATCTGGTGGTCGATTGTGCCCATGGCGCCGCGTATCAGACCGCGCCCGCGGTGTTCCATGAACTGGGCGCGCGCGTCACGCCGGTGGCGACCACGCCCGACGGCTTGAACATCAACGACGGCGTCGGTGCCACGCATACCGATCACCTGCGCGAGCAGGTCATCGCCGCCGGAGCCGATCTGGGCATCGCGCTCGACGGCGACGCCGACCGACTGATGATCGTCGACGCCCAAGGCAGGCTGTTCAACGGCGACGAACTTTTGTATGTGCTGGTGCAAGACCGCGCACGGCTCATGCGCGTGCCTGGTGCGGTCGGCACCTTGATGACCAATCTCGCGGTCGAACTCGCGCTCAAGACCTGGGGCATCGAATTCGTGCGCGCCAAGGTCGGCGACCGGTACGTGCTGGAAGAACTGCATGCCCGCGGTTGGCATCTGGGCGGCGAAGGCTCCGGTCATCTGATCTGCCTCGACAAGCACAGCACCGGGGACGGCACGGTCTCGGCCCTGCAGGTGCTCGCCGCCATGCAGCGCCAGGGCAAGTCGCTGGCCGAACTGGTCGGCGCCTTGTCCTTGTATCCGCAGACCTTGATCAACGTGAAGGTCGCCAAGGGCTTCGACTGGAAGGCGCAGCCCGCCGTGGTGGACGCGGCCAAGCGCGTCGAGAAATCGCTCGGCTCGCAAGGCCGGGTGTTGATTCGTCCGTCAGGTACCGAGCCGGTGATCCGCGTGATGGTCGAGGCTGCCGATGCCGAGGTGGCCGAGCAGGCCGCCAAGACCATCGCCGATGCGATGCGCGCGGCGGTCGCGCCTGCGCCCGCAGCCGCGCATTGAGCCTGAGCGGCCCTGCGGCAGCCGGCGCGTTTTACTTCGACAACTGCCGCATCGCGCGCTCCATGCCCTGGAGCGTGACCGAGTACATCCGTCCAGCCATCAGGTGCCGGATGATGTCGATGCTCTGGCGGTATTGCCACAGCCCTTCGGGCTCGGGATTGAGCCATACCGCCTTGGGGAAGGTGTCGAGCAGGCGGCGCAGCCAGACCTGGCCGGCCTCGGCGTTGTTGTATTCCACGCTGCCGCCGGGCTGAAGAATCTCATACGGGCTCATGGTCGCGTCGCCGACGAGGATGAGCTTGTAGTCGGGCGTGTATTTGTGCAGCACGTCCGCGGTGGGCGTGCGCTCGCTGTGACGGCGCCGATTGTTCTTCCACAGATAGTCATAGACGCAGTTGTGGAAGTAGTAGAACTCCAGGTGTTTGAACTCGGCCTTCGCGGCCGAGAACAACTCCTCGGTGCGCTGGATGTGATCGTCCATCGTGCCGCCCACGTCGAGCAGCATCAGCACCTTCACCGCGTTGTGCCGCTCGGGAACCATCCGGATGTCGAGCCAGCCCGCATTGCGTGCGGTCGAGGCGATGGTGTCGTCGAGGTCGAGTTCGAGATCGGCACCTTCGCGCGCAAACCGCCGCAGACGGCGCAAGGCCACCTTGAGGTTGCGCGTGCCGAGTTCGACGTTGTCGTCGTAATCGCGATAAGCGCGGTGATCCCAGACTTTGACCGCACGCCGATGGCGCGATTCGTCCTGGCCGATGCGGATGCCCTCAGGATTGAAGCCGTGGGCGCCGAACGGGCTGGTGCCGCCGGTGCCGATCCAGCGGTTGCCGCCTTCGTGGCGCTCCTTTTGCGTATCGAGCAATTCCTTCAAGCGCTGCATCAGCGCATCCCAGCCGCCCAGCGATTGGATCTTCGCCATCTCCTCGGGCGTGAATTCGCGTTCGAGTTGTTTG
>CAYUYC010000314.1:0-3581 GCA_964448945.1 uncultured Burkholderiaceae bacterium
TGCCTTCCTTGGTGCCCCACTTCGTGACCTCGGTCTTCCAGGTCTTGTTGAGCACGTCGTTGATCGCCTTCTCGTAGTACACGCCCCAGTTGAGGACGGCCGAGCCCAGGTGGGCCTTGGCCGAATAGGCGCTCATGTCGCTATCCCAGCCGAAGGCGTACTTGCCGGCCTTTTCGGCGGTCTGCAGCACGGCCGACGAATCGGTGTTCTGCAGCAGCACGTCGGCGCCGCCGTTGATCAGGGTCTGCGCGGCTTCGGTTTCCTTCGGGGGATCGAACCACGAGCTGACCCAGACCACCTTGGTCTTGATCTTCGGGTTCACGCTTTGCGCGCCCAGGGTGTAGGCGTTGACGTTGCGCAGCACTTCGGGGATCGGGAACGAGCCGACGAAGCCGATGGTGTTGGTCTTGGTCATCTTGCCCGCGACGATGCCGGCCAGATACGCGTCTTCGTAGAAGCGGCCTTCATAGACGCGCAGGTTGGGCGCGGTCTTGAAGCCGGTGGCGTGTTCGAAGTACACGTCCGGGAAGTCCTTGGCCACCTTTTCCATCGCGTCGCCGTAGCCGAACGAAGTCGCGAAGATCACCTTGTTGCCTTGCGCGACCAGGTCGCGGATCACGCGTTCGGCGTCCGGGCCTTCGGGCACTTTCTCGACGAAGGTGGTCTTGATCTTGTCGCCGAACTTCTGCTCGATGTACTTGCGGCCGTTGTCGTGCGCGAAGGTCCAGCCCGCGTCGCCGACCGGGCCGACGTAGACGAAGCCGACCTTCAGCGGTTCGGGCTTCGGTGCGGGGGCTGCTGCCGGCGCCGGTGCGGGCGGGGGCGCTTCTTCCTTCTTGCCGCAGCCGGACAGCACCGCGGCGCTCGCGACGGCCGCGAGGGCGGCCAGTTTGACGAGGGAACGCTTGTTCAGGTCAATCATCGTTGCTCCTGGGGTTGAACAAAGAGGGAACATCGCAAAGGCGATCGATGCATGCGCGCATGGTGCCGCATCAGCCGCCCGGATAAAACGGCTTGCCCAGCGATGCAGGCATGTTGAGCCGGATCCACAACGGGTTGCGGGAAATGAGCGCGAGCACGATCACCGTCGCGAGATAAGGCAGCATGCTCATGATCTGGCTCGGAATCTGGACGCCTTGTCCTTGCAGATGGAGTTGGAGCATGGTCACACCGCCGAACAGATAAGCGCCGAGCAAGACACGTGCCGGCCGCCAGGTGGCAAACACCGTGAGCGCCAATGAAATCCAGCCGCGCCCGGCGACCATGCCTTCAACCCACAAAGGCGCGTATACCACCGACAGATAGGCGCCCGAGACGCCGCACAGCGCGCCGCCGAGCATCACGCCGCCCATGCGCATGCCGCGCACCGGATAGCCCAGCGCATGCGCCGATTCGGGCGATTCGCCCACGGCGCGCAAGACCAGGCCGGTGCGGGTGCGATAGAACACCCAGCCGATGACGCCCGCGAGCGCGATGGTCAGATAGACCATCGGATGCTGATGGAACAAGGCCGTGCCGACGAAGGGCAGATCGGCCAATCCGGGCAAGGCGTAGTCGGGCCGCTCGGCGAGCTTCTTGGCCACGTAATCGATGCCGACGAAGGCCGAGAAACCGCCGCCGAACAGGCTCAGCGCGACCCCGGTCGCGTATTGGTTGGTATTCAGCCAGATGACCAGCCAGCCAAAGATTGCCGCCGCCGCCGCGCCCGCCGCCCCGCCCGCGGCGAACGCGAGCCAGTCGTTGCCGGTGTGATAGCTGACGGCAAAGCCCGCGACCGCGGCCACCAGCATCATCCCTTCGGCGCCCAGGTTGAGCACGCCGACTTTTTCGTTGATGAGCAGCCCCAGGCCCGCGAGCGCGAGCGGGGTGCCGGCAGCCAGGGTGGCCGCGATCAGGAGTGCGATCTCGTTCATGCGGGCTTGCCCCAGCGCAGGCGATAGTGGATGAAGGTGTCGCAAGCGAGCAGCGAGAACAGCAGCACGCCCTGGAACACGCCGGTCAATGCCGACGGCAGACCGATGCGCGATTGCGCGAGTTCGCCGCCGATCAGGAACATCGACAACAAGACGCTGCCGAGCACGCAGCCCAGCGGATGCAAACGCCCGACGAAGGCGACGATGATCGCGGTGAAGCCGTAGTTCTGCGAGACATAGGGCGTGAGCTGCCCCATCGGTCCCGCGACCTCGAAGGCGCCCGCCACGCCGGCCAGCCCGCCCGAGATCAGCATCGCGGTCCACAGCGCATGCCGTGCCGAAAAGCCCGCATAGCGCGCCGCCGCCGGGGCCAGGCCGCCGACCTGCAGCTGGTAGCCGCGGAAGGTACGGAACATGAAGGCCCACATCGCGCCCGCGCACATCAGCGCGAAGATGAAGCCCCAGTTCACACGCATGCCGCGGAAGATGCGCGGGATCGCGGTGTCCGCCGCGAAGCTCACCGTCTGCGGGAAGTTGAAGCCGTTGGGGTCCTTCCAGGGCCCGAACACCAGGTAGCTGATGAACAGGTTGGCCACGTAGACCAGCATCAGGCTGACCAGGATCTCGCTCGCGTTGAAGCGGTCGCGCAAGAGCGCGACGATCGCCGCCCAGGCCATGCCGCCCAAGGCGCCCGCGACGATGACCAGCACGAAGAACACGCCGCCGGGCAGCGCGACGTGCTCGTTGGTGAACCACAGCGCAAGCCCGCCGCCGGTGACCGCGCCCATGAGGAACTGGCCTTCGGCGCCGATGTTCCAGACGTTGGAGCGGTAGCACAGCGCCAGCCCCAGCGCGCACAGGATGAGCGGGGTCGATTTGAGCGCGAGTTCGGTCACCGCGCGCAGGCCGTTGAACGGTTCGAGCAGAAAGATCGACAGGCCGCGCACCGGATCCTTGCCGAGCGCGACGAACAAGCCGGCGGCGATGACGATGGTGATCGCGAGCGAGAGTACCGGCGACGCCCAGGTGAACAGCCGCGACGGCGCCGGGCGTTGTTCAAGCCGCAGCATGGCCGGCCTCCTCGGGTTGCGCGCGCGCGGCGTCGGGCCATAACCCGCTCATCCATTCGCCGATGGTCTCGATGTTCGCGTCGCGGGTCGCGATGCTGGGCGACAGGCGCCCGCGCGCGATGACCACCATGCGGTCCGAGATCTCGAACAACTCGTCGAGTTCTTCGCTGACCACCAGCACCGCACAGCCGGCGTCGCGCAGCGCGATGAGCGCGCCGCGGATCTGCGCCGCGGCGCCCACGTCCACGCCCCAGGTCGGTTGCGACACGATGAGCAGCTTCGGGCCTGCATCGATCTCGCGCCCGACGATGAACTTCTGCAGATTGCCGCCCGACAGGCTCTTGGCCACCGCCTCGGTGCCGCCGGCCTTGACGTTGAAGCCGTGGATCAATTCATGCGCGAGGCGCTTGACCTCGGCGGTGCGGATCCAGCCCGCGCGGCTGACCGCCGTGGTGCGCGTGAGCAAGGTGTTGAGCGTGAGCGAAAGCGTGGGCACCGCGCCGCGGCCCAGCCGTTCTTCGGGCACGAAATGCAGACCCAGGCGCCGGCGCTTGCGCGGCGAATCGTGGCTCTGTCTCTTATACACATCTCCGAGCCC
>CAYUYC010000315.1:0-3578 GCA_964448945.1 uncultured Burkholderiaceae bacterium
GGATCGAACTCGTCGTCGCCGCCTTCTCGGTCCAACGACTCATCGCGCTGCCGCGCGTCGGCAGCGCCGCGCCCTCGCCTTGCGGCACCTGGGTCGCTGCGGCCGTCCAGCGCCTGGACCTCGACGGCGCCAAATACGTCAGCGACCTCTGGAAGATCCCGCTCGACGGCACGGCGCCGGTACAGCTCACACGTGGCGATTGCAAGGACACGTCACCTTGCTTTCGGCAGGACGGCGCATTGGCCTTCCTGTCCAACCGCAAACCCACCGACAGCAAGCCCGACGAAGACGCCGACAAGCGCATGCAAGTCTGGCTGCTGCCCGCGGCGGGCGGCGAACCGGTGCAGCTCACCGACGAGCCGCTCGGCGTCGAAGCGTTTCGTTGCGCGGAAAAATCGCCGCGCATGGTGCTCATGACGCCGGTGCTGCCCGGCATCGCGCCCGAAGCGCAGCGCGCGACCCTGGCCGAGCGCAACAAGCAAGGCCCGAGCGCGATGCGCTACACCCGTCAGCCGGTGCGTTATTGGGACCATTGGCAAACCGACGAAGCGCGCGGACCGCATACGCATTTCATCGTGATCGATGGCGACGGCAGCCGGCGCGACCTCACCCCCGACGCGGTGCGTGAAATCGCGATCGAACCCGGCTTCGATCTGTCGGCCGACGGCCGCCTGGCGGTCTGCACCTGGACCGCGGTCGGCGTCGACCGCATCGAGGACAAGGCCTTGCGCGTGTTCGATCTCGAGGGCGGCACCGACCGCGTCTTCGGCGCCGAATCGCGCGTGTCCTACGAAGAACCGAAGTTCTCGCCCGATGGTGCCCAGATTGCCGCGGTGCGCGATGTACGCGCCGATCGGCAAGCGCCCACGCTGCGTCTGGCGGTGTTCGATGCCGGCACCGGCGCACGCCGGGAGATCGCCTCCGATTGGGACACCTGGCCGCATTTGTTCGGCTGGACCGCCGATGGCGCGGCCTTGCTTGCGGGCGCCGATCAGCGCGGGCGTTCGGCGGTGTTTCGCGCCGACCTCGCCAGCGGCCGGGTCGATGCGGTCGCGGCGGACGGTTCGTTCACCGAGGTCGGCGCGCTCGATGTGCAACGCATCGTCGGCGTGCGCTCGCGGACCACGCATGCACCCGAAGTCTTCGTCGCGGACCTGCCCACGCCCGCCGCCGCGGTGCGCGTCGACGGTGCTGCGGCAGCCACGGCCGATCTGCGCACGGTCGCGGCCTCGCGTCTGCCCGCGCGCCTGGCCGAGGCCGACCTGCCCGCCATCAGCATCGAAGAACTCGACATCGCCTCGACCGACGGCACGCCCATCCACACCTTCTTGCTCAAGCCCGCGGGCGCCCAAGGCAAGCTGCCCTTGGTGATGTTCATCCATGGCGGGCCGATCGGCGCCTTCGGCGATGGCTGGCATTGGCGCTGGAACCCCTTGCTGCTGGTCGAACGCGGCTATGCGGTCGCATTGCCCAATCCGCGCGGCTCGACCGGCTATGGCCAGGCCTTCATTCAGGGCATCTGGAACAACGCCTGGGGCGGGCAATGCTATGCCGACCTGATGGCGGTAGCCGATGCGCTCGAACGCCGGCCCGACATCGACCCCGCGCGCACCGCCGCGATGGGCGGCTCGTTCGGCGGCTACATGACCAACTGGATCGGCGGCCAGACCGATCGCTTCAAATGCCTGATCACCCACGCCAGCGTGTACTGGATGCAGGCCTTCACCGGCACCACCGATCATCCGCCGTTCTGGTTCTATGAGCTCGATGCCGCGCCCGATACGCCGGCCGAGGTCTTCGATCGTTATTCGCCGCACCGGTTTGCGCGCCACTGGAAATCGCCGGTGCTGATCCTGCACGGCGAAAAGGATTACCGCTGCCCGGTGAGCGAAAGCCTGATGCTGTTCGAGGCCTTGCAGGAACGCGGCGTGGCGTCGGAACTCATGATCTTCCCCGATGAGAATCATTGGATCCTCAAGCCGCGCAACATCGCCGCCTGGTACGACGCGGTCGGCGAGTTTCTTGATCGGCACCTCAAAGCATGAGCGCCCCCGATTCCGCCGCGGTCAAGACCTATCTGCTGGGCCTGCAGCAATCCATCCTCGACGGCGTGGGCGCGCTCGAATCCGGCGCCTTTCGCACCGATCGCTGGGAGCGGCCCGAAGGCGGCGGCGGGCTCACCCGCCTGATCGAAGACGGCAGTCTGCTCGAACGCGGCGGCGCCAACTTCAGCCATGTGACGGGCAGCAAGCTGCCGCCCTCGGCCACCGCGCACCGGCCCGAACTGGCGGGCCGCGCCTGGGAGGCGATGGGGGTGTCGCTGGTCTTTCATCCGCGCAATCCGCATGTGCCGACCACCCACATGAACGTGCGCTTCTTTCGTGCCGGCGATGCGTTCTGGTTCGGCGGCGGGATGGACCTCACGCCCTATTACGGCGTCGAAGAAGACGCGCGGCATTTTCACGCCACCTGCAAGGCCGCGCTCGACCCGTTCGGCGCCGACGTCCATGCGCGCTACAAGCGCTGGTGCGACGAGTATTTCTTTCTCAAGCATCGCAATGAAGCGCGCGGCATCGGCGGCATCTTCTTCGACGATCTGTCGGCGCCCGACTTCGCGACCGCATTCGCGCTCACGCGCTCGGTGGGCGACCACTTCCTCGACGCCTGGCTGCCCATTGCGCAACGCCGCCATGCCACGCCCTACGGCGCGCGCGAGCGCGATTGGCAAACCTATCGGCGCGGGCGCTATGTCGAATTCAACCTGGTCTGGGACCGCGGCACCTTGTTCGGCCTGCAATCGGGCGGGCGCACCGAATCCATCCTGATGTCGATGCCGCCGGTCGTGACCTGGCGCTACGACTACGCGCCCGCGCCCGGCACGCCCGAGGCGGAATTGCTCGCGCGTTATCTGCCGCCGCGCGACTGGGTCTGATGAACACCCCTGTGCGGCGCATCGGCCTGCTGGGCGGCAGCTTCGACCCGATCCACGCCGGACATCTGCAATTGGCGCGCGATGCGATCGATGCGCTAGGCCTGGACGAACTGCGCCTGGTGGTAGCGGCCCAACCCTGGCAAAAGCCGCAGGTGAGCGCCGCGCGGCATCGCCTGCGCATGGTCGAACTGGCCTTGGCCGACGCGCCCGCCCCATGGCGCGAGCGCATGGCGATCGAGCGTTGCGAACTGGCGCGCACCGGGCCGAGTTACACCATCGACACCTTGATCGAATTGCGCGAGCGCCTGGGTACTGCGGTTTGCCTGGTGCTGATCATGGGCAGCGACCAATGGGGTAACCTCGCGACCTGGCATCGCCACGCCGACCTCACGCAATACGCCAGCATCGCGGTCGCGCAACGCGCGGATGCCCCGGCGGCCACCCCGGCCTTGCCGCCCGTTGCCGCGCTGACCTCACCGCATGGCCAGATCGTGTCGTTTGCGATGACGCCGCATCCCGCCTCGGCCACCGCATTGCGCGCCGCCTTGCGTGCGGGCGAGGCCGTCGGCGATTTGCTGGCCCCGGCGGTGCTCGCCTATATTCGGACCCAACACCTTTACGAGAAGAACCCCGCATGAACATCACC
>CAYUYC010000316.1:0-3564 GCA_964448945.1 uncultured Burkholderiaceae bacterium
ATCGTCCGCGTCAAGGACGGCTATGCACGCAACTTCCTGATCCCGCAACGCATGGCCAAGCGCGCCACCGATGCGGCGATCAAGGAATTCGAAGCCCGCCGTGTCGAGCTCGAGAAGCAGGCCGCCGAGAAGCTGGCCGCCGCGCAAGCGCTGGGCGAAAAGCTCACCGCGATGGGCAGCATCAGCGTTCCCGCCAAGGCAGGCGTGGACGGCCGTCTGTTCGGCTCGGTCACCAACTTCGACATCGCCGATGCGTTGACGAAGCAAGGCTACGCGGTCGAAAAGGCCCAGGTGCGCATGCCCAACGGTCCGCTCAAGCTCGTCGGCGAGCACGCGGTGTCGGTGGCGCTGCATACCGATGTGGTGGTCGATCTGGCTGTCACGGTGGTCGGCGAAGCCGCCTGATCGCTGGTAGGTCATTCAAGGGCCGGTGTCCTTCGGGGTACCGGCCCTTGTTGTTTCGGGGAGTCGTCCTGGTGTCTATGCACAGGTAATCCACGACGCTCCACTGCTTGTTCACAAAGATATCCCCAGCCGCGTGCATCAGCCACGCTCATAATCGAACGATGAGTTCAGCGATCCCTTTGCGCGCTTCCGACCGAGCGCCGGAACCCCCCGTCGACAATCTGCGCGTGCCTCCGCATTCGATCGAGGCCGAGCAATCGGTGCTCGGCGGACTGCTGCTCGACAATCACGCTTGGGACCGCATCGCCGATCTGGTGCTCGAAAGCGATTTCTATCGTTTCGACCATCGGCTGATCTTTCAGCACATCCTCAAGCTCGTCGACCGTCAGCGTCCGGCCGATGTGGTGACGGTGTTCGAATCATTGCAAAGCGCGGGCAAGTCGGATGATGCCGGCGGGCTCGCCTACCTGAACGCGTTGGCGCAAAACACCCCGACCGCCGCCAACATCCGCCGCTACGCCGAGATCGTGCGCGACCGCGCGGTGCTGCGCCAGCTCGTGACGGTGTCCGACGAGATCGGTACTACCGCGCTCAATCCGCAAGGCAAGGAAACCAAGCAGATCCTCGACGAAGCCGAATCGAAGATCTTCGCGATCGCCGAGCAAGGCTCGCGCGGCGCGCAAGGCTTCGAATCGATCCGCGATCTGCTCGCCCAGGTGGTCACCCGCATCGACGAACTGCATCAGCGCGACAACGTCAATGAAGTGACCGGCGTGCCGACCGGGTTCAACGACCTCGATACCCGGACCGCCGGCCTGCAGCCGGGCGACTTGATCATCGTCGCCGGCCGTCCATCGATGGGGAAGACGGCGTTCTCGCTGAACATCGGCGAATACGTCGCGATCGAGCAAGGTTTGCCGGTCGCGGTGTTCTCGATGGAAATGGGCGGCTCGCAATTGGCGATGCGGATGCTGTGCTCGGTTGCGCGCCTCAATCAGCAGCGTGTGCGCGTGGGCAAGATCAACGACGAGGAATGGCCGCAATTGGTGGCCGCGGTGCAGAAGATGAACGACGCGCCCTTGTTCATCGACGAAACGCCGGCGCTCAACTCGATGGAACTGCGCGCGCGTGCGCGGCGTTTGTCGCGTCAGTACGGCAAGCTGGGCCTGGTCATCGTCGACTACCTGCAGCTCATGTCGTCGAGCCGCGAAGGCGAGAACCGCGCGACCGAAATCTCGGAAATCAGCCGCGGCTTGAAGGCGCTGGCCAAAGAACTCAGTTGCCCGGTGATCGCGCTCTCGCAGCTCAATCGCGCGGTCGAGCAGCGCAACGACAAACGCCCGGTGATGGCCGACTTGCGCGAATCGGGCGCCATCGAGCAGGACGCGGACGTGATCATGTTCATCTACCGCGACGAGGTCTACAACTCGGACTCGCAAGACAAGGGCACGGCCGAGATCATCATCGGCAAGCAGCGTAACGGCCCGATCGGCACCGTGCGCCTGACCTTCCTGGGCGAATACACCAAGTTCGAGAATTTCGCGGGCGGTCCGGGCTTCTTCAGCGGCGACTGAATGTTGTTTATGCGGGTATCCATCTCGTCATGCGAGATAGGTGCGCGAAGTGGCCTGCACACTCCATTACAATTCGGCGTCATTTCATAGAAAGAGCAGGGGAGCCGATGTTCGCGCGCTTCATGCCCACCGAGGGAAAGTTCTTCGAGTTGTTCGCCGCCCATGCGGAGCAGATCGTCATCGGATGCCGTGAACTCGCGGCCTTGATGTCCGACTTCGACAACATGGAAAAGCACATGCGCCTGGTGAGCGGCGCAGAAAAGAACGCCGACAAGGTCACGCACGACACCGTGCAATTGCTGCACAAGACCTTCATCACGCCGTTCGACCGCGATCAAATTCACACGCTGATCATTTCGATGGACGACATCCTCGACGTGGCCGAGGACGTGGTCGAATCGATCGATTTGTACGACGTGCACACCATCACGCCCGAGACCAAGCAACTGGCCGACATTTGCGTGTCGTGCGCCGAGCGGGTCAAGACGGCGGTGGTGTTGTTGTCGAACATGAACAATGGCGCGGCCATCCTCAAGACCTGCGCCGAGATCGACCAACTCGAATCCGACGCCGACCGCGTGATGCGCGCCGCCATGAGCAAGCTGTTCCGCAGCGCGACCGACGCCAAGGAAATCATGAAGCTCAAGGCGATCTACGAGCAGCTCGAAACCATCACCGACAAGTGCGAAGACGTTGCCAACATCATCGAAGGCATCGTTCTCGAGAACGCCTGAGCCCCCGGTTCCAGGCGTTTTTTCTTTTGCGCGTTTCTAGGCGTACGCACCGATGGCACTGACTGCCCCGATCACGATCTCGTTTGGCGTTCTGGCATTTTTGATCGCGCTCGCGCTGCTGTTCGACTTCATGAACGGCTTTCACGATGCCGCGAACTCGATCGCGACCGTGGTGTCCACCGGCGTGCTCAAACCGCATTGGGCCGTGGTGTGGGCCGCGTTCTTCAACTTCGTCGCGGTATTCATTTTTCCGCTGCACGTGGCCGCGACGATCGGCAAGGGCATTGCGCATCCCGAGGTCATCGATCATTTCGTGATCTTCGGCGCGCTGGTCGGCGCAACGTCCTGGAACATCATCACCTGGTACTTCGGCATTCCGTCGAGTTCGTCACATGCGCTCGTGGGCGGATTGGTCGGCGCAGTGGTCGCCAAGATCGGTGTCGGCGGTCTGGTGACCGCGGGCATTCTCAAGACCGTGGCCTTCATCTTCGTGTCGCCCTTGCTCGGTTTCGTGCTCGGGTCGGTACTCATGCTGGCGGTGTCGTGGATGTTCTTTCGCACGCCGCCCAAGCGCGTCGACCGTTGGTTCCGCCGCCTGCAGTTGGTCTCGGCATCGTTGTACAGCCTCGGCCACGGCGGCAACGATGCGCAAAAGACCATGGGCATCATCTGGATGCTGCTCGTCGCCACCGGGTCGGTCTCGGCGCAAGCGACGATGCCGCCGATCTGGGTCATCGTGGCGTGCTACATCGCCATCGGCCTGGGCACCTTGTTCGGCGGCTGGCGCATCGTCAAGACCATGGGCCAGAAGATCACCAAGCTCAAACCGGTCGGCGGGTTCTGTGCCGAGA
>CAYUYC010000317.1:0-3534 GCA_964448945.1 uncultured Burkholderiaceae bacterium
GTTCACCGCGCCGCGCGTCGACTATTCGCTGCACCGGCTGCGGTGCCGGTGTAGTGGCGCAGCCGGTGCAGCGAATAGTCGACGCGCGGCGCGGTGAACAAGGCAAGCGGATACGGCCCGCCGGCCGGCGCATCGTGGGTGCCGTTGGCGATGCCGTCGTCCATCGCGGCGAGGTCGGGCAGATCGAACAGATCGCGCAGGCGCAAGCGGCGCTCGGGGCTCAGATGGCCTTCAAAATGATCGTCGGCCGCGAGCGCGAAATGCACGGGGATGGGCTGGGTCGAAGTGCCGATCTCGAGCGCGACGCCATGGTTGCGCAACAACAGGCGGAATTGCTCGCGGTAATAGTCCTCGAACAGATCGGGCCGGGTCAGCGTGGTTTCGTACACCCCGGGTCCGGCGACGAAGCCGTAGGACAAGCGCGAATCGGCGCGCGCCACGGTGTCGGTGCGCACCCGCACCAGCGGATAACAGGCGCGCACATGGCGGTCGGGGTCGGTGCCGGCCACATAGGCGGCCAGCGCCGCGCGCAGATGCGCCACATTGGCGTCGTAAATGTCACGCGCGCGCGCCAGTGCGCGGTCGGCGTCGGTGAATTGCTCGGGGGCGATGAAGGGTGTGTGCATGCCCCAAGTATCCCCGATGCGCCGTGGCCGTGCGATGGCAACGACGCATCGGAGGCTGAGGCGCTTACTCCGTCACCACGCCGTAACGCAGGCCTTGCGTCTTGAGATAGCGACGATAGGCGGTCGACATGCGATCGGCCGAGATCGAGATCTCGGCGCCGGGCGCGAGCGGCAGGCGCAGCGGGATCTGGTTTTCGACGATGGGCTTGTCCTGCAAAAAGATGGTGTCCTGGAAGCTGCGCAACTCTTCGTCGGAACTCTTGAAATTGGTCATCGCGAGGATGATCCACGCGCGGGTCGTGGTTTCGGTCATCGGCTGCAGGTGCAGGCTGATGGCTTCATGGAAATCGCTCATGACCTCGGGCTGCTTGGTCAGGATGGCGGTCAGCGGTCGCACCACGCGGTAGGTGTAATCGACCATCGAGCCTTCCTGCGCGAGCGCGTTGGTGCGCGGCTGCCAGGCCTTGCAATTGAAGGCGCGCACGCCGCTGCCATAGACCGGATCGTCGAACGGCTCGACATCGTAGGCCGGGATCTCGGGCTTGCGCTTGTCGCCGAGGATGTCGGTGTGCACATACATGAAATGCGGCATGTCGAGAAAATTCTCGATGATGCGCGGCGCGCTGCTCGCCACGTCGTACGGGCCGCACCAGACCTTGCGCAGGCGCTCGTCGGCGAATTCCGGGAAGGGCAACACATCCTTGACCGGCATGCCCAGGCAGACCCACACCAGGCCGTATTGCTCCTTGACCTCGTAGGCCTTGACCTTGGCGTTGAGATTGGCGGCATCGAGTGCGGGCAGCGCGGGCACATGGCAGCACTTGCCGTCGGAACCGAATACCCAGCCGTGATAAGGACAGACCACGCCCTGGGTGTTGATGTTGCCCAGCGAGAGCTTGATTCCGCGGTGCGGACAGCGGTCTTCCCAGGCGTTGACCTGGCCGTTCGCGTCGCGCCAGACGACGATGGGCGTGTCGAGCAACTGGGTGGCCACCAGCGCACCGGGCTTGAGGTTGGCGGAAATGGCGACCGGGTGCCAGTCGTCGAGCAGCACGGGGTCGCGAAGCAGCGTGTTCATGGAATTCCTTGAGGGTCGAACAGGATCGAATGCAAGCGCGGCACTTATAGCCGCGTGCGGCGCCGCGCGTTAAGTGGCAGCATGGAAAGCAGCGTTCCATTCCTGGAACGCAAGACCTCAAGCCCACCTGCGTTCATGCTCGACCTTAAACTCGTCGAATCCTTCGTGCTGCTGATGGACAGCGGCAGCCTCACCCGTGCCGAGGCGCTCAGCGGCATTCCCAAGGCCACGCTCAGCCGCCAGCTCGCCAAGCTCGAACAGGCGCTGGGCACGCAATTGTTCTTGCGCGGGCACCGGCGCATGACGCCGACCGAAGCCGCGCGAACCTTCCTGCATCACAGCCGGCATCTGCTCGACGAAATGAGCGCCGGACTCGACCAGGCCCGCGTCGCGGTGCAAAACCTGGCCGACGGCATCGGCGGCGACGTGCGCGTGCTGACCAGCAATTACTTCAGCACCTCGTTCGTCTGCCAGGTCATGCGCGCCTTCGTGCAGCGCCATCCGCAGGTCAACTGCCATGTCGATCTGGTCGGCGATCGGGTCGAGGCGCTGCCCGAAGCGGTGGATTGTTATGTCTGCACGCATCTGCCCGCGCAGGCCAACGTGGTGGCCAAACGCCTGGGGCGGCTCAACTATCGATTGTTTGCGAGCCCGCGCTATCTGCGTCAGCACGGCATGCCCGCGCATCCGCACGATCTGCATCGCCATCAGGCGATCATGCTCGACGAACTCGGCAGCGATCTGAGCTGGCATCTGATGGCGCGCGAAGGCAATTACGACCTCACGCCCGCACATCCGACCACCACCAACGACCCGTGGGTGCTCAAGACCTTTGCGATCGACGGCTTCGGCATTGCGCTCTTGCCCGATTACTTCACGCGGCCCGAGCAAGAAGCCGGCACCCTGGTGCCGGTGCTGCCCGAATGGCGCCCCAAGCCGATGCCGGTGTATTGCGTGTATCCGAAGCAGCGCTACCTGGGCAAGAAACTGCGCGCGCTGCTCGAGGTGATGGACGAGTGCTTCACCAAGATCGACACCCTGCAGGTGTATGTCGGGCGGGCATGAACGGCCGGTGCGTCACATGCTGCGCCGGTACTGCCCGCCGACCTCGAACAAGGCGTTGGTGATCTGGCCGAGCGAGCACACCCGCACCGCATCGACCAGCACTGCAAACACATTCTCGTTGCGGATCACCGCCTGTTGGAGGCGCTCGAGCATGGCCGGCGCCGCGTTCGCATGGCGCGCATGGAAGTCGGCCAGGCGCTTGAGCTGGCTTTGCTTTTCATCCTCGGTCGAACGCGCGAGTTCGATGGTCTGCGGCGCTGCGTCCGCATGCGGATTGCGGAAGGTGTTGACCCCGACGATCGGATACTCGCCGGTGTGCTTGAGATGCTCGTAATGCAGCGATTCTTCCTGGATCTTGCCGCGCTGGTAGCCGAGTTCCATGCTGCCCAGCACCCCGCCGCGCTCGCTCAAGGCCTCGAATTCCTTGAGCACCGCTTCTTCGACGAGGTCGGTCAATTCGTCGAGGATGAACGACCCCTGGTTCGGGTTCTCGTTCTTGGCCACGCCCCATTCGCGATTGATGATGAGCTGGATCGCCATCGCGCGCCGCACCGATTCCTCGGTCGGCGTGGTGATCGCTTCGTCGTAGGCGTTGGTATGCAATGAATTGGTGTTGTCGTAGGTCGAGATCAGCGCCTGCAGCGTGGTGCGGATGTCGTTGAACGCGATCTCCTGCGCATGCAGGCTGCGCCCGCTGGTCTGCGAATGGAACTTGAGCTTCTGGCTGCGCTCGTTGGCGCCGTACTTCTCCTTCATCGCCACCGC
>CAYUYC010000318.1:0-3529 GCA_964448945.1 uncultured Burkholderiaceae bacterium
CCTCGGACGCATAGATGTTGCCCACACCGACCACCACATCGCCGGCCAGCAGCACAGCCTTGATCGCGCTGCGCCGCCCTTGCATGCGCGCCCGCAGCATGGCGGCATCGAACGCCGGATCGAAGGGTTCGATGCCCAGGCGGGCGAACAGCGGGTGTGCATCGATCGGACCATCGGTGCGCGGGTGCCAGACCACCGCACCGAACCGGCGCGGATCGGTCAGGCGCAGCAGCCGCACCGCGCGTTTGGCCTGCACGCGCAGGTCGACATGGTCCCAAGGTCCGGCGGGTGTCCGGTCGTCGACCACGCGCAGACTGCCCGACATGCCCAAGTGGACAATCAGCCAGCCGGCATCGAGTTCGATCAGCAGGTATTTGCCCCGACGATCGATGCCGCGCACGCCTTGGCCTGCGAGCGTGGCGCCGAGGTCGGCGGCGATCGGCCAGCGCAGCGCCTTGCCCGACCAGCGCATGCCGAGCACGCGCGCTTTCTCCAGCACGGGCGCGATGCCGCGGCGGGTGACTTCGACTTCGGGTAGTTCGGGCATCCGCGTTCCTGTCCTGGGTGGGCATTCGGCCAATGGTTACCAAAAGCCGCGTGATGCGCGGTTGCCCGCAGGGTCGATTCTCCCTACCATGCAACGACACGGCCGCAGCGGCGGCCGTGTTCATTTTCAGACCATGGCAAGCGTTCATGCGCATTCGATTCGATTGTAGGGGCCTCGCCCGCACGGCCATCGCCGCAACCTTGTTGGGGGCATGCTGGCCGGCATTGGCCGAGCACGGTGCGCCGTCTGCGCGCGCCGCCGCGCGGTCGGTCGATACGTTCAACCAAGGCGTGTTGTTCCAGCTCGTGATGGCCGAGATCGCGTTGCAGCGCGGTCAGCTCGGTGCGGCATGGAGCACCTACATGGCGGTGGCGCGCGAAATGCGCGATCCGCGGCTGGCGCGGCGCGCCGTCGAGATCGCCTACGCCGATCGCGCCATCGATCGCGCCATCGAATCGGCCAAGTTGTGGAACCAGCTCGAATCCGACGATCGCGAGGTCGAAAACACCTTGGTGTCCTTGCTGGTCGAAGGCGGCAAGTTGTCGGATGCGCATCCCTTCATTGCCGCGCGTCTCGCGCAATCGCAAGGTCCGGCGACGACCTTTGCCGAGGTCCAGCGCCTGCTCGCCCGCGCGCCCGATCGCGCCGCAGCCTTCGCGAGCCTCGATCGTCTGGCCCAGCCCTATCTGGCCGAGGCGGGTGTGCATCTGGCGCTTGCGCGCGGCGCATCGGCGGCCGGGCTGCAAGAACGTGCGGTGAGCGAAGCGCGCGCCGCGATGAAGATCGATCCGGCGTCCGAGATCGCCGTGCTGACCACCGCGCAATTGCTGATGCGTTCGGCGCCTGGCGATGCGGCGCGGGCCTTGCAGGACTTCATCGAACGCAATCCCAAGACGATCGACATCCGCATCGCCCTCGGCCGCACGTTCGCTTCGCACGGCGAATACGCCGCGGCACGCGAGGCCTTGCGTCAGGCGCTCGCGATCGCACCGAACAATCTCGATGCGATGTTGACGATGGGCTTGGTCAGCGCGCAGGCGCATCGCTACACCGATGCGACCAGCGAACTCAAGGCCTACCTCGATGCGGTGGCCAAGGCCGGTCAAGGCGATGAGGGCGAGGTGACCGCACTGTTCGCCTTGGCCGAAGTCGCCGAAGAACAGCGCCGATTCGACGAGGCCAATGCCTGGTTGGATCGCATCGATCAGGGCGAGCAATACCTGACGGCGCAAATGCGCATTGCGCGCAATCTCGCACGGGCCGAGCGCGTCGACGATGCACGGACCTTGCTCCACGCCTTGCCGGCCCGCGACGAAGGCGAACAACAGCAACTCGTGGCCGCCGAAGCGCAAGTGCTGCGCGAAGCGCGCCAATACCGCGAGGCGTTCGAGGTGCTCGCGACCGGGGTGCAGAACTGGCCCGATTCGGCTGAATTGCTCTACGACTACGCGCTGGCGGCCGAGAAGATCGAACGCACCGATCTGATGGAATCGACGCTGCGCCGGGTGATCGCGCTCAAGCCCGCCGAAGCCCAGGCCTACAACGCGCTGGGTTATTGGCTGGCCGACAGCACCTCGCGTCTGGACGAGGCCGAGACGCTGATCGAAAAGGCGCTGAGCATCGCACCCGACGACGCCTACATCATCGACAGCATGGGCTGGCTGCAATACCGGCGCGGCCGCCATGAGCGCGCGATTGCGCTGCTCGAACGCGCTTATCGCATCAAGGCCGACCCGGAGATCGGTGCGCACCTGGGCGAGGTGTATTGGGTCAACGGTCAACGCGACAAGGCCGAAGCGGTGTGGCGCGCCGCGCGCGAGCGCGATCCGCAAAACGAGACCCTGGTGCAAACGCTCGCGCGGTATCCGGTCAAGTTCTGATGTTCTCCTTGCGTGGTGATTGGCGTGCGGTCCTGGCGCTGGCCTGCGTTGCGCTCGGTGCTGCCTGCACGACGGCGCCGATCGTCCCGACCGACGTGCGCGGTGCGCTGTATTCGGCCGAAGGGCGCATGAGCGTCGTCGTGGCCGAGGGCGACGGCATTCCGAAGTCGTCGAACGGGCGGTTCTCGTGGGTCGAGCGCGCCGGCCATAGCGAGATCGCCTTGTACTCCCCCTTCGGCGAAACCGTGGCGCAAATCGACGTGCGCGAATACGGCGCGACCATGCGCACCCCGAGCGGGGTCGAATACGCGCCCACGCCCGAGGCCCTCATGCAACGCGTCGTCGGCGTCGCCTTGCCGGTGGCCGGACTGCGCGACTGGATGCGCGGCCGCATGCGTGCGGGCGCCGCACGCGCACCGCAGGCGTTCGACGAAGACGGCTGGCATGTCAGCTACCCCAAGATGGCCGACGACGGCATATCGCCGCGCGTGGTGCGGCTCGAGCGCTCGACGCCCAACGCGGTCGATGTGCGCATCGTGATCGAGCGCTGGGAAGACGCGCCCGCAGGCGCCACGGCGCAAGCGCCCGCGCAAGCCTCATGAAGCGGGTGGCGGTCGATGCCGCGTCGCGCTTGCGCGACCAGGTCCGGATCACGCCGGGCGCAATGCGTGGATTGTCCGCGCCGGCGAAGCTCAATGTATTCCTGCACGTCGTGGGCCGGCGCGATGACGGCCTGCATCTGCTGCAGACGGTGTTTCGTTTCATCGATCTGGCCGACACGATCGATGTCGTGGTGCTCGACCGCGACGAGATTCGGCGCGAACACGGCATGCCCGGCCTCGATCCCGAACAAGACCTCGCGGTGCGTGCGGCGCGTTTGCTGAAACAGGCGACCGGATGCCGGTTGGGCGCCGCGATCGCGGTGACCAAGCAGGTGCCGGCGGGCGGCGGTCTGGGCGGAGGGTCCTCCGATGCCGCCACGGTCTTGCTGGCCCTGAACCGGTTATGGGGGCTTGGGTTGTCGCGTGCTCAGTTGCAGGCGCTGGGCTTGCAACTGGGTGCCGACGTGCCGGTCTTCGTTTTTGGCCGCAATGCGTTCGCC
>CAYUYC010000319.1:0-3527 GCA_964448945.1 uncultured Burkholderiaceae bacterium
ACCTCAACCCGGACCCGTCGGGCGGGCATTGGACCAGCCCGCCGCTGACCGACCGGCATTGGTACCCGATCTACGAAAAGATGGTCGAGTACGAGATCCCCGCGATGATCCATGTGAGCACGAGTTGCAACGCATGCTTCCACACCACCGGCGCGCATTACATCAACGCCGACACCACCGCGGTGATGCAACTGATCCAGGGCGATCTGTTCAAGGATTTTCCGACGCTCAAGTTCGTCATCCCGCACGGCGGCGGCGCGGCGCCTTATCACTGGGGCCGGTATCGCGGGCTCGCGCAGGAACTCAAGAAGCCGCTGCTCAAGGAGCATCTGCTGAACAACCTGTTCTTCGACACCTGCGTGTACCACCAGCCGGGCATCGATCTGCTCACCAAGGTCATCCCGATCGACAACGTGCTGTTCGCCTCCGAGATGATCGGCGCGGTGCGCGGCATCGATCCGGAAACCGGCAATTACTACGACGACACCAAGCGCTACATCGAGGCAGCGAACATCACGCCTGCGCAACGCCACCAGATTTATGAAGGCAATGCGCGCCGCGTCTATCCGCGCCTGGACCGCGCACTCAAGGCAAAGGGGTTGTGATCATGAGCGTCCCGATGAACCAGCTCGGCATCGTCAAGCGCAACATCGTGCGCGCCGATCAGGCCGCGGCCGACAAGCTCGGCCGCTTCGGCGTCGCGACCATCCATGAAGCGATGGGGCGCGTGGGACTCATGAAGCCGTATATGCGCCCGATCTATCCGGGCGCGCATCTGTGCGGCACCGCCGTGACGGTGCTGCTGCACCCGGGCGACAACTGGATGATGCATGTGGTGGCCGAACAGATTCGGCCCGGCGACGTGGTGGTGGCTGCGATCACCGCGGATTGCACCGACGGCTACTTCGGCGATCTGCTCGCGACCTCGTTTCGCGCGCGCGGCGCCAAAGGCTTGATCATCGATGCCGGCGTGCGCGACGTGAAAGACCTGACCGCGATGGGCTTTGCGGTCTGGAGCCTCGCCGTCAGCGCCAAGGGCACGATCAAGGCGACGCTGGGCTCGGTCAACATCCCGGTCGTCTGCGCGGGCGCGCTGGTGAACCCGGGCGACGTGGTGGCGGCCGACGACGATGGCGTGGTGGTGGTACCGGCGGCGCTCGCGCAGGCAACCGCCGACGCCGCCGAAGCGCGCGAGAACAACGAAGCCGACAAGCGCGCCAAGCTTGCTTCCGGCGTGCTCGGCCTCGACATGTACAAGATGCGCGAGCCGCTGGAAAAAGCCGGACTCAAATACATCGATTGAATGGACGCACCCATGAGCATCCCGAGCGATCCGCAGCAATGGCAGGTCGGCCTCGTCGGTTACGGCGAAGTCGGCCGCATCCTGGCCGAGGACTTGCGCGCACGCGGCGTCGCGCAGGTGAGCGCGTATGACCTCAAGCAGGGCAGCCCGGCCGACGCGCCCTTGCGCGAGCACGCCGCCGCGCACGGCGTGGTGCTCGCCGCCTCGCACGCGGCGCTCGCCGCGCAGGCCGACTTCATCGTCAGCGCGGTCACCGCGAGCCAGGCGGTGCCGGTGGCGCAAGCCTGCGCAGGCAGCCTGCGGCGCGGCGCCTGGTTTCTGGATTTCAACTCGGCCTCGCCGGGCGCCAAGCAACGCGCCGCGGCGCTGATCGATGCGGCGGGCGGGCGTTATGTCGAAGGCGCGGTGATGACCTCGGTCCCGCCTTATCGCATCCGCGTGCCCTTGCTGCTGGGCGGCAGCCATGCCGCGGCGCTGGCCCCTTTGCTCGATGTGCTCGGCTTTTCGGCCAAGGTGGCGAGCGACCGGCTCGGCGTGGCCTCGGCGACCAAGATGTGCCGCAGCGTGATGATCAAAGGCCTCGAAGCCATGGTGATCGAGAGCTTCACCGCGGCGCGCGCCTATGGCGTCGAAGACGCGGTACTCGCCTCGCTGCACGAGACCTTCCCCGGCATCGATTGGGAAAGGCAGGCCGCCTATTTCTTCCAGCGCGTCATCGAACATGGCCGGCGCCGCAGCGAAGAAGTGCGTGAAGTGGCCGAGACCGTGCGCGAGATCGGCCTCACGCCCTGGAGTGCGCAAGGCACTGCCGAGCGTCAGGCCTGGGTCGCCGATCTGGCCGACGCGGGCGTGTTCGGCCCCAAGGGCACGCCGGGCTTTGCGCGCAGCGCCGATTGGCGCACCGAGGCCGATCGCATCCTCGCGCAGGTGCGCACCCCGCCCGCCTTCACCAAGACGCCCGGCTGGCTCGACTGGTATGCCGGTCCGTCCAAGCCCGCGTTCAAGCTGCCCGCGGGCGCGGTGGATGCGCATTGCCATGTGTTCGGGCCTGGCGCGCAGTTCCCGTACGCACCCGAGCGCAAGTACACACCATGCGACGCCAGCAAGGCGCAGTTGTTTGCCTTGCGCGATCACCTGGGTTTTGCGCGCAACGTGATCGTGCAAGCCACCTGCCATGGCGCCGACAACCGCGCGATGGTCGACGCCTGCCTGGCCTCGAACGGCCGCGCACGCGGCGTCGCGACCGTGCGCCGCTCGGTCACCGATCAGGAATTGCAGGCCATGCACGCGGCCGGTGTGCGCGGCGTGCGCTTCAACTTCGTCAAACGTCTGGTCGATTTCACGCCCAAGGACGAATTGATGGAGATCGCCGCGCGCATCGCCCCGCTGGGCTGGCATGTGGTCATCTATTTCGAAGCGGTCGATCTGCCCGAGCTGTGGGACTTCTTCACCGCGCTGCCGACCACGGTGGTGGTCGACCACATGGGGCGGCCTGATGTGAGCAAGCCGGTCGACGGTCCCGAGTTCGAATTGTTCGTGAAGTTCATGCGCGAGTACCCCAACGTCTGGAGCAAGGTGAGCTGCCCCGAACGTCTGAGCGCGACCGGACCGCGCGCGCTGCATGGCGAGCCGGGGCTGGAACGCGGCGCCTACCGCGACGTCGTGCCTTTCGCCCGGCGCATCGTCGAGACCTTCCCCGACCGCGTGCTCTGGGGCACCGATTGGCCCCACCCCAACCTCAAGGACCACATGCCCGACGACGGGCTGCTGGTCGACTTCATCCCGCACATCGCGACCACGCCGGAACTGCAAAGAAAGCTGCTGGTCGACAACCCGATGCGCTTGTACTGGCCCGAAGAAGTCCGCGGCTGAGGAGCTTGCGATGGCGCTCGACAAACCCTACCAGGACATTCCAGGCACCACGATCTTCGATGCCGACCAGTCGCGCAAGGGCTATTGGCTCAACCAGTTCTGCATGAGCCTGATGAAGGCCGAGAACCGCGCGCGCTTCAAGGCCGACGAGCGCGCCTATCTCGACGAATGGGCGATGACCGAAGAACAGAAGCAGGCCGTGCTCGCGCGCGACCTCAATCGCTGCATCGCGCTCGGCGGCAACATCTACTTCCTCGCCAAGATCGGCGCGACCGACGGCAAGAGCTTCCAGCAGATGGCGGGCTCCATGACCGGCATGAGCGAGGAGGAATATCGCGACATGATGATCAAG
>CAYUYC010000320.1:0-3497 GCA_964448945.1 uncultured Burkholderiaceae bacterium
GGCCTGCACCCCAGCGTGCGTCTGTCGCTGCTGGGGGAAGGCACCTTACCGGACGGACTCGACGTCGACGGCATGCGCGTGGGCGGCCTGTCGGGTCTGGATTTCGATCCGCTAACCGGGCAATGGCTGCTCATCAGCGACGATCACGACGACGATCCGCCTTCACGCATGTACCGCGCGCGCATCGCCCTCGATGCGCACGGCCGCTTGAACGTCGATGTGCTGCACGCCGTCGTCTTGCAGACGCCCGAAGGCGCACGCTTTGCCAAGAACGGCGCCGATACCGAGGCGCTGCGCTTTGCGTCCGACGGTGCGGTCCTGATCGCCAGTGAGGGGCGGCGACGTTCCGGCACCGCGCCTTGGCTGCGTGCTTTCGATCGCAACGGCCGCCATCTGCGCGAGTTCAGCCTGCCCGCCCAACTGATGTACAGCCAGCAACGCGGTCCGCGCTCCAATCAAGTGATCGAAGGCCTGGCGCCGATGCCGGACGGCCGGACGGTGTTCGCCTCCACCGAAGGGCCGCTGTACGAAGACGGCGCCGTGCCGGGAATCGATCGCGAAGCGGTGGTGCGCTTCACGCGCCTGGACATCGGCAGCGGCCGGCCGACGGCCCAATACGCCTACCCGCTGTCGGCCTTGCCGAAATCATCCTGGTTCGGCCTCACCGGACGGCTCGCCACCAACGGCGTCTCGGAAATCCTCGCGCTGTCCGACGAGCGCCTGCTGGTCATCGAACGTGCTTATGCCGTCGGCACAGGATTCACTTGCCGGATGTTCGAGACGTCGATCGCCCAGGCGACCGACGTCCTGGGCGTCGCCGCGCTCACGCAGGCGTCGTTCGATCCGATGCGCAAAGTCGAGCTGCTCGACTTCGGTGCCCTGGGCCTCGAGGATGACAATTTCGAAGGCATGGCCTTTGGCCCGATGCTTGCCAACGGCGATCGGATGCTCGTAGTCTGTTCCGACGACAATTTCAGCCGGTTCCAGCGCACCCGATTGCTCGCTTTTGCGGTGCGCAACCTGTGAACGATTTCACATCTTCGCGGGTCCAGTTCCGGCGTTCGATGCCGTAATTCAGCGGACGACGGCGAATGCGCCGTCACCGCCCGGAAGCTAGCGCCCATGTCCAAGGATTCATTGAGCATCCTGATCGCCGACGACTCGCCGACCGTGCGGGCCAGTCTTGCCGTGTCGCTCGCGCGCATGGGGCATCGCCCGATCGTGGTCGAAGGCGGGCTCGCGGCCATCCGTACCTATCTCAAGAACAAGCCCGATCTGGCCTTGATCGCGGTCGACATGCCCGACGCCGACGGCTATGAAGTCGCGCGCGCGATCCGCGAAAGCGACCAGGGCGAATGGGTGCCCATCGTCTTCCTGTCGGGCGTCGGCGATGAAGAAAGCCTCGAACGCGGCATCGAAGCCGGCGGCGACGACTACCTCGCCAAACCGGTCTCGCCAGTGATGCTGGCCGCCAAGCTGCGCGCGATCCAGCGCGTGAGCGCCTTGCGCGAGCGGCTGGTGTCCTTGTCCAACGAACTGCTCATCGCCAACCGCCAGGTCGACAACCTGGTGGTCGAAGACAAGCTCACCAAACTCGCCAATCGGCGCGGGCTCGACCAACGCCTGGCCCATGAGATCGCGCGCGCGCGCCGCAGCCGCGAGCCCTTGTCGATCGCGCTGGTCGAAATCGATTTCTTTCCCCGCTATGCCGATTACTTCGGCGCTGCCCAAGGCGACGAATGCGTGCGCCAGATCGGCGTGGCGCTCAAGGCCACCACGCGCCGCGCCGCCGACTACGTCGCGCGCGTCGATGCCGACCGCTTCGCGCTGGTGCTGCCCAACACCCATGCCTTCGGCGCGATCGCCTTCGGCGGCATGCTCGTGCATGCGGTCGACCAGCTCGCGCTCAATCACCCCAAGTCGGATGCCGGCATGTCGGTGAGCATCACCTGCGGCATCGCGACCTGCATTCCCGAAGACACGACCAACAACGAGACCCTGTATCAACGCGTCGAAGAAGCCTTGTTCACCGCCAAGGAGCAAGGCCGGCATCGTGTGTTCAGCTTCGACGCCAGCGCCACGCCGCCGACCGACGGCATGGTGGTCAAGACCCTGCACTTTCCGCGCGGCGCGGCCTTGAGCGGCGAATTGCCGATGATCGATCGACGCGTGGCCCCCAGTTGGGTTGCGCCCGCGCCGACCCCCATCCCGTAGAATCCTTCGCCACCTGAACTCCCCGAGGAGCGCTGTGTGGCCGAACATCCCTGGATCGACAATGCCGCCCGGCGGCGCGTGCTCGGCGCTCTCGCCGGGCTTCCGGTGGCATTGAGCGTCGACGGCGCGTTCGCGCAAGCGCGCGCGAACGAATTGCGCATCGGCATGGGCGCCGACATCTCGTCGATGGACCCGCACTGGCTCAACACCAGCAGCAACAATGTGCCGGCCCTGCATGTCTTCGAGCGGCTGATCGATTGGGATCATCAAGGCCGCTTCGTGCCCAGCCTGGCGCAGTCATGGCGGATGGTCGAACCCGATCTCTGGGAGTTCAAGCTGCGTGCCGGCGTCAAATGGCATGACGGCAGCGAATTCACCGCCGAGGACGCCGCGTTCTCGCTCGAACGGCCCAAGCAACTCGTGGGCACGCCCAGCGGTTTCGCGAGTTTCGTGCGCAACATCGTCGGCATGCAGATGCCCGACAAGCACACGCTGCGCATCCGCGTCTCGACGCCCAACAACGCCTGGTTTCCGCTCGACCTGTCCAACTTGCTGATCGTGCAGAAACGCGCCTGCGAAAAAGCCGCCGCCCAGGCCGACTTCGACAACGGCCGCGCCATGATCGGCACCGGACCCTACCGCTTCGTGCGCTTCGTGCGCGGCGATCGCGCCGAGTACGTGCGCAACGAGCAGTACTGGGGCGGGCCATTGCGCGTGAAGCCGCAGTTCGACAAGGTCGTGCTGCGCATCCTGATCCAGGACGCGACGCGCATGGCCGCCTTGCTCTCGGGCGACATCGACGTGATCGAGAACATCCCGCCGCAAGACCTGGCCAAACTCAGTGGCAACGCGCAGTTCCGCGTGGTCAAGCAAGTGTCGTGGCGCACGATGCTCTTTCACATGGATCAGGCGCGCGACAACTCGCCCTTCGTCACCGACAAGGACGGCAAACCCCTGGCGCGCAATCCGTTCAAGGATCCGCGCGTGCGCCATGCCTTCAATCTCGCGATCAATCGCCAAGCGATTGCCGAACGCGTGATGGAAGGACTGGCAGTCCCGAGCAACAACCTGATGTGCCCGACCTGCTTCGGGCACAACGCCGCGCTCAAACCCATCGGCTACGACCCCGAAGGCGCCAAGAAGCTGCTCGCCGAAGCCGGCTATCCCAACGGATTCGCGCTCGTCGTCCATGGGCCGAACAACCGCTACCTCAACGACGAGCAGGTGGTGCAGACCGTGGCCGGCATGCTCGCGCGCATCGGCATCCAGACCAAGGTCGAGAC
>CAYUYC010000321.1:0-3492 GCA_964448945.1 uncultured Burkholderiaceae bacterium
CATGATTGCCCATCAGCGCGATCGCGGTGCCGTCTTCCACATAGCCCATGACGGTATCGACCACCCAGCCCGGATCGGCACCGTAGCCGACGAAGTCGCCCAGGAACATGTAGCGCTGCGCGCCATGCCGTTGCGCGTGCGCAAGACAAGCGGCGAACGCTTCGCGGTTCGCATGGATGTCGGTGATCAGCGCGGTCAACATGGCAGTCCTCGGTGTACGCCCCGCCGCGAGCGGCCAGACGCGATCATCGATTGCGCCTGCACAAACTTGCGCGTGGCTGACAGGCCGTCAATTTTCGACCTTGCAGCGCAACACCGATAGTCGTCATTTCCCGCAGAGCGATGACCGCCTGCGGCGTGCGTGATTCGCACCGTGCCGCCGAGGGGCGACGTTCAACGCCCGAGCATGGCCTTGAGATCGGCAAACATCGCGCGCGGATCGCGCTTTTCACTGGCCGCGACTTGCTGATGTGCGGCATCGAGCCCCATCTCGGCGATGAACCGGCTCGGTTCGCACTTCACCGCTTCGCTGGCCTTGCCGCGGCCACGCTTGCGCTTGTTGCACCAGCTCACATGCAAGGAGCGTTGCGCGCGCGTGATGCCCACGTACATCAGGCGGCGTTCTTCCTCGATGCGCGCCGCGCCCTCTTCTTCATCGGGGCGGGTATGCGGCAGCAGACCTTCTTCGACGCCGACCAGAAACACGTGCGGAAACTCCAGACCCTTGGCCGCGTGCAAGGTCGACAGACGCACCGCGTCGAGATCGGCATCGTTCTTGTCGATCATCGACATGATCGCCACCGTCTGCGCGACCTCGATGAGATTGCGCGGCTTCTGGAATTCGTCCTCGGCCGCGCGCTGGCGCAACCATTGCACGAAGTCGAGCACGTTCTGCCATTTCTGCTGCGCGGCGCGTTCGTCATGCTGGTCGAACAAATGGGCCTCGTAGCCGATCGCGCGCAGCAGTTCGTTCATCAACGCGCCGACCGCTTCGTCGCCGGTCTCGCGCTCGGCGCGGTAGGTCAGCCGATTGATGAAATCGCCGAAAGCGCGGATGTCGTCGAGCTTGCGCCCCAGTTGATCGTGGGCGCCGGGCAGATACGCGGCTTCGAACAACGAGACTTCGCGCGTGCCCGCATAGGTGCCGAGTTGTTCGAGCGTGGTGGTGCCGATGCCGCGCTTGGGCGTGGTGATCGCGCGGATGAAGGCCGGATCGTCGTCGCCGTTGGCGATGAGGCGCAGATAGGCGATCACATCCTTGATCTCGGCGCGCTCGAAGAAGCTCTGCCCGCCCGACATCACATACGGGATCTTCTCGTTGCGCAGGAATTGCTCGAACACGCGCGCCTGATGGTTGCTGCGATACAGGATCGCGAAATCGCGGAACTCGGCGCGCTTTTCGAACTTGAGTCCGATGATGCGCGTGACGACATTGCGCGCTTCTTCTTCGTCGTTGTCGTAAGGCGTGGTGCGGATCGGATCGCCCATGCCATGTTCGGACCAGAGCTTCTTCTCGTACAGCTTGGGGTTGTGCGCAATGAGTGTGTTGGCGGCCGACAAGATGCGCTGACTCGAGCGGTAGTTCTGTTCGAGCTTGACCACCTTGAGCTGCGGCCAATCGGTTTCGAGCAAGGCGATGTTCTCGAGCGTCGCACCGCGCCAGGCATAGATGCTCTGGTCGTCGTCGCCCACCGCGGTGAAGGCGCCCGGGCTGCCCGCGCGGCCGGCGAGCAACTTCATCAACGCGTATTGGCAGGCATTGGTGTCCTGGTATTCGTCGACCAGCAGATAGCGCAGCCGGCCCTGCCAATGCACGAGCCGCTCGTGCTGCTGGCGAAACAGCTCCACCGGCAAGCGGATCAGGTCGTCGAAGTCCACCGCCTGGTAAGCACGCAAGGTCGCGTCGTAGTTGCGGTAGACACGCGCGGCGATCACCTCGTCTTCATCGGCGGCAGCGCGCACCGCGTCGTCGGGCGCCACGAGCGCGTTCTTCCACAACGAGATGCGGTTGGCCACCGCCCAGATGCGCTTCTTGTCGGTGGTCTGCAATTGCTCCTGCACGATCGCGTAAGCGTCGCTCGCATCGAGGATGGAGAACGCAGGCTTGAGGCCGAGATGCTGCGCCTCGGCGCGCAACAAGCGCACACCGAGCGAATGGAAGGTGCTGACCACCAGGCCGCGGGCCGATTTGCCGGCCCCGGCGCCCGTCCCTGCCGCTTGTTCCTTGAGCAAGGTGTCGGCGCGCTCCTTCATTTCGAGCGCGGCCTTGTTGGTGAAGGTCAGTGCCGCGATCTGATTGGCCTGGTAGCCGTTGGCGATCAAGTGCGCGATCTTGGCCGTGATGACCCGCGTCTTGCCCGAACCGGCGCCTGCCAATACCAGGCACGGCCGATCGATGGTCTTCACCGCCTCGTGCTGGGCGGGATTGAGCGGAAAGTTCATGGGGCGAAAAACGAGATGCAGGTGTGGCCCTGCGCGCGGGGCCGCGAGTCTAGCACCTGCATTCAGATGTCGAGCGGATCGACCTCGACATGCCATTTGACGCCGCCCTTGCGTGCGCCACCTCGCCCGCCGAGGGCGTCGATCCAGCGCGGCAGGAAGGCTTGCAGAGCCGCGCGCGAATTCGATTCGACCAGGAGTTGCGCGCGTTCGATGTTGGCCAGACGGGTGAGCGTCATCGGCACCGGGTCATACGCGCGCACCGCGCCGGGCTCGATCAAGCTGCGCGCGTGGGCCAGAAACTCCAGCGCGGCGTCGAGCTTCTTGGCCTCCGCCCGCAGCATCGCCTGATGGGTAAATGGCGGCAGGCCGGCGTCACGGCGTTCGTCGAGCAATTGCCGCGCGTAACCCGCGTAGTCCTGCGCCACCAGCGCGGCAAACAAGGGATGCTCGGCGTAACGGGTCTGGATCAGCACCCGCCCCGGCGCTTGCGCGCGCCCGCTGCGTCCGGCCACTTGCATGAGTTGCTGGAACAGACGCTCCGGCGCGCGAAAATCCGCGCTGAACAAGGCCGCGTCGGCGCCCAGCACTGCGACCAGCGTGACGCGTTCGAAGTCATGCCCCTTGGCCACCATTTGCGTGCCGACCAGCACATCGATCTCGCCGCGATGTACCTGCTCAAACAAGGCATGTGCGCTGCCTTTGCGCCGGGTGCTGTCGGCGTCGATGCGCGCGATCCGCGCTTGGGGCAAGACGGCGGCGAGATTTTCTTCGATGCGCTGGGTGCCGCGGCCGAGCGGCGCGAGGTCGAGGTTGCCGCAGGTCGGACAGGCATGGGGTACCCGCGTTTCCCACCCGCAATGGTGGCAATGCATGCGGCCGTCGGCTTTGTGAAACACCGCGTGCGCGGTGCAGCGTTTGCAGCCCGCCACCCAGCCGCAGGCCGCGCAGGCCAGCACCGGCGCGTAGCCGCGGCGGTTCATGAAGACCAGGCTTTGCTCGCCGCGCGCGTGGACTTCCTGCAGCGCGGTGCGCACCGCGGCCGACAGTCCG
>CAYUYC010000322.1:0-772 GCA_964448945.1 uncultured Burkholderiaceae bacterium
GTGAAGCCCAGAGTTCGTGGGTCATGCAGCGACCCGCCTCACCGAGGCAGTTTTCCTTCCCGCCGCATTGCGTGGCGTCGATCGGTTCGTCCACTGACGTGATGATGTTGGCCACGGTGATGTCAGCGGCCTTGCGACCCAGCGTGTAGCCACCGCCCGGACCCCGGGTCGATTCGACCAGTTCGTTGCGCCGCAGTTTTCCGAACAGCTGTTCCAGATACGACAACGAAATCTGCTGGCGCTGGCTGATCGCGGCCAGGGTGACCGGGCCGGACTCGTGGCGCAGCGCGAGATCGATCATGGCAGTGACCGCAAAACGACCTTTGGTGGTGAGACGCATGACAGACTCCTTCTCGGTTGGCGATGGTTTGCATGAAACAGCGGAAGGCCAGACCTGATGCCCTGACCCGCGTTTCCCGGGCTTCAGCGTCATTGAACCAGCCTGAGGTCCCGCTTTTCCTGACTAACGAGGTCAACTATACCACAAAACCAATTATTTCTGTCGGGTACAAAAACCATACCGTTCATATGTGAACTCAATGGTTATCTGTTCTGCATGCAGAAATGCCGGTCAATCCGAGACCGGGTCGCCACCCGAAGCGCCAAACGCGCGCTGCTTCAACAGAGCCAACTCGTCGCGAACCCTGGCTGCTTGTTCAAATTCCAGGTCACGGGCATGTTGCATCATGAGCTTCTCGAGGCGTTTGATTTCTTTCGAGATGTCCTTTTCTGACATCTCTTCGACGCGCGCGCGCTGCAGCGCGTCCTGCTC
>CAYUYC010000322.1:782-3490 GCA_964448945.1 uncultured Burkholderiaceae bacterium
GCCTCCCGCCCGGCTTTCTCGCTGTAGACACCGTCGATCAGGTCGCGCACTTGCTTGACGATGCTGCGGGGCGTGACGCCGTGTTCAGCATTGAAGGCCACCTGCCGCGCTCGGCGGCGGCTGGTTTCATCCATGGCACGTTTCATGGAGTCAGTGATCCGGTCTGCATACAGGATTGCCCGCCCGTTGAGATTGCGCGCGGCGCGTCCGATGGTCTGGATCAGCGAGCGCTCGGACCGCAGGAAGCCTTCCTTGTCCGCGTCCAGGATGGCCACCAGGGACACTTCCGGCATGTCTAGACCTTCGCGCAACAGGTGGATGCCCACCAGCACGTCGAAGGTTCCAAGCCGAAGGTCGCGGATGATCTCCACGCGGTCCACGGTGTCGACATCGCTGTGCAGATAGCGTACCTTTACGCCGTTCTCGCTGAGGTAATCGGTCAGTTGTTCGGCAAGCCGTTTGGTCAAAGTCGTGATCAGCACCCGCTCGTCGCGTTCGACCCGGATCCGGACAACGGCATCAGCGCCTTCGAAGGTTCGGCTGCCTGGCAGCAGTTCAGCGTGGGTGCCGGTCAACGCGTGAGCTTTCGCTGGAACTTCTCCTCGCTCGACGCCGCGATGGCCGATTACGCCTTCGCGGTCATCGATGGCCAGGTCATCACGCTGGCGCAAGCGCCGGTGACGGGCGCGACCGGCTGGTCCTCGTTCAGTTTCGACTTCGCGAGCGCGGGGACGCACACCCTCGGGTTCGGCGTGGTGGATGTCGGCGATTACGACCTGACGTCGACACTGGCGGTGGACGATGTGCGCGTGGCGCCGGTGCCCGAGCCCGCTACCGTCATGCTGATGCTGAGCGGACTCGGCCTGCTGGCCGGTTGGCGGCGTCGGCGCGGTTGATCGATCAATCTTGCGCGACGCGCCATCATCGGCGCGTCGCGTAGCGCCACAACCAGAGCGGTGCGCGCAACTGCATGCGCGTGAGGTCGCGAGTCTGCGCAAACACCACCGGCACCATGATCGCGCTGGCGAGGTAACCCGCCACGGTGGCGATCGATGCGCCGATGGCGCCGTACTGCGGAATCAGCAGGTAGTTGAGCACCGCATTGATCGCCAGCGTGGTGAGGCCCTTCCACAGCAGGATGCGTTGCAAGCCGCGGCGGATCAGCTCGGGCAGCGTCGGCGCATCGGCGAAGACCAGGATCGCAGTGAAGACGTGGACCATGAGTACCGGGACCGCGCCTTCGAAGCGCGCACCGAGCAGCAAGGGCAGGCCCCATGGCGCGACGAGCAGCGTGGCGCAGGTGGCGGCGCAGGCGGCGGCGATGAGCATCGCGTACAGACCGCCCAGCCGATGGTCTCGGCGCATGGCGTCGCGTTCACCGAACAGCACGAGCGGACCCGCGATCTGCATCAGCACGGTCGGCACGCTCCACCAGATCTCGGAGAAGCGCGTGGCGGCGGCGTAGTAGCCCACTTCCTCCAGATTCGCGAGCTTGGCGAGCATCATCTGGTCCAGGCGCAATGCCAGCGTGGCCAGCACGGCCGAGACCAGGATCGGAAGCGCATCGCGCATGAGCGAGCGCGCGAGTGCGCCATCAAAGCGCAGCACTGCGCCGCGACCGTCGCGCAGCAGATAGATCGTCCACGAGGCAGCGCTGCAAAGCACGCCTTCGATCGGCGCCAGCGCACCGAACCAGACCAGCGCGGCGCTCCCGAAGACCAGACCGATGCGCATGATTTGCGCAATCAGATAAGGGATCAGGCGCACCAGCACGATGGTGCGCGTGTCGGCTTCGGATTGGGCCCAGAGCAAGGGCACGCCGGCGATTTCCTGAAACGGAACGGAAGCCGCGATCAACCAGACCAGCACCGCGACCGCGTGCGGTTGCTCGGCGTAGAACACCGGAAAGAGTCCGACCGCGAGCAGTCCTGCAGCAATGCTGCCGACGGTGCGCAGGACCGCCACGGTCGCGAGGATGCGATGGCGATCTTGCGGCGTGCGCACCAGATCGCGCACCACGGCATCGCCCAGCCCCAGCCAACTGATGCCGCCCACGAAGTTTGTCCACGCCAGGGCAAAGGCGAGTGCGCCGTAACCTTCCGGACCCAGATGCCGCGCCACCAGCGCGGTGACCGCGACGCCGACGACCATGCGCAACGCGCGGTCGGCCATCGGCCACATCGACTTCGTGGCGAGCTTCGAGGCGATCGACGACATCGGCTACGACGCAGCGCCGCGCAAGGCGCGCAATTCTGGCGCCAGTCGATCGGCGAGGACCGAGTAGGCGCGTTCGCGCAGCACCCAACGGCGGCCTCGCTCGCCGCAGGCGCGTGCGCGCTCAGGTTCGCGCAGCAACTGCAGGATCGCGTCCGCGAATGCCTCGGAGGTGAATTCGCACACGATGCCGCCGCCGCTGGATTCGATCACATGGCGTTGATCGGGAATGGCGTTGCCGACCGCGGCGATGCCCAGGGCCAGGTACTCGGCCACCTTGGTGGGCGACGACACGTCGAACAACGGGCCGGGCGGGATGGGCGAAACGCCGACGCCGGCGTCGAGCGCAACGCGCCAGGCGTCGCGCATGGGCAATGCGCCGTAGAACAGCACTTGGGTGTCGAGTCCGCAGCGCCGCACATATTCGGCCAGCCATTTTGCGTCGGCCGGCGTGTCGGCGCGGCCGATGAGCGCGAGTCGCGCCTGCGGGAACT
>CAYUYC010000323.1:0-3483 GCA_964448945.1 uncultured Burkholderiaceae bacterium
TACTTGGACGGCACCGGCACACCGAGCACCGGCACCGTGGTCTTGGCCGCGAGCATGCCGGGCAGATGCGCCGCACCGCCCGCACCCGCGATGATGGCGACGAGGCCGCGCGCGGCCGCGCTGTCGGCATAGGCGAACATCTCGTCGGGCATGCGGTGCGCCGAGACCACGCGCGCCTCGTGCGCGATGCCGAATTCCTTGAGCAGGTTCACGGCGTGCTGCATCACGTCCCAGTCGCTCGAACTGCCCATCACGACGCCGACCTGCACTGCGATGTTCGCGTTCATCGACTCGCCTTTCTCAAAGATCGCGACCGGTCAGGCGCACCAGGGCTTCGCGGTATTTTTCGCTGGTCCGGGCGATCACCTCGGGCGGCAAGGCCGGCGCCGGTGCCTTCTTGTTCCAGCTCGTGATCGACTCGAGATAGTCGCGCACGAATTGCTTGTCGTAGCTCGGCGGATTGCTGCCTTCGCGATATGAATCGGCCGGCCAGAAGCGCGAGGAATCGGCGGTGAGCACCTCGTCCATCAGGGTGAGCGTGCCGTGCTCGTCGAGACCGAATTCGAATTTGGTGTCGGCGATGATGATGCCCTTGGTCGCCGCGTATTCGCTGGCCTTGGTGTACAGGCGAATGCTCGCGTCGCGCACTTGTTCGGCGAGGTCGGCGCCGATGATCTCGGCGGCGCGCTCGAACGAGATGTTCTCGTCATGGTCGCCCATCTCGGCCTTGGTGGCGGGCGTGAAGATCGGTTGCGGCAGCTTGCTCGCGTTTTGCAGGCCGGCCGGCAGCTTCACACCGCAGACCTCGCCCGATTGCTGATATTCCTTCCAGCCCGAGCCGGCCAGGTAGCCGCGCACCACGGCTTCGATCGGCAGCGGCTTGAGCTTCTTGACCACCATCGCGCGGCCGCGCACCTGCTCGACTTCACCCGGCGCCACCACGGACTCGGGCGCGATGCCGGTCAGATGATTGGGCACCACGTCTTTGAGGATCTCGAACCAGAACAAGGCCATCGCGGTCAGCACCCGGCCTTTTTCGGGAATCGGCTCGGACATGATCACATCGAAGGCCGAGAGGCGATCGCTCGCCACCATCAGCATGCGGTCGTCGCCGACCGCGTAGTTCTCGCGCACCTTGCCGCGGCCGAGCAACGGCAGCGAGGCGATGGTGGATTGGTAAAGCGCTTGAGCCATGAGACTTCCCTGAAAAGACGAACGCCGTGCGAGTCGCACGGCGTTTGCAGCGAACGCGGATCGAATCAGTTGACCAGTTGCGCGAGCTTGCCCGACTGGTATTGCTCGGCCACCTGCACCAACGACATGCCCTTGATCTTGGCGGCCTGGCCTTCGCAACCGAACTCGAGGTAGCGCTGCTTGCAGATCTTGTAAGCGGCTTCGCGCGCGGGCTTGAGCCATTCGCGCGCGTCGAACTTGTCGGGATTCTCGGCCATGAACTTGCGCACCGCGCCCGTCATCGCCAGGCGGATGTCGGTGTCGATGTTGATCTTGCGCACGCCGTGCTTGATGGCTTCCTGGATCTCGGCGATGGGCACGCCGTAGGTCTGCTTCATCTTGCCGCCGTACTGGTTGATGATGGCCAGCAGGTCCTGCGGCACCGACGACGAACCGTGCATCACCAGATGCGTGTTGGGGATGCGCGCATGGATTTCCTTCACGCGCGAAATCGCGAGCACATCGCCGGTCGGCGGACGCGTGAACTTGTAGGCGCCGTGGCTGGTGCCGATGGCGATCGCGAGCGCATCGAGCTGGGTTTCCTTGACGAAGCGCGCGGCTTCTTCAGGGTCGGTCAGCATCTGGCTGTGGTCGAGCTTGCCGGCCGCGCCGATGCCGTCTTCTTCGCCGGCTTCGCCGGTTTCCAGCGAGCCCAGGCAGCCGAGTTCACCTTCGACCGTGACGCCGACCTTGTGCGCCATCGCGACGACCTGCTGGGTCACGTCGACGTTGTAGGCGAAGTCGGCCGGGGTCTTGCCGTCTTCCTTGAGCGAGCCGTCCATCATCACCGAGCCGAAGCCCAGGTCGATCGCACCGGCGCAGACCTTGGGGCTGGTGCCGTGGTCTTGGTGCATGACCAGCGGGATGTGCGGATAGGCCTCGGTAGCGGCCAGGATGAGGTGCTTGATGAAGGGCTCGCCTGCGTATTTGCGCGCCCCGGCGCTGGCTTGCAGGATGACCGGCGCACCGACCTCGTTGGCCGCTTGCATCACGGCCTGCACCTGCTCGAGATTGTTGACATTGAAGGCCGGGATTCCGTAGCCGTTTTCGGCCGCGTGGTCGAGCAGTTGGCGCATCGAGACGAGAGGCATTGCAAGCTCCTGGGATGGCGAAAATTCGGGCGCGATTATACGGCCCGCCCCCCGGTGCGGCACCGGACGGAATGCACGGACCATGACATCGGCCCGTCCCCTGTTTATTGGAGGTGCTGCCCCACCCGCACGATCTTGATGGTGTTGGTTCCGCCCGGACTGCCCATGGGCTCGCCCACCGTCATGATCGCGATGTCGCCGAGCTTGACCACCCCGCGCTCGAGCAAGGCCCGTTCGGCCTGGGCCAGCGCCGAATCGCGGTCGTTGCCGGGCGCGAAATCCACGGCAAAGACGTTGCGATACAAGGCCACCTTGCGCCGGGTATCGGCCCGTTGCGACAAGGCATAGATCGGGATGTCGACATCGTGGCGGCTCATCCACAACGCGGTCGAGCCCGACTCGGTCAGCGCGCAGATCGCCTTGGCGCCCAGGTGATAGGCGATGAACAAGGCGCCGTTGGCGACCGATTGGTCGATGCGGCCAAAGGTCTGGTCGATGAATTCGGCGTCCAGACCCACGGTTTCGGATTCGTCGGCCGCGAGTGCGATGGTGGCCATCTGCGTGACGGTCTCGACCGGGTACTTGCCCGCGGCGGTTTCGGCCGAGAGCATGACCGCGTCGGTGCCGTCGAGCACCGCATTGGCCACGTCCGACACTTCGGCGCGTGTGGGAATCGCGTTGGTGATCATCGATTCCATCATTTGCGTTGCGGTGATCACGAATTTATTGGCCGCACGCGCCATCTTGATCATGCGCTTTTGCAGCGCCGGCACCGCCGCATGGCCGACTTCGACCGCGAGGTCGCCGCGCGCGACCATGATGCCGTCGCTGGCCGCGAGGATTTCATCGAGCACCGGAATCGCTTCGGCGCGTTCGATCTTGGCGATCATGCCCGGCTTCACACCGTGCTGCTGGCCGGCGATGGTGGCGAGCTGGCGCGCCATTTCCATGTCGGTCCGCGTCTTGGGGAAGGACACCGCGATGTAATCCGCATGCAGGGCGCAGGCGGTGCGGATGTCTTCCATGTCCTTGCCCGTCAGCGCCGGCGCCGAGAGTCCGCCGCCCTTGCGGTTGATGCCCTTGTTGTTGGACAACTCGCCGCCGCTCACCACCGTGGTCACGATCTCGCTGCCGAGCACGCGATCGACCTTAAGTTCGA
>CAYUYC010000324.1:0-3480 GCA_964448945.1 uncultured Burkholderiaceae bacterium
CCAACCCTCCGGAGTCTTCCTCATGAACAAGCTCGCCTTGCTGGCCATTGCCGGCGCCTTCGCCATTCCCGCCCACGCCGCGCCCGAGACCTATGTCATCGACGGCACCCACACCTTTCCGCGCTTTGCCTACGAGCATTTCGGCTATTCGACGCAATTGAGCCGCTTCGACAAGACCAGCGGCAAGATCGTCATCGATCGTGCAGCCAGGACCGGTTCGGTCGATGTGCTCATCGATGCCAAGTCGGTCGACACCGGCTTTGCGGTCTTCAATGAACACATCCAGGGCGAGGACTTCCTCGACACCGCGAAGTACCCGACCGCGACCTACAAATCGACGGCGCTCAAATTCGAAGGCGACAAGCTGGTCGCGGTCGACGGCAAGCTCACGCTCAAGGGCGTGACCAAGCCGGTGACGCTCACCGTCACCTCGTTCAAATGCATGCCGCATCCGATGCTCAACAAGGACGCGTGCGGTGCGAACGCGACCGCGACCTTGAAGCGCTCGGATTTCGGTGCCGGCAAGTACGCGCCTTATGTCGGCGATGAAGTCACGCTGACGATCGCGGTCGAAGCGATCAAGGAATGACGCTGTCAGCCGGGCGGCATCCGCCGCCCGGTCGACCCAAGCGGGTCCGCGCCGCTACACGCCGGTGTAGCGGCCGGGCTTGTGATTGATGGCGAGTACCAGGTTCAAGGCCAGGGCGCCCACCACGGAAACCGCGACCATCCAGGGCGTGACCACCGCGAACGACGCGAGCACGATGGTGCAATCGATCGCCATCTGGACCTTGCCCGCGCGCCAGCCTTTTTTCTCCTGCAACCACAAGGCCATCACGCCGACGCCGCCCAGGCTCGCGCGATGGCGGAACAGCATCAGCAAACCAGTGCCGATCAAGAATCCGCCCATCACGCTGGCGAACACTGGATCGAGATGCGAGAACGCGATGACCTGAGGCAACAGCTCGGCGATCGCCGACACCAGTGCGATCGCGCAAAACGTCTTGATCGTGAACGCCCAGCCGAGCACCCGCACCGCGAGCCAATAGAACGGCAGGTTCAGCACGAAGAACACCACGCCGAAGCGCCAGTGCGTCATGTAATGCACGAGGAAGGCCAGGCCCGCGGTACCGCCGGTGAGCAGCCCCGCGCTGCGATACATCGACATGCCCAGCGCGACGAACAAGGCCGCGGCGAGCAAGGCTTGCGCGTCCTCGAACCAGGTGTGGCGGGTGGTAGGCGGCGGTGTGACGGTGGCGTTCATGGCCGCGCATTGTCGCGCACCGATCCGGCACGCGGGCCGTAGGCATAACCCAAATGTGCGACTTGTCATCACTTGCCCGCCGGGAGAACACTGGCATCCGGTTCGATGTCGTTGTCATCCCTTGCCGGAGCGCGCGATGCCCGCCTTTCCAAAACCCGCGTTCGACTTCGCTTACGACCCGGCGGTCGAGATCGCGCATCTGCGCACTTGGCGCGACACCGCCCCGGGCCGCAAAGTGCCGCGCAAACATCCCAAGCGCGTGCTGGTCGGGTCCTGGAACATCGCCAATCTCGGGGTGCAGGAGCGGCGCGCGCAGGACTACGCCCTGATCGCCGAACTGATCGGCTGGTTCGATGTGATCGCCTTGCAGGAAGTCAACGAGAACACCACTGGCCTCGAAGCCCTGCGCGCGGCGCTGCCCAGGAAGTACAAGCTGGTGTACTCCGACGCCGCCGGCAACAACGAGCGCATGAGCTTCATTTACGACGCCGACAAGATCGATCTGCTCGAAGAAATCGGCGAAATCGCGTTTGCGCCTTCGGAGTACGACCGCATCAAATTGCCGGGCGTCGCGCAGACCTTCGATGGCTTCGATCGCACGCCTTACTTCGTGAGTCTGCGCGCGCAGCAGTTCACCTTTCAGCTCGCCAATGTGCATCTGTATTACGGCAGCTTTCGCAATGCCGAGGAAAGCAAGCGCTCGATGAACCGGCGCGCACTCGAGACCTTTGCGGTCGCGACCTGGGCGGCCGACCGGCGGCGCAGCAAGCACACCGCGATCAAGGACATCGTGGTGCTCGGCGACTTCAACCTGCCCAAGTCGCAACCCGGCGATCCGATCTTCGATGCGCTCACCAAGAAAGGATTGAAGCTGCCCGAGCACACCAGCCAGGTCGGCTCCAATCTCGAGGGCGACATGTATTACGACCAGATCGGCTTCTTCGCCGACGAGACCGGCGAGTTCACCGGCAGCATCAATGTCTTCGATTTCGATGGCGCGGTGTTCCCCGAACTTTGGCAAACGCGCAGCCGCAACGATTTCCGCGCCTATGTGCGCTACTACCTGTCGGACCATCGCCCGATCTGGTGCGAGTTCTCGACCGCCCTCTGATCACAACAACAAAGGAGCATCGCCATGGCCAACGCCCACACCCCGTTCCACCCGATCATCTATGTGCGCGGCTATGCGATGACGCCGGGCGAGATCGACGAGACCACTGCCGATCCGTTCTGCGGCTTCAACCTCGGCTCGACGGTGTATCGCGCGGTGCCCGACCGCGACCGCCAGCCGCGCAAATACATCTTCGAATCGCCCTTGGTGCGGCTGGCCTCGGACTTCGACTATCGCGATGTCTATGAAGACGGCTACGACATCCTTGATCCGGAATGGAGCGCCGATCCGGACAACAAATTGAGCAACCGGTCGATCGTGGTGTTTCGCTATTACGACGAGGCCTCGCGCCTGCTCGGCATCGGCGAGACGCCCACGATCGAAACCTTCGCGACCAAGCTCGGCGACCTCGTGCTGCGCGTGCGCGAACTGGTCTGCGCCAACCCCGACAACGCCATCGGCCCCGACGATTTCCGTTGCTATCTGGTCGCGCATTCGATGGGCGGCCTGGTGTGCCGCGCCTTCTTGCAGAACACCGCGCTCGATCGCAAGAACGCCAGCCGCTATGTCGACAAGTTCTTCACCTATGCCACGCCGCACAACGGCATCGAGATGGGCGGACTCAACGTCCCCAAATGGCTCAAGGCCTGGGACATGAACAACTTCAGTCGCGATCGCATGGCCAAGTACCTGGCGCTCGAGGATGCGTTCAAGGCCACCGGCCGCGTCGATTGGATCCCCGAAGAGCGCTTTCCCAGCCAGCGCGTGTTCTGCATGGTCGGTACCAACCGCTCCGACTATGAAGTCGCGCTCGGCGCTTCGCGTACCTTCTCGGGCCATGGCAGCGACGGCCTGGTGCGCATCGAGAATGCGACGCTCAATGCACTCAAGCCCAACGGCACACCGGGCGATCCTTGCGGCAAGGCGTTTTGCTATCGCGCGCATTCGGGCTACTTCGGCATCGTCAACAGCGAGGAGGCTTACCAAAACCTCAGCCGTTTCCTGTTCGGCGATGTGCGCGTCGACATCTGGGTCGACGTGGCCGACATCCGTCTGCCCAAGGAAGTCAAAGCCGCGGCCGATGAAGGCCGCAAGGTGAACGCGC
>CAYUYC010000325.1:0-3454 GCA_964448945.1 uncultured Burkholderiaceae bacterium
CGGCGCGGCAGCATGCGCGGCCCGGGCCCATGGGCGCACGGCGCCTCGAATGGGCTGCATGGTGATCGCTCGCGGTGCAGCGCTGCTCGTGGTTTGCACGCGAGAACGCCTGGCTGGCGCAGCGAATTGCTCGCAAGCGATCGGCGGGTACGAAGCACGGGCAAGCCTTGGGTTGGCTTGCCCGTGCTTCGTGGGCCCCGCAGAGCGTTCGGCCGCAGGCCGATGCGAGCGTTTGAGCGTAGCCGGCCAGGCGTTCTCGCGTGCCCGCCCGATGACGACGCGCGCAACGACCATAGCCGGCGTATCCAACCAAGGTGACGACCACGCATGAGCACGGCCCTCGTCGTCGACAACCTCAAGACGCATTTCTTCACCAAGGCCGGCACGGTCAGGGCGGTGGATGGCGTGTCGTTCGCCGTCGAGCGCGGACAGATCATGGGGCTGGTGGGCGAATCGGGCTCGGGCAAATCGATGACGGGGTATTCGCTGCTCGGCCTGGTCGATGCGCCGGGGCAGGTGGTGGACGGCCAGATGCTGCTGACCTTGCCCAATGGCACGACGCTGGATCTGCGCGCGCTCTCTGCGCGCGAGATGCAGGGCATCCGCGGCAATCGGATCGCGATGATCTTTCAGGATCCGATGATGACGCTCAACCCGGTGCTGCGCATCGATACGCAGATGATCGAGACGGTGCTTGCGCATGAACGCGTGAGCAAGATCGTGGCGCGCGAACGTGCGCGCGATGCGCTCGCGCGCGTGGGCATTCCTTCGCCCGACGAGCGGCTGGCCGCGTATCCGCATCAATTCTCGGGCGGCATGCGCCAGCGCGTGGCGATCGCGATTGCGCTGTTGAACAAGCCCGATCTCATCATCGCCGACGAACCCACCACCGCGCTCGACGTGACCATCCAGGGCCAGATCCTGTACGAGATGCAGACGCTGTGCCGCGAGTCGGGCACCGCGCTGATCTGGATCACCCACGATCTGTCGGTGGTTGCGGGACTGGCCGATACCGTTTCGGTGATGTACGCCGGGCGCATCGTCGAGCAAGGCACGGTCGCGCAAGTGCTCGAAGCGCCGCGCCATCCGTACACCCATGGGCTCATCGGCAGCGCGCCGTCGCGCAACCGGCGCGGCGCGCCGCTGCGCGCGATTGCGGGCATGACGCCCTCGCTGCTCGCATTGGCGCCGGGTTGCGCGTTTCGCGAGCGCTGCGCGCAGGCCCAGGCCGATTGCGCGCAAGACCCCGCGATGCGCAGCGTCGACGCGCGCCCGGTGCGCTGCTGGCATCCGTTGACGCAAGCCGTGCAGGAGGGCGCATGAGCACGCCTTTGCTGGAACTGCGCGGCGTCTCGAAACGCTTCGTGAAGAAGCTCGATCTGGCTGCGCGCGTGGGCAATGTGTTCGGCGCCGGTCTGCGCGAAGAAGTCGTGCATGCGGTCGATGATGTGTCGCTCGCCATCGCGCCCGGCGAGGTCGTGGGTCTGGTCGGCGAATCGGGCTGCGGCAAGTCGACGCTCGGGCGCATGGCGGTGGGACTGCATACGCTTTCGGCCGGCGAGCGCTACTTCCGCGGCGAGAACGTGGCCGCCATGCAGGCGAGGCTGTCGCGCGCCGAGTACCGCAAGCAGATGCTCGGCATCCAGATGATCTTTCAGGATCCGTATGCGTCGCTGAACCCGCGCCTGCGCGTGCGCGACATCGTCGGCGAAGCGCCGGTCGCGCATGGGCTCATCGCGCGTGATGAGCAAGACGACTACGTGGCCGGTTTGTTGAGCAAGGTCGGGCTCGACGCCGGCTACATGCGCCGCTATCCGCATCAATTCTCGGGCGGGCAGCGCGCGCGCATCGGCATCGCGCGCGCGCTCGCGGTCAAGCCCGAATTCCTTGTCTGCGACGAAGCGGTGGCCGCGCTCGATGTCTCGATCCGGGCCCAGGTGCTCAATCTGTTCATCGCGCTGCGCGACGAACTCAAGCTCACCTATTTGTTCATCAGCCATGATCTCGGCGTGGTGCGCCATCTGAGCGACCGCGTGGTCATCATGTACCTGGGCCGCGTGGTCGAAAGCGCGCCGGCCGACGCGGTGTTTGCCGCGCCCAACCATCCCTACACCCAGGCGTTGCTCGCCGAGGCGCCCACGCTCGAAGTGCGCAAGAAGACCTTCGTCGCGATCCAGGGCGAACTGCCGTCACCCCTCGCACCGCCCACGGGCTGCCATTTTCATCCGCGCTGTCCGCATGCGATGCAGCGCTGCAAGGACCAAGCGCCCGCGCTGCGCGAGATTGCGGCGGGGTGGAGGAGTGCTTGTCATTTGAATGAGGGGTGAGCGAAATCTTCGATCGGCACGAGCTACGAGCAGATGCTTCGGCGGTCGCTGAGCAAATCTAGTGCTCGTTATGGTCGAAATCCATCCCTCACCCAATAGATGGCGCGTGGTAACGCGAACAACAACACCCACGATGTGACGATTGGCGCCATGCACAAAGCGTAGAGAACCCAGGCCACTCCTGGTCTCAAAGGGCGAAAGTCGATGCCGCCTATGGAGACTTCCGGTTCCTCATGCCATGAGAATGCCCATGCAGCGTGATCGGTCACAAAATTTGGATATGCCCAAATTGCCAAGAAGTAGAGCAGCGGGCATAGCGTCAGCCATCCAACGCTAAGGACGATACCGAGACGAACTGGACCAGATAGACTAATTTCGCTCATGATCGCCAGTGGTGAGCAGGGAACGCGATTCGATACGGCCGAAGGCACACATTTCTTTAGCAAGAATTGCTGTGATTGCACGTCTACCTAAGACGCTACTACTGCGTAAAACCGATAAGACTCACAACATCGCCAACTTGCTCTTCGCCAACGGCGGATTCTTCGCGAAGTAGCGCTTGATGCCGGCCACGATCGAATCGGCCATGCGTTCTTGAAAGTCTGTATCGTTGAGCCGGCGTTCTTCGTCGGGGTTGGAGATGAACGCGGTCTCGATGAGGATGCTGGGGATGTCGGGCGCCTTGAGCACGGCGAAGCCGGCTTGTTCGACGCGTGGCTTGTGCAGCCGGTTGATCTTGCTGATGTGGCCGAGGATGGTGTCGCCGAGCTTGAGGCTGTCGTTGATCTGCGCGGTGGTCGAGAGGTCGAGCAGCACGCGCGCGAGTTGGCGGTCCTTGGTGTCGATGTTCACGCCGCCGATGAGGTCGGCGTCGTTTTCCTTCTTGGCCAGCCATTTGGCCGCGGTGGAGGTGGCGCCGCGTTCCGAGAGCGCGAACACACTCGAGCCACTGGCTTGCGGGTTGATGAAGGCGTCGGCGTGGATGCTGACGAAGAGGTCGGCCTGCACGCGCCGCGCTTTTTGTACGCGCACCGGCAGCGGCACGAAGTAGTCGCCGTCGCGCGTGAGCATGGAGCGCATGTTGGGCTCGGCGTCGAGCTTCTCCTTCACGCGGCACGTATGAGAAG
>CAYUYC010000326.1:0-3441 GCA_964448945.1 uncultured Burkholderiaceae bacterium
CCGTCGGCGAGCGCATCAGCCAGGCGTTTGAGCACGACCACGCCGCCGCCGCTGGCGAATACGGTGCCGGTCGCATCGGCGTCGAACGGACGGCAGCGGCCGTCGGCCGACTCCATGCCGCCTTCCACGTGCAGATAGCCGCCTTCTTGCGGCACGACCACGGTGGCGCCGCCGGCCAGCGCGATCTCGCATTGGCCGCTGGCCAGGGCATGCCAGGCATGGGCGACGGCAACGAGCGATGTCGAGCATGCGGTGTGGATGCTGACCGCGGGACCGTCGAGATTGAGCCGGTGCGCAACGCGCGTGGCGATGTAGTCCTTCTCGCTCGCGAGCATGGTCGCGAACTCGCTGAACTGCTGCACGAGTTCGGGCTGCTCGGCGCGCAAGGCGGTGATGTAGGTGTTGTTGGCGACGCCGGCATACACGCCGACGCGTGCGTTGGCGCGCTCGGTGTCGATGCCGGCGTGTTCGAGCGCGTTCCAGCACAGCTCGAGGAACATGCGTTGTTGCGGATCCAGCACCGTGGCTTCGCGCGCGGAAATGCCGAAGAAGCCGGCATCGAAACGCCCGGCGTCATCGATGACGCCGCGCGCGGCGACGAAGTTCGGTCGCGACCGCAGTTCTTGCGGGATCGAGGGATCGAGTTCGTGCGGCGCGAAATGCCGGATGCCTTCGCGTTGGGCGATCAGGTTGTCCCAGAAGCCGTCGACATGGTCGGCACCCGCAGTGCGCGTTGCCATGCCGATGATGGCAATGCCGTCGAGGCCGGGGGTGGATGCGTCGGCACGAGGTTGGCGGCGTTTGGCGGTTTGCTTGCCCGCGCCATCGATCGATGCGGCGATGCCGGCCACGTTCGGGCGGTCGTAGATGTCCGCGACGGTGAGCCGCGTGATTCCTTGTTCGCGCAGGCGCGCCACGAAGCGCAATACCAGCAGCGAGCGCGCGCCGAGATCGAACAGGTTGGCATCGTCGGCAAGCTCGGACAGACCGAGGAGATCCTGCCAGGTCGTGCGCACCAAGGTCAGCGTATCGGTCGGATCGACTTTGGGCGCTTCGATCACGGGGGCAGGCAGCGCGCGTCGATCGATCTTGCCGCTGGGCGTCACGGGCATGCGCGCGACGACCAGATAGCGGACAGGCACCATGTACTCGGGCAGGTGCTCGCGCAATTGCGCGCGCAGCGCACGGATCAAGGCGGCTTCGTCGCGATTTTCATCCGCGCGCAATTCGAGATGAGCAATCAATTGGCGGCCGATGCCCGGAATGTCGGGAGCACTGACTACCGCCTCACGCACATCGGGGTGGTTCTTGATTGCGAGTTCGATTTCACCGGGTTCGATGCGAAATCCGTCGACCTTGAGCTGCTGATCGGCGCGGCCCAGGTAAGTGCACACGCCGTGCGCATCGCGGCGCACGAGGTCGCCGCTCACATACCAGCGGCCGGGCAGTCCGGGCATGTCGTCGCGAAAACGCTCGGCGCTGAGGTCGGGACGACCGATGTAACCATGGGCCAGGCTATCGCCGCCCAGCAGCAGCTCGCCGGTATCGCTGGCATCGATGGCGCCGTTGTCAGGGTCGCGCAATGCGAGTCGTACATGCGGCAAAGCGACGCCGATCGGCGGTATCTCCGGCCAGGCGTCGGCCGATCCGGTGAGTTCATGCACGGTGACGACATGACTTTCGGTCGGACCGTAATGATTGTGGAGTTGGGCGTTGGGCAGATGTTTGAACAGCGCGCGGATGGCCGGAGTCACCTGAAGCTGTTCGCCGGCGCTGATCACGTCGCGCAGCGTCGTGAGTGGGGTCTCTCGGGCGGCATCGGCAAGCATTTGCAGCGCGACGTATGGTACGAAGATGCGTTCGATCCGAAAGTGCTCGATCGCAGCGCGCAGCAACGTCGGGTCGCGGCGCTCTTCCTCCGGAATGAGGATCAGGGTTCCGCCGCAGGCGATGGTCGAAAAGATCTCTTGGAAATGAACGTCGAACGACAGCGGTGCGAATTGCAGCGTGCGTGCGGGCGTTCCCAATCGCGGGTGCGTGGCATGCCAGGCGATGAGGTGCCCTAACGGCCGCGCGCCCATCGCGACGCCTTTGGGGCGACCAGTGGACCCTGACGTGAACAGCACGTAAGCGAGATCGGGCTGCGCGCCGTATGGGGCGCTCGTGCGCGGGCCGACTTGATCCAGCGTTGCGAAATCGCCGGTCGCGCGGCGCAACTCCGCAATGGCGGAGTCCTCGCCAAGGACGACGCGCGGCAGCGCATCGGCAAGCATGGCTTGCAGTCGTTCGGGCGGATAACCCAGATCAAGCGGCACATATGCCGCGCCTACCTCGGTGGTCGCGAGGATCGAGACGATCGTGTGTTTCGAACGGGTCGCCGCGATCGCGACGCGATCGCCCGCGCCGACGCCCGCCGCTCGGAGTCGGTCGGCAAGGGCTTCGACCGCATCGCGAAGTTGCCGGTAGCTCAGCGTGCCGCTGCGTTCTTCGAGCGCGACGGCACTGGGGTAGCGCTGCGCGGCGTTTTCCAGCCAGCTCCGAAGCGCGGCAGGCGCGGGGTATTCGATGGCGGGGCGGTCGGCAGGAAGAATGGGCTTGCGAGGCACGCTTGCACCTGTATTTAAATGTTGGATTCCATCGCAGCGATGCGGCCTTCGACCGTGAAGCCTGACAACTCAATATTTCGATTGGTCACTCGACTTCGGATTGCATCGTCTCGTGTGATCCGTCGACTGACCACACCTTAGGACGAACGCCTAGTGAAGATAGCGTGTTATGACCGGCTTGCCGCGTCGAACCGTTCACATATTCGCGTCGTTGTCGATCCGACAATTGCTGCTTACCGAGTTACGAATCGTGCCGACCGGCTCGCGCAAAATCGATATGCGATGGCTTGGCCGCGATCCTCATTTGACCGAGCGATTGATGGATTTCAGTATCCATCGGTCATATTTCATTGGGTATTTGATCGTAGTGTGCGCTCGCATCGAGTGGATCGGGCGCTCGCTTTCATCGGTGGGGTGCGATTGGTGCATCAATGATTGGAAGGTGTGCGTAATTGCAATCCAGTTGGTCACGTTGACACGTCAAACGCATCACGCTACGATTTGAGGTTCCCTGTGGAGGGGTGCCCGAGTGGCTAAAGGGGGCAGACTGTAAATCTGTTGGCTTACGCCTACGTTGGTTCGAATCCAACCTCCTCCACCATGAGATTTGGTAGTTCGTGGTGCAGGCCGGACGGGCGGGGACGCGGCGGGTGTAGCTCAATGGTAGAGCTGAAGCCTTCCAAGCTTAAGACGAGGGTTCGATTCCCTTCACCCGCTCCAGCAATCAGCTTCGCGTGATGCGAGGCGGCGCCCGAGCGGCAGTGTCATCGCAAGTGCAGAATTTGCCCATGTGGCTCAGTGGTAGAGCACTCCCTTGGTAAGGGAGAGGTCGCGC
>CAYUYC010000327.1:0-3437 GCA_964448945.1 uncultured Burkholderiaceae bacterium
CCGACGACGTGCGCTTGACGATCAAGCAATTGCGCGAGCGCACCGATGCTTCGTGCGCGCCCGAAGCATCGGTGCGCTCGCGCAATTGCTTGATCGTCAAGCGCACGTCGTCGGCAATGCTGCGCGCCTCGCGCGTGGCGGCGTCGATGATCTGGCCGTCGAGGCCGAACCGGCAGGCCTGAAAACGATTGACCCCGTAGACCAGGTAGATGTCTTCACTCAGTTCGAACGGCGGTGCTTCGAGCAGCATGCGCGCGATGGCCTGGGTATAGATGGCCAGCGCCGCTGCGCGCCGGATGGTCAGCGGCGTATCGAACACCCGCACCTCGACCGTGCCGTACTCGGGCTTGGGGCGGATGTCCCAATAGAAGTCCTTCATGCTCTCGACGATGCCCAGGTCCTTCATGCGGTCGAAGTATTCGAGAAAGCCGTCCCAGCTTTGCACGAAGGGCGCGCGCCCGCTCAAGGGAAACGACGACACGGTATTCATGCGCGAACAATCGAACGCGGTATCGCTGCCTTGCTGATAAGGAGAACTTGCCGCGAGTGCGATGAATTGCGGCACATAGCGCGACAGGCCATGCAACAAGCGCATCGCCGCATCGCCGCTCGGGCAGCCCACATGCACATGCTGGCCGAACACCGTGAATTGCTTGGCCAGATAGCCGTACAAGCCGGCGACATGCTGAAACCGCGGCCGATCGGCGATGCGCCGCTCGGCCCAATGCTGAAAGGCATGGGTGCCGCCGCCGCACACGCCGATGCCCAGACGATCGGCGGCGTCGCACAAGGTATCGCGCAGAGTGCGCAACTCGCCATGCACGCCCGCGAAATCGCGCTGCACATGGGTGGCGACTTCGATCATGCTTTCGGTGATCTCGAGTTTCACGTCGAGATCGGGCCGTTTCTTGGCGACGATGCGCAACAAGTCGGAAGCGCCGCGGGTGAGATTGCCGTCGCGCTCGTCGATCAATTGCAGTTCGAGTTCGACGCCGAGCGTGAGCGCATCGGAGTTGGTGAATTCGAGGCTTTGGCTCATCGTCCCCCCCATGCGGTGTGGTCTCCGGTGCAGGTATTTTCCTTCGCGCGGCGCAAGGCGACTTCGGTGGCGATCGGCCCGAGGATGGCGAGGATGGTCACCACCGCGAAGACCGGTTCGACCGCCGGCACGAGGGTCGGATAACTGAGCGCCACATGGGTGGCGAACATCAGCGCCACGCCCGACAACGGCGCTTGCGCCACCCCCACCAGCACGCCTTTGCTCGGCATCAGGCCGCTGGGCGTCGCGACCGCGAGGTTGGCGAGGATCTTGACCGTGACCCGCACCACCACCACCGCCACCGCGATCCACCATGCCGCGGCGCTGAGTTGCCAATGCAAGGCCGCGCCGGTCAGCGCAAAGAACGCGATCGCGAGCAAGGCGCCGGTTTCGGTGATCTCGAACGAGGCGATGCGCCGATGATGATCGAGCCCGCGCGCGACCAGACCGAAGGCCATGGCCGCCAGCAGCGGCGACAGGCTCAACGGCCAGGCTGCCACGTAAATGAGGCCGCACAAGGCCGCGACCGCCATCACCTGGACCGCGCCGCGCGACGGGACCGCGCGCGCGAACCACAACAGCACGCCGGCCGCGAAGGCGCCGAGCAAGAACGACGCGCACAACTGATAGATCGGCTGCATCACCACGCCGAGTTCGAGTCCGCCGGTGGCGAGCGCGCCGGTGACGACCAATTGCAGTACCAGCGCGGCGTAGGCCGTCGACAAGGTACTGAACAACAAGGCGCGCTCGGTCACCTGCCCGCGCGCGCGCAGGTCCTTGGACACCGCGAGCACCGCGATCGGCGAGCTTGCCATGCAGATGACCGCGGCCAATGAAGCCGCGGCGGGTTCGACGCCAAAGCCCATGCGCAAGAGCGCGTAGATGGCCCAGAACGCCGCGGCCGATTCGAACAGACTGCCGGCCAGCAACCACGGATTGCGGCGCAACCATTCGAACGAAATGCGCTGGCCGACTTCGAACAGCATCAGCATGCCGACCGCTTCGAGCGCACGACCGAGCAGCGGCGCAAGCCGTGCATCGGCCACGCCTTGCGCAAAACTCGCAAGCAACAAGCCTGCGATCACCAAGGCGGTATAGCGCGGCAAGCGCAAGAAGCGCACCGCCAACTCGGAGGCCGCCGTCGCGATGAGAAACAGCACCGCGAGGACCGCGAGCGGCGAGCCGGCAATGGCCGACCAGATCTCCTCATACGGAAGCAGTTGATCCATGGGATTCCTCGGACTCTGCGGACGATCGCGCAAGCGCGATGCCCAACGTTGATATGAACAGCGGCCGAGCCGATGGCCGCACGACGATGCTGCTCGACGACAGACCTCGATGGAGGGCTACAGGTTCCGCAGTTCGGCGCCCGATGGCGCCGGGGTGTGATGCGTGGCTGGCTGGAGGTACGTGCCGACACGGATCGGTCGCAAGGACCGTATCACGCAGACCAAGGCAGCGATGTGTCGGTTCGTAAAACTACTGGCCCGCGGGTGGGAGATCAGGCTGAAGCCGCCGGATCGACATCGCCGTGATGCAGCACGCCGGGCAGGCGCACGATGAAGCACGCGCCGCCGCCATCGCGCGCGCGGCATTGCACGCTGCCCTGATGACGTTCGGCGATTTGGCGTACCAGGGCCAGGCCGAGCCCCACGCCGCCATCGCGCTCGCGTCCGCCGGCGGCACGATAGAAGGGCTCGAAAATGCGCTCGCGTTCGGCCTCGGGAATGCCGGGGCCGCGATCGCAGACTTCGATCACGGCATCGTTCGCATCGCGACGGATGCCGACCTCGATCGGGGTGCCGCCGCCGTAGCGTTGCGCGTTTTCGATCAGGTTGCGCAACAGCCGGCGCAGCAAGCGCGGGTCGCCGTTGATCTGCAGCGCAACCGCGTCGAGTTGCGCATCGTTGCGCGCGCATTCCTCGGCCGCGAGTGCGGTCAGATCGACTTCTTCGAACGGCGGCAAGGCGCTGGCCGCATCGAGCCGGCTCGCCAGCAGGATCTCCTCGACCAGCGCGTCGAGCTCACCGACGTTGGTGCGCACTTCGGCCAGCAAGGTCTCGCTCGGACGATCGCCGAGCATCTCGACCGCCATGCGAATGCGCGCGAGCGGCGAACGCAATTCATGCGAGGCGTTGGCAAGCAGGTTCTTTTGCGCGGTGACCAAGGCCTCGATGCGCGCCGCGGCGTGATTGAAGCGCTGCGCGAGCATGGCGACCTCGTCGCGCCCTTCGACGTCGACGCGCGTCGCCAGATCGCCCGCGCCGAGCGCGTCGACGCTGGCCTGCAGACGTTCGAGCCTGCGGGTGAGCCGGCGCACGACCGGATACGACCCGACCGCGACCGCCACGGCGATCAAGGCCAGCATCCAGACCAGGCCGAACGGCGGCGGGCGGAC
>CAYUYC010000328.1:0-3422 GCA_964448945.1 uncultured Burkholderiaceae bacterium
GACCCAGACCATGCTGGCCGGGTTGTTGGCGCCGCCGAAGGCATCTTCGGTCATCGCGACCGAGGCGCCGCCCATGCCCTTGGAGGTCATGCCGTAGCCGTGCGTGAAATAGCCGTTGGTGGCATGGGCGGTGGGCGCTGCACAGGCGCACGCCGCCAGCGCGGTCCAGGCGATCGCGCGAACTGACTTGGTCATGGTGTCTCCTCCAGAGATGGGTGGGGTTGCGGTCGACGCCGCGTGCGCGTTGCGCTGTTGTCGTGGGTGCTTCAGATGAACAGGCAGATGTCGGTTTCACCGGCAAAGCCCATGAAGGTCGAGGCGCCGCCGTATTCGACCTGATCGATGAATTCGCTCTTCTCGAATTCGAACAAGTCGACGGTCATCTGGCAGGCAATGAACTTCACATCGGCCTCGAGGCACAGATCGCGCAATTCTTCGAGCGATGCGACGCCTTTGGACTTGATCTTGTTCTTCATCATCATCGTCGCCATGGTTTCCATGCCGGGCAGCATCTGCACGAAGACCGGCATCGGCACCGGCATCGGCATGGCCGGATTGGCGAGCGGACTGATCTTCACCGACGACAAATCTTTGCGCAGCAGTTGCAGCCCGTAGAAGGTGAAGAACACCTGCACGTCGTAACCGAGGGCAGCGGCGGTGGAGGCGAGGATGAAGGGCGGGTACGCCATGTCGAGCGTGCCCTTGGTGGCGATGATCGCCATCTTTTTGGTGGCCATGAAAATCTCCGAAGCAGCGTGAGCGTCAGGACGGCGCGCGTTCGCGCGCCGCCGTCATGGGAACGAGCTTTCAGCCCTTGCGCAGGAAGAAGACGTATTCCTTGCCGTTTTCTTCCTTGGCGATGAGCGGATTGCCGGTCTGCTCCGCAAACGCTTCCATGTCCTTGAGCGAGCCCACGTCGGTCGAGGTGACTTTGAGGACCTGACCCGCGGTCATGTCGTTGAGGGATTTCTTGGTCTTCACGATCGGCAACGGGCACGAAAGGCCGCGCGCGTCGAGTTCTTTGTCGAAGTTCATCCTGCGTATCTCCTGGGGCGATGTCTGGTCTGGTGTCGTGAGGCCGCGGCGGCCTCTCTCGCTTGGCACCATTAGGCGCAATGGCATGTGCAAGCGTCTATCACCGCCATGGGTAACCCAATGTCACCCACATGGGTAAGGCGTCGCTCGGCATGCCTGCGGTGTGGTGCACGACCAGACTACTACTCGCGCGGGTAGCCCGCTGCGGCAATGGCCATGCTGCGTTGCGCGCGCGCACAATCGCGGCGTTGCGGCGGCATCGCCGCGCGGAAGGATCATCCATGTCCACCATTGCCGATGCCTGGCACGAACTCGATCCCTTGCGCGTGCGCCTCGATCGGCACCCGGTCTATGGCGCGTTGCGTACGCTCGACGATCTGCGCTGTTTCATGGGGCACCACATCTATTCAGTGTGGGACTTCATGTCGCTGGTCAAGACGCTGCAATCGGCGATCGCGCCGGTGCGCGTGCCCTGGGTGCCGGTCGGCGATCCGGCGGTGCGGCGCTTCGTCAATCAGCTCGTGCTCGAAGAAGAATCCGATCTCGGCGGCCCGGTCGACGATGGGCGCAACTTCCTGAGCCATTTCGAGCTGTATTGCGGCGCGATGCGCGAGATCGGTGCCGATCCCGAGCCCGCTTTGCGTTTCATCGCGCAGGTGAGTCAGCGCGGGATCGCCGACGCGCTCGCGAGTGCCGAACTGCCCGCGCCGTCGCGCGCCTTCATGCGCACGACCTTCGGGCTCATCGATCTCGACGCGCCGCATCTGGCCGCGGCCGCTCTGGCGCTCGGGCGCGAGCACATCATCCCGACCATGTTCCGCAGTTTCCTGCGCGACATGGGCATCGGCCCCGAGCAGGCGCCGATGTTTCATTTCTACCTGCATCGCCACATCCATCTCGACGAAGACCTGCACGCGCCTTTGTCGTTGCGCCTGCTCGATCATTTGTGCGGCGGCGACGCACATCGCATCGCGCAGGCGCGCACGGCGGCGCGCACCGCGCTCGAAGCGCGCATCGCGTTCTGGGACGGTGTCGAACAAGCCCTGGTCGCACGCCGCACCACGGCCGATTGCACGGCATGAGCCAGCCCGCCGACGCGCGCAGGCACCGCGTCATACCCATCGCGGCGGCGGCGCCGGATGAAGCGGCGAGCCCCTGCGAGTCGGTCGAGGAAGCGTTCGCGCTGATGGTCTACGGCAATTCGATGCAGCCCGAGTTCGCACAGGGCGATGTGATCATCGTCGAGCCCGAAGGCGAGCCGCATGACGGCAGCTATGTGGTGGCGCGCGTCGGGAATGAATGGGCCTTGCGGCAGCTTCGCGAGCATCGCGGGCAATGGTGGTTGCACGCCTTGGCGGGGTCCGAAGCGGATGTGCCGCTCGCGGCCTGGTCGGACTTGCGCGGGGTGGTGATCCAAAAACGCGTCGCGGGGCGTCGCCGCAACAGCGTGTCCTACGTGTGATCAGGTCAACGGCGGCAGGCCGTCGGCCTGCCATTGGTCTTGCCACGACCGCCACCAGCCTTCGGTCTTGATCGCGGTCTGGCGCGGGTCGAGTCGCCCGAGCGCAGCCAGCGATGCGGTGTGCTGGGCGTCGCCCAACTGGATCTGCGCCCACGAATACGCGGCGCTGTCGCACAGGTCGAGCACCTGGGCGAGTTCGACATAGCGTGCAAACAAGCGCAATTCGTCGTGCGACAACTCGGCGTCGCGCGTATGGCGGCTTTCCATCAGCGCAATGACGCGCTGATAGATTTCGTGGAATTCGGGCGCCAGTTCGCGTTGCGTGTTCGTGAAGGGCGAGGGTGAGGACATCGGGTATCGGTTCGGTAAGGCCATCGCGCGCAATGCGCCAGTGATGAGTCTGCAGGGATCGATCCGGCTTGGAAAGATCAAGCATGACGACAATTTGCCGGCTTTTCCGGATTACCGGTCGCGTTCAAGGGGTCGGGTATCGCGCCTGGTTCGAGCGCGAGGCCACGCGGCGCGGCTTGAACGGCTGGGTGCGCAACCGTCTCGACGGCAGCGTCGAGGCCTTGGTGTGCGGTGCCGCATCGGATGTCGACGCGATCGAAGCGCTGGCCCGGCGCGGCCCGGCAGCGGCCCGCGTCGATGCCGTCCAGGGCGTGCCCGCCCAGTCCCCGCGCGATGAAGGTTTCCATTGCTGGCCGACTTGCTGAGTGCATGCAAAAGCCTGGGGTACCATGGCGCCCCTTGCGTTTCCCCCATTTTTGCGAGAACACAGCCATGAGACGAGTGCGCCGTAACGAACGGCCCGGCGCCGCACGCGGCGGCAGCGCGCTGGTGAAGCTGGCGACGGCCGCGGCGACCAGCGGCAGCAAGCTCGAAGACGCTTACTGGGACGCGCATCTCGCGCAGACGTTGCGGC
>CAYUYC010000329.1:0-3372 GCA_964448945.1 uncultured Burkholderiaceae bacterium
CCCAATGCGGTCGCGGTCACGCCGCGCACGCTGACGCCGGTTTCGGAAAAATCGATCCGCCCGTTGGCGCGCGACAAGGTCGGCAAGCCGGGCTCGATCGTCAATTCGTTGTCGGCCAGCATGATCTCGCCGCGCACGCGGGCGTTGTCCATCGCGGCCAGCGGCAGGGTCAATTGCAAGGCCACGCGCGCATCGCCGCTGGCGCGCGCCTGGCCGAGCGCCCCGCCCAGCCAGCCGTCGATGGGCGATTGCGCGACGTAATCGAGCATCGCGCGCAAGGGCCCGTTGATCTGCCCCGTGAATTCGAGGCGATGCTGGGCGTCGGAAAAATCCGCCATGCGCCCTTGCACGCGCGACAGCGCGGCGCCCATTGCCTTGCCCGATGCATTCGCGATCGAAAACCCGTTGCGCTCGAACACCAGATCGCCCGCGATGTCGTCGACCACCGGCCAGGCCGGGCGCGCGGGCGTGCCCACGACCTTGCCGGGCCCAAAGTCCAGACGGATGCCCTTGACGCGCGCCGCGATGCGGAAGTCGCCTTCGGCAGGGTGGATGTACGGGAAGTCCCACAAATCGCCGCGCAGCTTGAACACCACGTCGCGCGACCCGCCCGCCAGCACCGCATCGCGCACCCAATGGCGCGTGGCCTCGGGCACGGTCAGCGGCAGATAGCGATGCACGGCACGCGCGTCGGCCTGCGTGAGCTGACCGTCGAAATCGACGATGCCCGGCCCTTTGCCGCCGCTGGCGTAGCTGCCCGCGATGGTGCCGGTCGCGTCGGCGTTCTGGAACGCCGTGTTCGAAAAACGCACCGCCACGCCCTGGGCGGTGCGCTCCCAATCGGCTTGCGCCGTCAGACGATCGAAGCGGATCGCGGGCTCGGCGAACAAGCCCGGGAACACCAGGGCCGCCGCGCTCGCGTCGATCTTCATGCGCCCGCCCTTCTCGGTCATGTCGACCTGGCCGGTCAGATGATCGAACCCGGGCGTACCCAGTTGCAGACGCAAAGGATGTTGCGGATCGGGGGCGGCGGTGGCGTCTTGCGCATGCAGGGTCAGGCCCGCAAAGCGCGCGTTCAGGTTGTAGCGCGAAGGCGCTTCGATCGCGCCGGTCCAGTCGTAGCGCAATGCCTCCACATTGCCGCGCGGTTCCATGCGTGCGAGCAAGGCCCGGTGCTCGGTCGACAAGGGCAGATGCGCGGCCAGCCAGGACAGCGAAGCCAGATCGAGTGCATCGATCGAGAACCCGCCCGACACCACGCTGCCGTCGGCATGCATGACCAGGCGCTCGCTCAGATCGGTGGGCTTGAGCACGAAGCCGTCGGCCGCGCGCAGCGCGAAATCGTCGAGCACGATCTCGTGCCCACGCGTCGGGCCGGCGGCGTCCTTGCCGACCAGTTCGCGCAACTGCACCCGCGCACGCATGGTGTCGAGCGCGAGCATCGGCAGATCCTTGGCGGCGCGCGCCTGCACGCCTTCGAGCGCGACGTCGGCGGTCAGGCGATCGAGCCGGCCATGATCGAGCGCGGCCCAGGCGCGCACCGCGCCCTTGCCCTGGGCGAGTTCGAACGGCAGCTTGAGATAGCGTCCGATCGCGCCGACGTCGGCATAGCCCAGATCGGCATACCACTCGCCGCGCCAGGCATGCCAATCGCTCGCGCGCTGCAACAGCGGCGTATGGCTGAAGTCGCCGCGCAGATCGACCAGCGACGCCAACGGCGCCGGCGGCTGCGCGCGCAAGGCAAAGCGGTGATGCAGCCCGATGTTGCGCATGACGAAGGTCGCGTCGGCAAAGTCGATCGGCGGCACATCGGACAAGGCCTCGTCCAGGTAACGCACTTGCGCGCCGCGCACCACCACCTCGCGCTGGGCGAACAGCCATTCGCTGAACGCGCCATCGCCGCGCGCGGCCGGATCGACGACCAGCCCCGCGATCACGAACTGTCCGTCGGCGCGATGCCGCACTTCGAGTTCGGGCGCCGCGATGTCCAGGCTGTACAAATGCAGCCCGAACAAAGGCAGGCTCCACCACGACACCACTGCCGTGGCCTTGGGCACGCGCAAGGCCAGCGCACCGTCGACACGATGGATCTGCACATCGGACAAGGTCAGACGCGGACGCAGCCCCGACCAGTCCGCATCAACGTCGGCCACCGTCACCGGCACGCCGAGCGCGCGCGACGCCTGGGCCTCGATGGTCGGGCGGTAATCGTCGATGTTGGGCAGCACCGCATGGCGCAGCACCAGGAAGGCGGCGCCGAAGACGACGTAGACCAGCACAAGCAGGACCAACAGCCAGCGCAGCATGCGCAGACTGATGTGCGAGCACATTCGCAGTCCCGCGCCCCAAAGCGCAAGCCAGCGGCTACGGCCTTCGGTCGCGGTCCCGGGTGCGAGGTCTTGAGCGTCTGACACGAGGGAGACCAGGGCTGGCGGCTAGAATCGGGCAATTCCAATAGAGCTCGCCGACGATAGCACAGCCCCCGGCCGCGGCCAGGGTGCAAGCGCCCACCGACATGTTGCAAATCCCCCGCCGTTTTTGCGCGTTGCCCGCCGACGCAAATTCCGATGCGCCGGCATCGTCCGCCACACCGGTCAGCCCGGTCTGGAGCCGATATGCGGCGCAATTGATCCAGGCCGACCCGGCCTTGGCCGATGCCGCCATGGCCCCCGCGCCGATCGAGCGCGACGCGATGCGCGCGCGCCTGACGCAATTGCAAAGCGCCGCACAAGCCCGCGGCCAGGCGCCCGATGCGGCACTCGCCGAGGCGATGCGCCGGCTCAAGCGCGAGGTCTATCTCGCAGTCATGGAAGGCGATCTGCGCGGCGCGCTCGATGTTTCGCACGTGACCGAGGCCATGACCGTGCTGGCCGAAATCACGCTCGACGCCGCCTGCGCGACGCACTACGACTTGCTGCGCGCAGCCCACGGCACGCCGATGTCCGATCCGCTCGCGGGGGCATCCACCGCTCAGCCTTTCGTCGTGGTCGGCATGGGCAAGCTCGGCGGGCGCGAACTCAATGTCTCGTCCGACATCGACCTGATCTTCGTCTATCCGTCCGAGGGCGACACCGTCGCCGATGCCGGCCAGCGCACGCTGACCAACCATGAATTCTTCACCCGGCTGGGCCGGCGCGTGATCGGCGCGATGAGCGAAGTCAACGCACATGGTTACGTCTTTCGCGTCGACATGCGGCTGCGCCCGAACGGCGATGCCGGGCCGCTGGCCGCGAGCTACGCAATGCTCGAAGAGTATTTCTTCGTCCAGGGCCGCGAATGGGAGCGCTACGCCTGGATCAAGGCCCGCGTCGTCGCGATGGCCGGCGGCGCCCCGGCCGGCGCGGGCGCGGCCGATGCGCATGCGGCGCAAGC
>CAYUYC010000330.1:0-3364 GCA_964448945.1 uncultured Burkholderiaceae bacterium
ATAGCTCAATTGGCAGAGCGTCGGTCTCCAAAACCGAAGGTTGGGGGTTCGATTCCCTCTGCCCCTGCCATCCGACCCATCCAGTGCGGCCGGCGCGTGCGTCGGCCGTGACGCGTTAGAGAACATGTCGAATCCGAACGTCGAAACGGTTTCATCGGTCGCCGACAAGGCGAAGCTGGCGCTCGCGATCGCGGCCTTGCTGGCGGGTGTTGGCGCCTTCTACTACTTCGGCGACAAGCCGATGGTGGTGCGAGTCGCTGCGGTGCTGCTCGGTCTCGTGTTGGCGATCGTCATCGCCTGGTTCAGTGAGCCGGGGCGTCGCTTCATCGGATTCGCGCGCGAGTCGTATGCGGAAACGCGCCGCGTGGTTTGGCCGGACCGCAAGGAAACGCTGCAAACGACGCTGGCGGTATTCGCCTTCGTCTTCACGATGGCGTTGTTTCTCTGGATCGTGGACAAGAGCCTGGAATGGGTGTTGTACGACCTGATCCTCGGATGGAAGCGCTGATGAACACACAAGCCGCATCGACCAAGCGTTGGTACGTCGTCCATGCCTACTCGGGCATGGAAAAGAGCGTCCAGCGCGCGCTGCAAGAGCGCATCGAGCGCTCCGGCATGGCCGAGAAGTTCGGCCGCGTGCTGGTCCCGACCGAAGAAGTCGTCGAAGTCAAGAACGGCAAGAAGGCGATCACCGAGCGTCGCTTGTATTCGGGCTATGTGCTCATCGAGATGGAAATGACCGATGACACCTGGCACCTGGTCAAGAGTACGGCCAAGGTCACCGGCTTCCTGGGTGGAACCGGCAATCGGCCTTTGCCGTTGTCGCAGCGCGAAGTCGACGAAATCCTGCATCGCATGCAAGAAGGCGTCGAGAAGCCGCGCCCCAAGGTGCTGTTCGAGGTTGGCGAGATGGTGCGCGTGAAGGACGGTCCGTTCACCGACTTCAACGGCAACGTCGAAGAAGTGAATTACGAGAAGAGCAAGCTGCGCGTGTCGGTCACGATCTTCGGTCGCGCCACGCCGGTCGAGCTCGACTTCAGCCAGGTCGAGAAGGCGTAAAGCCGACCCGGCAACCGCAGTACGCGCTGGCGACGGGCGCTGAACCGTCGCACGAGGAGCCCCAGTAGATCGTCGACCGGGCGTTTGCACTCAATCTTCAGGAGCCATCATGGCCAAGAAAATCATCGGCTTCATCAAGCTGCAAGTGCCGGCCGGGAAAGCGAATCCGTCGCCCCCGATCGGTCCCGCGCTCGGTCAGCGCGGGCTCAACATCATGGAATTCTGCAAGGCGTTCAACGCCCAGACGCAGGGTGTCGAGCCCGGTCTGCCGATTCCTGTGGTGATCACGGCGTTCGCCGACAAGAGTTTCACCTTCGTGATGAAGACGCCGCCCGCGACGGTGCTCATCAAGAAGGCGGCCAAGATCGACAAGGGTTCCAGCAAGCCCCATACCGACAAGGTCGGCAAGATCACCCGCGCGCAAGCCGAGGAGATCGCCAAGACCAAGATGAAGGATTTGACCGCCGCCGATCTCGACGCCGCCGTGCGCACGATCGCAGGCAGCGCCCGTTCCATGGGCATCACGGTGGAGGGACTGTAAATGGCCAAGCTTTCCAAGCGTACCCAAGCGATCCGCGCCAAAGTCGATCCGCAAAAGAATTACCCCTTGGCTGACGCGCTCAAGCTCGTCAAGGAATGCGCCAGCGCCAAGTTCGACGAATCGATCGACATCGCCGTGCAGCTCGGCGTCGACGCGAAGAAGTCGGACCAAGTCGTGCGCGGCTCGGTCGTGCTGCCCGCCGGTACCGGCAAGTCGGTGCGCGTCGCGGTCTTTGCCCAGGGCGCCAAGGCTGAAGAAGCCAAGGCCGCTGGCGCCGACATCGTCGGCATGGAAGACCTGGCCGAGCAGGTCAAGGCCGGCAACCTGAACTTCGACGTGGTCATCGCTTCGCCCGACACCATGCGCGTGGTCGGCACGCTGGGCCAGATCCTCGGTCCGCGCGGCCTGATGCCGAACCCGAAGGTCGGCACGGTGACGCCCGATGTGGCGACTGCGGTCAAGAACGCCAAGGCCGGTCAGGTCCAGTACCGCACCGACAAGGCCGGCATCGTGCATGCAACGATCGGCCGTGCCTCGTTCGCGCCCGAAGCGCTCGAGACCAACCTCAAGGCCCTGATCGAAGCGTTGAACAAGGCCAAGCCGGCGTCGTCCAAGGGCGTGTACCTGCGCAAGATGTCGCTGTCCAGCACGATGGGCATCGGCGTGCGTATCGATCAATCGTCGCTCGTCGCCGCCTAAGGCGCGAACGATCCGCCGCGCCGACGACAAGGGCGCGGCCAACAGAACTTTGGGCCGTGCACCGGCCGGTCAAGCCGGCGCACGGGTTGTCAAAGACCGCGGGGGGATGAGGCGTTGTCGGCCGAGTCCTTAAACGAAAGTCACCCAGCGTAGATGGCGGTCCCGGAGATTTGCAGTGTCGAAGCCGTATTTGATGCTCCAAAACCTCGGTCGCCGTATCAGCAAGCCGATGTCGAATCCGACGGGAATTTCCCAAGGCGCCGACATCATTTCTGTGGAGTAAGACCGTGGCTCTCAATCGAAGCGAGAAGGCGGTGGTCATCGACGAGATCTCGGCGGAAGTCGCCAAGGCTCAATCGATCGTCCTCGCCGAGTACCGTGGTCTGGAAGTGGGTCATATCACCGTGCTGCGTCGCAAGGCGCGCGAATCCGGTGTGTATCTGCGTGTGCTCAAGAACACCCTCGCGCGCCGCGCGGTCGTGGGAACGCCCTTTGAAGGGCTGGCCGACAAGATGGTCGGTCCGCTCATCTATGGCATTTCTCCCGATCCCGTCGCCGGTGCGAAGGTGCTCAACGATTTCGCGAAGGGCAATGACAAGCTGGTCCTCAAGGCCGGCGCAATGCCCAACTCGGTGCTCGACGTCAACGGCGTAAAGGCCCTGGCGACGATGCCCAGCCGCGACGAGCTGTTGTCCAAGCTCATGGGCACCATGCAAGCACCGATCGCGCAATTCGTGCGCACGCTCAACGAAGTGCCGACCAAGTTCGCGCGTGGCCTCGCCGCCGTTCGCGACCAGAAGGCCGAAACCGTCTGAGCGCAGATCGACCGCATTTCCGGAACACCTCAACATTTATTGAACTTGGAGTAATCAAATGGCTCTGTCCAAAGCTGAAATCCTCGATGCAATCGCCGGCATGACCGTGCTCGAACTGTCCGAACTGATCAAGGACATGGAAGAAAAGTTCGGCGTGTCCGCCGCTGCTGCCGCGGTTGCGGTTGCCGCTCCCGCCGGTGGCGCCGCCGCCCCGGCCGCTGAAGAAAAGACCGAATTCACCGTCGTCTTG
>CAYUYC010000331.1:0-3351 GCA_964448945.1 uncultured Burkholderiaceae bacterium
GTTCCTATCGGTACGCGTTTCCGGTCTACGCCTGTGGCTATAACTGGCTTGATAGCAACGTCGCTGCGGCCGAACGTTTGAAAGCGCGTATCGAGGAAGTCGTCGATCGCTACACGAGCGAAAAGAAGAAGTGCGAAAAGGTCATCGTCGTGACGCACTCGATGGGAGGTCTGGTTGCAAGACATTGTTCCGAAGTGCTCGGGATGAAGGACAAGATCTTCGGCATCGTTCATGGCGTCATGCCGGCGATTGGCGCGGCCGCGGTGTATCGACGCATGAAAGCCGGGACCGAGAATGGCGGCAAAGGTTTCTTGGGCTGGCTGGCTGGTTGGGCCGCCGGCAAAGCGCTGGGCGAAGACGCGGCAGAAATGACTGCGGTACTGTCCAGTGCACCTGGGCCGCTGCAGTTGTTGCCCACGCCGGAATACGGCAACGGGTGGATGCGAGTGAAGTTCGACAACGTCGAGTACTTCAAGCCCACGAAGAACGATCCGTACACCGACATCTACACCGTGCGCGGCGAGTGGTGGAGCATGTGCGAGGACCATCTGATCGATCCGACCGCGGACGATGACGACCCACAGAACGCCGAACGGCGCAAAGCGCGCCTTGATAAGGATTGGGAGGCTTACCTCGACATCATTTACGACGATGTGCTGCCATTTCACGTTGCGATCGCGAACCAGTACCACGCCAACAGCTATGTGTTCTATGGCAGCGACGAGGAATACAAGGCCTACGGTACCGTGACCTGGACCGGCAAGTCGTCGCTCGGTGAGGATTGGCTGCGCGGAAATCGGCCGGTCTATCCGATGGCGGGTAAGGCGCTCGATCCGACCGAAGTCGATGATGAGCGCACGATCGCAGCGCCCTTGGGCGGCAGTGGGTGGAAGAAGGGCGTGCACCAGACCTACACCCTGAGCGATCCGGACGAGGACGGCGACGGGACGGTGCCGCGACGGTCGGGCTTGGCGCCCAAGGAGCACTCCGGGGTCAAACAGATGCTGCGTGTGAGTGTCGGGCATGAGCCCGCTTACAAGGAGTCCGAGGCTGCACGTCTATTCACGGTGCGTTCGGTCGTCAAGATCGCGCAGGCGGTCGCGGAATCGTCCTTGGCCTACAAGTGAATCGACTTCATCGCGGACTCGGGTCCGTATTGCGATCCGCAGCGGCGGTCGTTCTGATTGCCATGGCCGCGGCCAGTCAACCGGCCAGCGGAAAGAAGACTCCTCGGGAGCAGGAACCAATGAGCAGTTTCAATACGCAGTTGATGCCACGCTGTGTCGGGCGATTCATGATCGATGTGCCTTCGACGATGAAGCCCGGCGTAGCTGCCGCGGCGGTGGTCAGCGATGTCGAGATTACCGTTCAGCCAATGCAGCGGAGTCTGTTCGACGCACAGTTCACGCAACGCGAGCAGCAGCTCCGGGCAGAGCATCTCAACGGGAAACCCGGCGTGGCTTCGCTGACGGATGTGGTCGCGTTTACGGCGCCGGTGCGCGGCGCGATGTTCAATCGTTCGAAAGACCGTTCATCCCCGGTGGCGCGTACGTTGGAGCTCGTGGCTTGGAAGGATGGCTACAAGATCGTCATGCTCTCCAATGCGCGTGATCTGCGCGACGAACAGAATCGCGCACCGGGCGACACACGTCGATCGAACATCGCCGAGAAGCGCGAGCATCTACTAGCGCTATTTGAGCGCGTGCGGGGTCGGACAGATGCGGAGATACCGAAGGAGCAGGGGTTGTGCATCGCGAACGGTTTCGTGCGCGGCCCTGCCATCGATGCCGAAGAGGTGAGTCTCAATTACGTCCTCGATACGATGTCCGATGTGGTGCTGCACTTCGAGTCCGATGCATCGTTGCGCGAGACCACGACCTTGCTCGAACGGGGCAAGGAGATCGGGGCGAAGATCGAAGCATCGGGCGCGAAGACGGTTCGCAAGGGCAAGCGTTCGGGTGTCGGCCTCGAGTTTGAGGAGTGGTTGATCGCCGGACCGACCGACGACGGCGTGACCGGCCATATCTTCACGCTTGAAGCCAACAGCAAGCGTGGTAGTGCGCTGACCCCGATGGTGAATGTCGATCTGCACAATGGACAGCGGGAATCGCAACCCGATCGGCGGACTCAGCCGCCGGCCTTGTCCCAGGCCTCGCTCGACGAAGCGCAGGCACTTGCCCTGTGGGATGCCGTCACCTCCACGTTGCGGCCGCGTCCGGGCGGCTTCTGATCTATCTGCATTTCTCAGGACTCGAAGATGAAGAAGGCGTTACGTGTATTTGTGCGCGGGCTGGTGGTGGTGCTTGCGATCACTGGCTGCTCGCGTCAGACCGCAGAGGAAAAGGGCAAGGAACTCGCCACCGAGAAGATCGACATGGTCAAAGGCATCGGTGACGCTCTGCAAGAAAAGGGCTCCGAGGCCGCCAAGTCGGTGGCGCATGGCGCGGGCAACGTGCTGCAGGGCGCGAACACCGGCCTTGAAGAAGCGTTCGAGTGGAAGATCGTCCAGGCGGACGCCATGAGCAAGAACGGTCTGACCATCTCACGCGTGCAGCATGGCAAGCCGGGCGAAAAGAGCAGCAAGACCGTCGACATCTATGTGGTGGCGAATGCCGACGCCAACGGCAGCCTGTCGATGGTGGCCTACGACGTGGCCAAGCGCGAAGTGGTGCGGACCAAGATCGATCTGAAAATGGGTGCCAAGGACGGCCGGTACGAGACGCTGGAACTCGACGAGCGTACCGATCTTGGCGCAATCCGCGAAGTGTCGTTCGACTACCAACCCAAAACTGCCGAACCAACCCCGACCAAGAAGGGCTGAGCACGGCGCGCCTTCGTTGAACCAGTACGGTTCCGTCAGTGCGTCGCACCGTTCGATATCACTGAACCGTCGTGCAGGCCACCGTACCTTCGCGCGCTGGCGCATCGGACACAAACTTCGCGTGCGCTGCGTCGACGTAGACGGAAGAACGCGCTGAATCGGCGCCTTCCTTCAACGGCTCAAACGACACCGCGCAGTGGGCGGCATCGGGTTGAAGGTGGCGCACCAATGCGTCGAAATCGTCGCCATCGGTGATGTAAAGGCTTTGGGTTTCAAGACAGCTTTGAATCCGCTGAGAGGCCAAGGGCTGCGCCGCATTCTTGGTGAATCGCGCGAGCACCAGATAGTCCTCGCTGCCGGCACCGCAATAGCCGCTGCCCGACGCCTTGGAGTCGAAGCGCACGACATACAGTCCAAGCGATCCGCCTTGCACTGATGCAGTCAGAAGCAAGCGTTGATTCGGCGCACGTTGCGGATAGATCTTGCGTAGATCCTGTGCCGACAGCGAATGTGCAACCGTCCTGGAAGTC
>CAYUYC010000332.1:0-3347 GCA_964448945.1 uncultured Burkholderiaceae bacterium
GTCAAGCAGAATTCGCTGGCCGGTTTGTCGTACACGCCCAACCAGTCCCAGCTTCGCTTGGTCGGGCATCGCATCGCCGATCTGGTCTACGAAAAGCTGACCGGCGACAAGGGCGTGTTCTCCACGCGCATCGCCTACGTGCTCAAGCGCGGCACCAGCTACACGCTGCAAGTGGCCGATGCCGACGGCTTCAACGCGCAGATCGCGCTGACCTCGAACGAGCCGATCATCAGCCCGGCCTGGAATCCCGACGGCAGCAAGCTCGCCTATGTGTCGTTCGAACAGCGCAAGCCCATCGTGTACGTGCACGAGATCGCCACCGGTCGGCGCCAGACGATTGCGAGTTTCCGTGGCAGCAACTCCGCTCCGGCATGGGCTCCGGACGGATCCAAGCTGGCCGTGACCTTGACCCTGCCCGGCATTTCTCAGTTGTACCTCGTGAACGCAGACGGAGCGGGGCAACCGCGACGTCTCACGTCGACCAATGCGATCGATACCGAACCGGTGTTCTCGCCCGATGGCCAATCGATCTATTTCACGAGCGATCGCAGCGGCGGTCCGCAGATCTATCGCATGCCGGCCGCGGGCGGCAACGCCGAACGCGTGACCTTCTCCGGCGACTACAACGTGACCCCGCGTTTGTCACCGGACGGCAAGACACTCACCTACGTCGCACGACGCGAAGGACGTTTTCGCGTCGCCATCATGGACCTCGCGTCGGGCCAGGAAATGCTGTTGACCGACACGACTTCCGATGAGAGCCCGAGCTTCGCCCCCAACGGACGGTATATCCTGTACGCCACGATCGCTGAAGGACGCGATGTGCTCGGCGTGGTGTCGTCCGATGGCCGCGTGAAGCAACGCCTTTCGGTCGCGGCCGGCGACGTCCGCGAACCGACCTGGGGCCCCTTCCAGCCCTGAACCAACGAACTCGATCAACACCGAGATCATTTGCAGTCATTCCCCCTACGAAAGGAGTCACACATGCAACATCCGATTCGCTATGCCTTCATCGCTTTGGGTGCGCTCGCCATGGCCGGTTGCGCCAGCACGGTCGACCTGAAGGACGAAAAGAAGCCCGCGCCCGTCGTCGACACCAAGCCGGCACAGCCGACGCCCCCGGCCGACCAACGCGCCGTCACCCCGGTGACCGCGCCGGAAGTCGATCCGCTGAACGATCCGAAGGGTGTGCTGGCCAAGCGCAGCGTGTACTTCGATTTCGACCGCTATGAGATCAAGGAAGAGTATCGCGGCCTGATCGAAGCGCATGCCAAGTACCTGCGCGACCATAAGAACCGCACGGTCTCGCTCGAAGGCAATGCCGACGAACGCGGCTCGCGCGAGTACAACCTGGCCCTCGGTCAAAAGCGTGCCGAAGCCGTGCGCAAGGCGCTGACGCTGCTGGGCGCGACGGACGCACAAGTCGAAGCGGTGAGCTTCGGCGAAGAAAAGCCGCGCGCTCAAGGTCATGACGAAGCGGCCTGGGCCGAAAACCGTCGCACCGACATTCGCTACAAGTAATCCGAATAGCCGCCGCCTGCGGAGGACGTCATGCTGCATCTCGTTCGCCAAGGCTCGCGCGTGATGCTGCGCGCCGTGCCAGTGCTCATCGTTGCACTGGCCGGCGCGCCGGCACATGCAGAGCTGTTTCCCGACAACGAGGCTCGCAAGGCCATCGTCGAATTGCGCGAAAAGTCCGCGGCCGATCGGCGCGAGACTTCGGACCGACTCGACAAACTGGCCCAGCAACTCGACCAGCAAATGCAGCAGAGCGCGCGCGCGCAACTCGATCTGACGCAACAGATCGAAGCATTGCGGCGCGAAGTCGCCGCCTTGCGCGGCACGGTCGAGGTGATGCAAAAGGACGTGGCCGAGCTGCAGAAGCGGCAACGCGACACGTTCACCGACATCGACAGTCGGCTCAAGAAGCAAGAGCCGCAAAAGGTCGTCATCGAAGGGCGCGATGTCTTGGTCGACCCGGAACAGATCCGGGCCTATAACGCCGCCTTCGAGCAGTTCCGCGCCAGCCAGTTTGCCCAGTCGGCCAACGGGTTTGCACTGTTCCTGACGCTTTATCCGTCCAGCCCCTACGCGCCGCTCGCGCGATTCTGGCTGGGCAATGCGCAGTTCGCCACGCGTGACTTCAAGAGCGCGATCGCCACGCTGCAAGGTTTCGTCAAAGCGAATCCCGAGCATTCCAAGGTGCCGGATGCGCAAGTGTCGATCGGCAATTGCCAGATCGAACTCAACGACAAGAAGTCCGCGCGCATCACGCTGCGTGGGGTGATCGACAAATACCCGGATACGCAGGCCGCGCAAAACGCCAAGGAACGCCTCGCGACGATCAAGTGATGGCCAACTTCGCAAAGCCCGCGGTCGTGCTGCTTTCCGGCGGGATGGATTCTGCGACCGTGCTGGCCCTGGCGCGGTCGCAAGGCTACGCGGTGCATGCCTTGAGCCTGCGTTATGGGCAACGGCACAGCGCGGAGCTCGACGCCGCTGCGAACGTCGCACGCGCGCTCGGCGCAGTACGCCACGAGATCGTCGATCTCGATCTCGCGCATTTGTTCGTCGGACCGCGCGGTTCCGCGCTGACCGATCGCAACATCGCCGTGCCGACGCAGGCCTCGCCGGCCGGGATCATCCCGGCCACCTACGTGCCGGCACGCAACACCATCATGCTGTCGCTGGCGCTCGGATGGGCCGAAGTGCTGTGCGCCAACGATGTGTTCTTCGGCGCAAACGCGGTCGACTACTCCGGCTATCCGGACTGCCGGCCAGCCTATGTGGCCGCGTTTGAAGCCATGGCAAACCTCGCCACCAAGGCATCGATCGAGGGCGCGCGCGTGGCCATTCACGCACCGATCATTGCCATGTCCAAAGCCGAGATCGTTCGAACCGGCATGGCGCTCGGCGTCGATTTCGGCATGACGGTGTCTTGCTACCAAGCCGATGCCCACGGGCGTGCCTGCGGAAACTGCGATGCCTGCCGCCTGCGGCGCCAGGGGTTCGAAGACGCCGGCGTCGCCGACCCCACGCGCTACGCATCGCATTGATGCACCTATCCGGCGGTGTGCTCCCGGCTCGTCACTGCGCCGACTCGCTGAAGCACACACGCCCCTTTGACATACGAGATACGAAGCCGCTAGAATGCAAGGCTCTTTCGGGCGCGCTCTGGGTCGTTAGCTCAGTTGGTAGAGCAGCGGACTTTTAATCCGTTGGTCACTGGTTCGAATCCAGTACGGCCTACCAACCTGGTGTGGCGCATAACGAAAGCAAAGAATTCGGGTCGTTAGCTCAGTTGGTAGAGCAGCGGACTCTTAATCCGTTGGTCGAAGGTTCGAATC
>CAYUYC010000333.1:0-3333 GCA_964448945.1 uncultured Burkholderiaceae bacterium
GTATTTGGCAGCGGCAGGCCGATGGTGCCGGTGAACTTGGTGGAATCGATGGGGTTGGCGGTCACCACCGGCGAGGTCTCGGACAGGCCATAGCCTTCGACGATCGAGCAACCGGTGAGCTGATACCAGCGCTCGGCCACGGGACCCTGCACCGCCATGCCGCCGCCCATCGAGACCTTGAGGCTGCGCCAGTCCATCTTCTTGAAATCGGGATGGTTCATCAGCGCGTTGAACAAGGTGTTCACCGCCGGCAGCATCGAGATGTGCTGCTTGGACATGTCCTTGATGAACTGGCCGATGTCGCGCGGATTGACGATGAGCACGCACATCGCGCCGATGCGCATGCCGACCATGCCGCAGACCGTGAGCGCGAAGATGTGATACATCGGCAGCGCCACCACCATGTTGGCCTGACCTTCGAGCTTGCCGAGCGCCGGCTGGAACCAGGCATCGCATTGCAAGGTATTGGCCACGATGTTGCCGTGGGTGAGCGTCGCGCCCTTGCTCACACCCGTGGTGCCGCCGGTGTACTGCAAGAAGGCCACGTCGTCGAGGGTCAGATCAGGCTTGGCGAACGACGCTGCCGCACCACGCTCGATGGCGTCATTGAAGCCCACATGCCCGGGCAGCTCCCAGGCCGGCACCATCTTCTTGAGTTTGCGCACCACGAGGTTGACGATCCACCCCTTGGGAAAGCCGAGCAGATCGCCCAGCGTCGCAACGATCACATGCTTGACCTGGGTATGCGCGATCACCGCCTGCAGCGTGTGCGCAAAATTTTCGAGGATGACGATCGCTTCGGCGCCCGAATCCTTGAGTTGATGCTCGAGCTCGCGCGGGGTGTACATCGGGTTGACGTTCACCACGATACCGCCCATGCGCAGAATCGCGAAGATGGCGATCGGATATTGCAGGCAGTTGGGCATCATGATCGCAACGCGCGTGCCCTTCTTGATGCCGAGCGTCTGCAAATACGCGGCGAGCTTGCGGCTGTATGCATCGACCTGGGCAAAGCTCAGCTTCTTGTCCATGCACACATATGCGCTGCGCTGCCCGTATTGCTGCACGCTTTGCTCGAACAGATCGACCACCGAGCGATAGCCCGAAAGATCGACATCGGCCGACACGCCCGCCGAGTAGTACTGGGTCCAGAACTTGGCGTCCGTAGCCGTGCTCATGCGTGTCTCCTGAGTGCCCTCATGCCGGGTCTTCTGGGTGGATCGAAAGTCGCCGCATCATAGCTTGAGGCAGCGTGCGCAAACCGGAGTTCTTGCTCTAGGTGCAAACCCGGCAATGCATGAATGACGCATGCTGCGATGCACGAGCGCATCGAGATCAATGCGCGATTTTTTTGGCTTGTTCGTCGGCCTGCAAACGCGCGACGCATGCCGCGCACAACTCAGCCAAATGCTGCATGCGCTTCTCGCGATCGAGCGCGGCGAGTGCGCGCACATCGGCATACAAGCGCGACAGATCGCCGCCACCGCGTGCGAGCAAGGCGTCGAACGCGGGCACGAGTTGGGTGTAGGCCGCCACGCTGGCCAGATGCGCATTGCCCAAGGCCTGCGCGAAGTAACGGTCATAGCCCGCATACCCGGCCCAGCGTTCGGTCTTGAGCGTCTGATAGTCGCGCTGCAAGGCGGCAAACGCTTCGCGCTTGGCGGCGCGCTTGGCGGCATCGTCGCCGGCGCCGGCATAGACCGCGGCCAGCCGATCCTTGGTGGCAAACAACAAGGCGAGAAAGTCCTGGCGCCGCGCTTCATACGCGCGATAAGCATCGGTGAGTGCCGCGTCGTGATGGGCGGCGAGCCAGCGCTTGACGCCTTCGGCCTCGACCGTCGATGCAAAGCTTTCGTTGAAGGTCGTCTCGCCCTTCACATAGACCACCTGGTGCGCCAGCTCATGAAAGATCAGCCGCGCGATTTCGCCATCGGGCTGCATGATGAAGGTGTTGAGCACCGGATCGTCGAACCAACCCAAGGTGGAATAGGCCGGCACGCCCGAGACCTGGACGTCGTAGCCCTCGGCCTGCAATTGCGCGGCGTAGGCGTCGGCATCGGCCTTGTCGAAATAACCGCGATACCCCACGCAGCCCGCGACCGGAAAGCACGATTTGCGCAGCTCCAACGACAACTCCGGCGCGGCATACACATTCCACAGCACGAAGGGCCGATGCAGATCGGCGTATTCGGTGTACGAGCGGTTGTCGGGCAATCCCAGTTCGCGCGAGGCATAGGCGCGTATCTCGACCACGCGTTCGAGCTTGGCGCGCAGCTTCGGGTCGAGTTGCGGATCGGCCAGCAAGGTATCGATCGGCCGCGCCTCGTGCAGCATCGAAAAATGCCCATGCATGCTTTGCGCGTAGTAGCCGATGGTGCTGCACCCACCGGCCAGACCCAGGCCCGTCAAGGCGAGCAAGGCCAACAGCCATGCGCGCGTACGGCGCTTCATGCGTGCGCGGCCCGCACCGGTTCAGCGCCGGTATCGACCCACGGCTGCACCTCGACCCGGCAATCGTAGAAGGTGGGCGCGCGGCCCATGTCGGTCAGGCGCTGGCTCGTCAATTCATTCACATTCTTGCCGTCGGCCGCAAACTTCTTCCACCAGATCGACAAGCCGACGACCACGCCTGCGCGGGCACGCGTGCCCACGCGGGCGCGCAAGCGCAACTCGCCGCGATCGTTGAACACGCGCACCGTCTGGCCGTCAATGATGCCGCGTGTGCGCGCATCGTCTTCGTGCAATTCGAGCACCGGCTCGCCTTCGGTATCGCGCAGGCTGGTCACGTTCACGAACGAGCTGTTGAGGAAGTTGCGCGCCGGCGGCGAGATCATCGCGAGCGGATAGCGCGCAGCGTCGGGACTGTCGGCGCCTTCATGCGGTGCGATGTAGGCGGGTAAAGGATCGAGCCCGGCCGCGGCCATCTGCGCGCTTTCGAATTCGCATTTGCCCGAAGGCGTGGTGAAGCCACCCTCGGCGAACGGGGCCCAGTCTTCGGGCACATTCAAGCGCTCCCAGCCGCGCGCGATGCAACGGTCCCAATCGAAGCCTTGCGTATACGGATGGTCGAGGCGCAGCGACTGGCGCGCGATGGTTTCGTCCGATTCGTCGAAGCAGGCGTCGGCATAGCCCATGCGCTTGGCCAGCAGCCGGAAGATTTCGCTATTGGGCTTGGCTTCGCCCAGCGGTGCGATGGCCGGCGTGTTGGCCATCAGCGCGTAATGGCCGTAAGGCTTGACCACATCGAAATGCTCGAGCTGGGTGGTCGCGGGCAGCACATAGTCGGCGTAATCGGCGGTGTCGGTCAGGAAGTGTTCGAGCACCACGGTGAAG
>CAYUYC010000334.1:0-3299 GCA_964448945.1 uncultured Burkholderiaceae bacterium
CGCGATTCAAATCCTCCAGCGCCGGACCAAGAACAATCCGGTGCTGATCGGCGAACCGGGCGTGGGCAAGACCGCGATCGTCGAAGGTCTCGCGCAACGCATCGTCAACGAAGAAGTGCCCGAGACGCTCAAGGGCAAGCGGGTGCTGGTGCTCGACATGGCCTTGCTGCTCGCCGGCGCCAAGTTCCGCGGTGAATTCGAAGAACGCCTGAAGGCGGTGCTGGCCGATATCGCGAAGGACGAAGGCAAGACCATCGTCTTCATCGACGAAATCCATACCATGGTCGGCGCGGGCAAGGCCGAAGGCGCGATCGACGCGGGCAATATGCTCAAGCCCGCGCTGGCGCGCGGCGAGCTGCATTGCATCGGCGCGACCACGCTCGACGAATACCGCAAATACATCGAGAAGGACGCCGCGCTGGAGCGGCGCTTCCAGAAGGTGCTCGTGGACGAGCCGAGCGTGGAAAGCACGATCGCGATCCTGCGCGGCCTGCAGGAGAAGTACGAACTGCACCATGGCGTCGAGATCACCGACCCGGCCATCGTTGCCGCGGCCGAGCTTTCGCATCGCTACATCACCGATCGTTTCCTGCCCGACAAGGCGATCGATCTGATCGACGAAGCGGCTTCGCGCATCAAGATGGAAATCGATTCCAAGCCTGAGGTGATGGACAAGCTCGACCGTCGCCTCATCCAGCTCAAGATCGAACGCGAGGCGGTCAAGAAGGAAACCGACGAGGCATCGAAGAAGCGGCTCGAATTGATCGCGACCGAGATCGCCAAGCTCGAGCGCGAGTACGCTGATCTCGAAGAGATCTGGACCAGCGAGAAGGCGAGCGTGCAAGGATCGGCGCACATCAAGGAAGAGATCGATCGCGTCAAGGCCGACATCGCCAAGCTGCAACGCGAAGGCAAGTTCGACAAGGTCGCCGAGCTGCAATACGGCAAGCTGCCGCAGCTCGAAGGTCAGCTCAAGGCTGCGGAACAGGGTGGCGCGGGCAAGCGCGAATTCAAGCTGTTGCGCAAGGAAGTCGGTGCCGAGGAAATCGCCGAGGTGGTCTCGCGTGCGACCGGCATTCCGGTGGCCAAGATGATGCAAGGCGAGCGCGACAAGCTCTTGCACATGGAAGACGCATTGCATCAACGCGTGGTGGGGCAAGACGAGGCGGTACGCCTGGTGTCCGACGCGATCCGTCGTTCGCGCGCCGGTCTGGCCGACGAGAACCGGCCTTATGGTTCCTTCCTGTTCCTTGGGCCCACGGGCGTGGGCAAGACCGAGTTGTGCAAGGCGCTTGCAAGCTTCATGTTCGATACCGAGGAGGCGCTGATCCGCATCGACATGAGCGAGTTCATGGAAAAGCACAGCGTCGCGCGGTTGATCGGCGCGCCGCCGGGGTATGTGGGTTACGAGGAGGGCGGCTATCTGACCGAGGCGGTACGCCGCAAGCCGTATGCGGTGATCCTGCTCGACGAGGTCGAGAAGGCGCATCCCGATGTGTTCAATGTCTTGCTGCAAGTGCTCGACGATGGCCGCATGACCGATGGGCAAGGACGCACCGTGGACTTCAAGAACACGGTGATCGTGATGACGAGCAACATCGGCTCGCAAATGATCCTGGCCGAGGGCGGCGCATCGACCGATGCCGATTACGAGCGGGTCAAGGCCTTGGTCTGGAACGAGGTGAAGCTGCAATTCCGTCCCGAGTTCTTGAACCGCATCGACGAAGTGGTCGTGTTCCATGGTCTCGACCAGAAGAACATCGAGAGCATCGCGAAGATCCAGCTCAAGCGCCTGGCCGATCGTCTGGCGAAGATGGACATGACGATGGAAGTGTCGGACGAGGCATTGGCCAGGATCGCGTTGGCCGGTTTCGATCCGGTATTCGGTGCGCGTCCGCTCAAGCGTGCGATCCAGCAGCAAATCGAAAACCCTGTTGCCAAGCTGGTGCTCGAAGGCAAGTTCGGACCCAAGGACGTCATTCCGGTGTTTTTGCGTGACGGCCAGATCGTGTTCGAGCGCGTGATTCACTGAGCGTGACCGGCGTCACTGTGCCGCGATGGGCATTCATGTTCGTCGCGGCACGCCTGCATCCATTTCGCGTGCAGTGCATCCTTCGATCACTGCGCTAGAGGCTACTCTCGAAATCGCATCGCGTGCGCTGGCGTAGGCACGCGTTTCGCATTTGTCGATCGGGTTTTCCATGGCAAGGCACGGGTGCCGTGTCGGATAGAATGCCCCGCGGTTCGAACCAGACCGCGAGTTTGGTTATCATGCGCCGCTTTGGGTCACGAGCCCATCGGCCAACATACGATTCGCCTGATGCAGCCGGACTCTGGCGGCGCAAGGCATCGAAGGGAGAAATGCATGGATTTCGCGAGACAACAGCGGAACCCTGCGAAGCATCTGATCGGCATTGGTTCAGTCGTGCTGTTGCACGTCCTGGTCGTCTACGCATTGGTCAGCGGCCTCGCCCGCAAGGTCGTCGAGGTCGTCAGAGCGCCGATCGAAACCAAGGTCATCGAAGAGACGACCAAACCGCCGCCGCCGCCCGAGATTCCGGTGCCGCCGCCGCCCAAGCTCGAGGCGCCGCCGCCGCCGTTCATCCCGCCGCCGGAAGTGGTGATCACACAACCGCCGCCTCCGGCGCCGACCATCACGGCGACGCCGACGCCTCCGCCTGCTGCGGTCGACATCACGCCGGTTGCACCGACTGCGCCGCCGGCGCAGCCCGCGGGGCCGGTGTCGATTCGTCTGGTGTGCCCGACCATGGTCCAACCGACCATGCCGCGCAAGGCATTGCAAGATGGCATCAACGGAACCGTCACTGCGCGTGCCCGCATCCGCGGCGGCAAGGTCATTGCGGTAGAGATCGTGCGTTCGCAGCCGCGCGGCGTGTTCGATGCCGCGGTACGGTCGGCCATGATGCAGTACCAGTGCAACAGCTCTGGCGATCAGGAGACCGTGGCTGTGCAGGAGTTCGATTTCAAGATCACCGATTGAATCTTTGCCGATGTCGTCGGACGCAGTGCGCGTCCGACGGATTCGCCAGCATCATCAACCCAAGTTTTTGAATAGCAGGAGATCACACAATGACTATCCGTCTATCCGCGGTACTCGGCGCGATTACCCTCGCTGCGTCGCTCGTGCTGCCGCAAGCCGTGCTCGCACAAGACGCGGCCAAGCCCGCCGATGCAGCCGCAGCGCCGGCCCCCGCACCTGTTGCCGCTCCGGAGGCTGCGCCTGCGGCGCCGGCGCCGACTCCCGCTGATGCGGTGACGAAGGAGACGGTCGACAATCC
>CAYUYC010000335.1:0-2089 GCA_964448945.1 uncultured Burkholderiaceae bacterium
ACATGACCCAGTTCTTCAAGCAGTACCACTCGATCAAGCCTTACCTCATCAACGAGACGCCGCCGCCCGAGAAGGAGCGTCTGCAATCGCCCGAGGAACGCGAAGAACTCGACGGTCTGTACGAATGCATTCTGTGCGCCTCGTGCTCGACGTCCTGCCCGTCGTTCTGGTGGAACCCCGACAAGTTCGTCGGTCCGGCCGGCCTGCTGCAAGCCTATCGCTTCATCGCCGACAGCCGCGACGAAGCGACCGGCGAACGTCTGGACAACCTCGAAGATCCGTATCGTCTGTTCCGCTGCCACACCATCATGAATTGCGTCGACGTCTGCCCGAAGGGGCTGAACCCGACGCAAGCGATCGGCAAGATCAAGGAACTGATGGTGCGCAGGGCCGTTTGATGAACAACCCGTCGTTCGACCATCAATCCGATCCTTTGAACCGCGCGCGCCTGCGTTGGCGTGCGCGGCGCGGACTGCTCGAGAACGACATCGTGCTGACGCGGTTTTTCGACAAGCACGAGAACGACCTGTCCGACGACGACGTGCGTGCGCTCACGCAGTTGTTCGAATTGCCGGACAGCGAATTGCTGGACCTGATACTTGCCCGCAAAGAACCAGAAGGGAACCTGCAGCAGTCCGATCTCAAGCGGGTGATCGGCATGCTGCGCAACGCATGATCGATTTCGCGAGACCGATGTCGATCGCACCAATCAAATCGTAGGCAAAACCACTCCACACACCATAAGGAAGCCGCCATGAGTACCGCCACTAGCCACAAGGCGACACTGTCGTTCACCGACGGCACGCCCACCGTCGAGTTCCCGCTGCTCAAGGGCACGGTCGGCCCCGACGTGATCGACATTCGTAAGCTCTATGGCTCGACGGGCAAGTTCACCTATGACCCGGGCTTCCTGTCGACGGCATCGTGCCAGTCGAGCATCACCTACATCGACGGTGACAAGGGCGAGCTGCTGTATCGCGGCTACCCGATCGAGCAACTGGCGACCGGCTGCGACTTCCTGGAAGTCTGCTACCTGATCATGAACGGCGAATTGCCGAACGTGACCCAGAAGGCGGAGTTCAATACCCGCGTCATCAGCCATACGATGGTCAACGAGCAGATGCAGTTCTTCCTGCGCGGTTTCCGTCGCGATGCGCACCCGATGGCGGTCATGACCGGCCTCGTCGGTGCGATGTCGGCCTTCTATCACGACGCGCTCGACGTGAGCGACCCGGTCCACCGCGAAATCGCCGCGATCCGTCTGATCGCCAAGATGCCGACCCTGGTTGCGATGGCCTACAAGTACTCGGTCGGCCAGCCGTTCATGTATCCGCGCAACGATCTTTCGTACGCCGGCAACTTCATGCGCATGATGTTCGCCACCCCGTGCGAGGACTACAAGCCCAACGACGTGCTGGTGCGTGCGCTCGACCGCATCTTCATCCTGCATGCCGATCACGAACAGAACGCGTCCACCTCCACCGTGCGTCTGTGCGGCTCGTCGGGCACCAACCCGTTTGCCGCGATCGCGGCCGGCGTCGCCTGCCTCTGGGGTCCGGCTCACGGCGGCGCGAACGAAGCCTGCTTGAACATGCTCTATGAAATCCAGGCCCAGGGCGGTTTGTCCAAGGTCGGCGAGTTCATGGAACAGGTCAAGGACAAGAACTCGGGCGTGCGTCTGATGGGCTTCGGCCATCGCGTCTACAAGAACTACGACCCGCGCGCCAAGCTCATGCAGGAAACCTGCAAGGAAGTGCTGACCGAACTCGGTCTCGAAAACGATCCGCTGTTCAAGCTCGCGATGGCGCTCGAGAAGATCGCCCTCGAAGACGATTACTTCGTGCAGCGCAAGCTCTACCCGAACGTCGACTTCTACTCGGGCATCGTGCAAAAGGCGCTCGGCATCCCGGTGTCGCTGTTCACCGCGATCTTCGCGCTGGCGCGCACCGTCGGCTGGATCGCCCAGTGGAACGAAATGATCTCGGACCCCGAATACAAGATCGGCCGTCCGCGTCAGCTCTTCACCGGCTCGGTGCAACGCAACGTCAAGCCGATCGCGCAACGCTGATCTGCCGACGCGTCGACGAAG
>CAYUYC010000335.1:2099-3292 GCA_964448945.1 uncultured Burkholderiaceae bacterium
GAAGCGGGCTGCGGCCCGCTTTTTCTTTTCGGTGCACACTTGGCGTCCATGAAAGAATCCTTGCAACGCTTGCGTTTTCTGCGCCTGCGCGAATCGCGGCGCGCGTTCTGGTTGCGCGTGGTGCTGCCGATCGCGCTCGTCATCGCCGCTGCGTTTGCGCTGACCTGGCGTCATGTCGATCCGGCGCCGCCGCGGCATGTGGTCATGTCCACGGGTAGCCCGGTCGGCGCTTACGACTCCATCGGTCAGGCCTATCGCATGCTGCTGGCGCGCGAAGGCATCGACCTCGAGTTGGTGCAATCGAGCGGATCGGTCGAAAACCTCGCACGGTTGCTCGAGCCCGATGGTCGGGTGCAGATCGCCTTGATCCAAGGCGGCACCATCGGTGCCGAGCCGGCGCGCGATCGTCTGCTGACCCTGGGCAGCATGACGGCCGAGGGCGTCTGGATACTCAAGCGCAAGAGCGCTCGCGCGGTCTCGCGCCTGTCGGAACTGGCCAATCTGCGCATCGCCGTGGGCGCGCACGACGGCGCCAACGAGCGTCTGGCGCGCGCGCTGTTCAGCGCGGCCGAAGTCGAAGTGGCGCCGGCGCATTGGTTGCCGATCGACATCGCACGCTTGCCCGATGCATGGCGCGCGGGCCAGGTCGACGCCGCGGTGCTGGTGTCGGGCGCCGAAGCGCCGGGCTTGCAGGACGTGCTCGCCTTGCCTGATCTGGACATCGTGGCGCTCGAACACGCCCATGCACTGGCCAATCGCATCCCGGCGCTCAAATCCCGTACCTTGGTACGCGGCGCCATCGACATCGCGGCCGATCGCCCGAACCGCGACATCGAACTGCTCACCACCACGGCCAACCTGGTGGTGCGCGACGATCTGCATCCCGCGATCGTCGATCTGCTCATGGATGCCGCCTCGCAGGTGCATGGCAGCGCCGGGCTGTTGACCGACGCCGGTGCGTATCCGGCGCCGCGCGATGTCGAACTGCCTTTGCACCCGCAGGCGCAGCGCTATTACCAATCGGGGCGCCCCTTGCTGCAGAAGTACCTGCCGTTCTGGCTCGCGACCTGGATCGACCGCATGGCGATTCTGTTGCTGCCCTTGTTCGCAGTGGCCTTGCCATTGGCGCGGCTGTTGCCGGCCGCGATGCAATGGCGCATCAAGCGGCGCATCTTCCGTTATTACGGCGATCT
>CAYUYC010000336.1:0-3290 GCA_964448945.1 uncultured Burkholderiaceae bacterium
TCATCATCCTCGACGAGGCGCAGAACACCACGCCCGAGCAGATGAAGATGTTCCTCACCCGCATCGGCTTCGGCTCGCGTGCGGTGATCACCGGCGACACGACGCAAGTCGATTTGCCGCGCGGGCAAAGGAGCGGGCTCAACGATGCCTTGTCGGTGCTGGCCGATGTGCGCGGCATTGCGGTGTCGCGCTTCACCAGCGCCGACGTGGTGCGCCATCCGCTCGTGGCGCGCATCGTCGATGCCTACGATGCCGCGGGCGTGCGCGAGGGCCGGTCGGCATGACCCGTGCAGCCCCGCGTGCCGCGCGCGCGCCGGCCAACGCCCCCGCGGGGTTTTCGCTCGCCGTGCAATACGCCACCACCGCCGAGGTGCCCGCACGCGCCCAGGTGCGGCGCTGGATCGCCGCGGCCATCGAAGTGCTCGCGCCGCGCCGCGCAAGCGTGCTGACCGTGCGCTTTGTCGGTGCACGCGAAGGTCGCGCGCTCAACCGCGATCATCGCGGGCGCGATTACGCGACGAATGTGCTCACTTTCAATCTGCACGAAGATGCGCCGCCGGCGCTCGCGGCCCAGTTGCCGGTGATGGCCGACATCGTGGTCTGCATGCCGGTGGTCCAGCGCGAAGCGCGTGCACAACGCAAGGGCCTGCCGGCGCATTGCGCGCACATGATCGTGCACGGCGTGCTGCATGCGCACGGCCACGATCACCAGAACGATGCACAGGCCGAGGCGATGGAAGCGCTCGAACGCCGGGTGCTCGCGCGATTTCGGATCGCCGATCCGTATCAATGACCGGCGCGGCGTGATTTTGGGTAAGCTTGGCCCCCCGACACGACGCATTGCCCGTCAATGAACGACCCACATAGTCGCCCGCCCCGACCGAACACGTCGACGGACGGCCCGAGTTCCCCCAAGAAGCATTCCTTCTTCGAACGCTTCTCCTCGCTGTTGTTGCGCGAACCCGAAGACCGCGCGCAATTGCTCCAAACGCTGTACTCGGCCCACGAGCGCGACCTCGTCGACGCCGATGCGCTGTCGATGATGGAAGGCGTGCTGCGCGTGGGCGAACTGTGCGCGCGCGACATCATGATCCAGCGCGCGCAGATGGACCTCATCGATGTCGAGGCGCCGCCCGAGCACATCATCCCGTTCGTGATCCGCACCGCGCACTCGCGCTTTCCGGTCTTTGACGGCGCGCGCGACAACGTGATCGGCATCCTGCTCGCCAAGGATCTGCTGCGCTATTACCAGCAAGACAGTTTCGATCTGCGCGCGATGCTGCGCCCCGCGATCTTCGTGCCCGAGTCCAAACGCCTGAACGTGCTGCTGCGCGAATTCCGCAGCAACCGCAATCACCTCGCGCTGGTGATCGATGAGTACGGCGGCATCGCGGGCCTGCTCACCATCGAAGACGTGCTCGAACAGATCGTGGGCGAGATCGAGGACGAGCACGACGACGACGATGCGCCCGATATGATCGTCGAGGCCGCACCGCACCGCTGGCGGGTGCGCGCGCTGACCGACATCGACGCCTTCAACGATTTCTTCGGAACGGGCTATTCGCGCGAACAGTTCGACACCATCGGCGGCATCGTCACCGACGCCTTCGGCCGGGTGCCGCATCGCGGCGAATCGATCGACATCGGCGCGTTGCGCTTCGAGGTCATCCGCGCCAATGCGCGCAAGCCGCATTTGTTCATGGTCGAACGCGTGGCCGAAGAGGCCGCGGCCGCCACACCGACCGACGACGCAACCTGAGGCATATCGGCCGATCGCTGCGCGATCAGCCCGCCAGCAGACGCAATGCGGTGTAGACCACCATGCCCAGGATGATGGTCCCGAGCAGATTGCGCGCGTAGGCGAAATACGCCCCCGCCACCACTGCGGCAATCAACCGGAAGTTGTCGATCGACAGATCGAGCACGCCTTTGGCATACACCAGTTCGGGCACCACGATCGCGGCGAGCGCGCAGGCGGGTGCGTAGCGCAGGGCGCGCTCGAGCCAGGTCGGCAGGCTGATGCGATCGCCCAACAGCAAGAAACCCGCGCGGGTGACGATGGTGGCCAGCGTCAGGCCCGCGATGGCGACCCAGATCCACACCGCGCTCATTGCCGCGCTCCTGCATCGGCAGCGTCCGTGCGCATGCGCGGACGGCGCGGCTCGGCCAGGATGGCCGAGGCGATGCCGCAAGCCACCGCGATCGGCAGGCCGAGCTTCATCGGCAAGTGGTAGGTCAGCACCGCGATCACGCTGGCGACCAGCGTGCCGATCAGCGCCGGGCGCGTCGAGCACAAGGGAATCATCAGCGCGAGCAAGGCGAGCATGCCGGCGAGTTCGAGCCCCCAGGCGCTGGGGATGAAGGCCGCGGCAAAGATGCCGACCAGCGAGCCGGCCTGCCAGGACAGCCAGTTGCAGACCGATCCGCCGAAGAAGTACCAATCCTTGTGGGCAAAGCTGCCGTCGCGCTTGAGCTTTTCCATGAAGATCACGAAGCCCACATCGCCGGTGAGGTAACCGAGCGCGAGCCGCCGCGCGAACGAGTACTGCTTGAACTCGTTGCGCATCGCCGCGGCGTAGATGACGAAGCGCAGATTGACCACCAGCGCGGTGAGCACGATGACCCAGACCGGCGAAGCGCCCGCGATCAAGGGCAGCGACGACAATTGCGCCGACCCGGCAAACACGGTGAGGGTCATGCCCACCGCCTGGGCCAGCGTGAGGCCGGACTTGACCATCGCCACGCCCGTGACCAGGCCCCAGGCCAAGGTGCCGGGCGCTACGGGCATGAGGTCGCGAAACCCGTCGCGGAAGGCCGCGCGTTCGCTGTCGGTATGGGGTCGCCAGGACATGGGAGATGACGGCGCGGCAGGTCGGGCCGCTGGATCGGGCGGCGTATGATGCCACGCTAAGCAAACGCTTAAATCGATATCCCGACCGGCGTGGGTCTTCCCGCGCTCGCGCCTCCCCGGCTGCGCAGACATCCCCGATCGATGCATATCAACGGAGCGGCCACCCCGCTTCGCTAGAATCGCCCCTTTGCGCGGCAACGCGCCCGAATTTCAGGAGACTTCCGACATGTCCATGGCAGACCGCGACGGCTACATCTGGATCGATGGCAAGCTCGTCGATTGGCGCGATGCGAAGATCCATGTGCTGACCCACACGCTGCATTACGGCTGCGGCGCCTTCGAAGGCGTGCGGGCCTACAACACCGTGAACGGCACCGCGATCTTCCGCCTCGAAGAGCACACCCAGCGCCTGTTCAACAGCGCCAAGATCCTGCGCATG
>CAYUYC010000337.1:0-3280 GCA_964448945.1 uncultured Burkholderiaceae bacterium
CCGAAAAGGAACGTCTGGCCAAGGAGATCGCGCGCCTCGAAGGCGAGATCGCGAAATGCGAGGGCAAGCTCGGCAATGCAAGTTTCGTCGATCGCGCGCCGGCGGCGGTGGTGGCGCAAGAACGCGAGCGTCTGGCCAAGTTCGCTGAAACCCTGGGCAAAGTTCGCGAGCAACGCGCCAAGCTGGGCTGATCGTCCGCCAAGTACCCACGCGATCCCGGCCGCCGCCCGGTCGGGATCGCACCTTGCATTCGTGCCGTGCATCTACGACAAGCAACGTTCTTGAATTGGGCGTTGTGCCGCTTCGCCGTCTGCCTAGAATCGTCGGCTTCAGTGGGGAGGCCGACATGAAAGCACGCGCGCTCGTCGTGGCATTCGCCCTCGCAGGCTGTACCGCGATGGTTCCGATCATCGGCACTGAACCCGACATCCCGCCGAACACCGACGCCAAGGAAGCACTCGCCGCATTCGACGGCGACCACAACGGCAGCGTGGACGCGGACACCTTCCGCGACGATCAGGAAGAATTCGACGGCGTCGAACTCGTGGCCGACGGCATCGGCCCTTTGTACAACGCGCAATCCTGTCGCGAATGCCATCAGAATCCGCAATCCGGCGGCGCCAGCCAAGTGACCGAATTGCGCGCCGGTCATCTCGATGCACAAGGCAGATTCCAGCCGCCGCGCATTTCGATCGCACGCGGGCAGGCCGTCATCACCGGCCGCACGCTCATCAACGATCGCGCCATCTGCCCGAACCGCGCCTTCCCCGATACCGAGCTCCAGGAACGCCTGCCCGACTCGGAAGACATCCGCAGTTTCAGGCTGTCGCTCAACTTGCTCGGCGACGGGTTGGTCGAGGCCGTGCCCGACGAGTTCCTGCGCGGGCTGGCGCAACGCCAATGCCGTGAGACCCAGGGCGCGATCTGCGGCATGGTCATCGAAGTGCCGGTGCTCGAAGCGCCCGAGCAGTACCGCATCGGCCGCTTCGGTTGGAAAGCGCAACACGCGAGTCTGTTGTCGTTCTCGGCCGATGCCTATCTGAACGAGATGGGCATCACCAGCCGCTTGTTGCCCGAGGAAGTCACGACGCTGTGCGACACCGTGGCCGACCCGGAGGACAACCCGCTGGCTGAGCCGTCACGTCGCGCACGCGCCATGGCACGCGCGCAGCGCAATGCCGCACGCGGTCTCGCCGCGCCGGTGGTGGTGGCCGACGTCGATCGCTTCGCACGCTTCATGCGCGCCTTCAAAGCGCCCCCGCGCGACGAAATCCTGGCGCGCACCGAGGCCGCCCGCAGCGGTTCGACGCAGTTCGATCGGATCGGCTGCGCCACCTGTCATGTGCGCACCTTGCTGACCGCGCCCGCGGGCACGCCGATCAATGGGGGCGCACACCAGGTCGCGGCCGCGATCGGCAACCAGCTCTTTCATCCGTTCGGCGATTTCTTGCTGCACGACGTCGGCACCGGCGACGGCATTCCGACGATGGCGTTCGAACAGTACGGCCGCGCCCACCTCGATATGCAAACGCGCATGGAACCCACGGCCAACCGCATCCGCACCGCGCCGCTCTGGGGGCTGCGCACGCGCTCACGGCTCATGCACGATGGTGCATCGCTGACGGTGCGCGATGCGATCGTGCGCCATCGCGGCGAGGCCAACGATGCGCGCCGGCGCTTCAACGCACTGAGCGCCCAGGAGCAGGCCGATCTGCTGGTCTTCCTGCAATCGCTCTAGCGCACCCTCATACCAGCAAGGCCAGGCACAGGAGCACGCCGAGCAGGAGCTGCGCCTGCGCGGTCTGTGCGAGCTGGCGGTTCATCTGCACGCCGGGCGGCAGCGTGCGAAAACGCCATGCCAACACCGCGCACCAAGCCAATGCCGGCAGCGTCGCGATCACGGGGGCCATGGCGGCGAATCGCCACGCGAGCGCGCCCATCAGAACGAAAGGTGCGAGCATCAGGCCCGCATACAGCGCTCGCGCGCGGCCGATGCCCAAGGCTGCCGCCAGGGTATGGCGCCCTGCCATCCGATCGGCTTCCAGGTCGCGCACATTGTTGACGAGCAGCACCGCGGCCGCATGGGATCCCATCATGAGCCCCAGCACCATCGCGCTGGGTTGCCAGGTGCCGCTTTGCAGATAATGGCTGCCTGCCACCGCCGCGATGCCGAAGAAGGCCAGCACGAACACCTCGCCGAGCGCGGTATGCGATAAAGGCCGCGGCCCGCCCGAATAGGCCCAGCCGGCCGCCAGCGATGCCAGCCCGATGACCAGGATGGGCCAGCCGCCCGCCCACACCAGATAAATGCCGCCCACGAAGGCCAGCGCAAAAGCGATGGCGGCCGCGCGGCGCACCTGCGCGGGCGTGGCGAGGCCGGCCGCCGTCACACGCATCGGCCCGACGCGCGCCGGGCCATCATTGCCGCGCAGAAAATCATTGGCGTCGTTGTACAGATTGGTGCCGGCCTGGATCGCGAGCGCACAGACCAGCGCGACCAGCAGCGTCGCCCAGACGAAGGGCGCGCCTTCCTTCCAGGCCAGTGCGCTACCCACCAGCACCGGCATGGCCGACAGGCTCAACGTACGCGGACGGATCGCGAGCCACCAAAGTTTGAAGCGATTGAGCGGTTGCGGGTCTTGCATTCGAGATGGAGGGTCGTTCGCGATCGGGCTGCACTGCGAAGCGCAATCCGCTCGCGGCGGGGCTACATGCCCGCAAGACGAGGCGGGATTTTCGGCGCGTTGCGGGGTGAGTCGGATTGAAGCTTCTCCAGATAGGAGCATCGATGCGCCTCTGCTACAGTCGGGACGCGATACGGCAGCGTACACCAGACAAGCGCCGATCCAACGCGACCCTCCTCGCCCCCCGCGCGCTTGCGGGTGCACATGACCCACTCTGCGATGGCAAACGCGCCATGATCAAGATCGGCATCGTCGACGACCACGTCATCGTCCGCACCGGGCTCAAGCAATACTTTGCCGAGCAGGTCGACATGCGCGTGTGCGGCGAAGCCGCCACCGGCAGCGAAGCCCTGGATCTGGCGCGCACCGGCGAACTCGATGTGCTGGTGATGGATCTGTCCTTGCCAGACCAAAGCGGCGTCGAGGTGCTCGCGGCGATCAAGGCGCGCTTTCCTGCGCTGCCGATCCTGATCCTCAGCGGCTTTCCCGAGGCCAATTACGCGACCACGCTGCTGCGTCAGGGCGCGTCGGGCTATTTGAACAAGGAATGCGATCCGCAAGAGATCGTGCAAGCGATCCGCACCATCCATCAAGGG
>CAYUYC010000338.1:0-3264 GCA_964448945.1 uncultured Burkholderiaceae bacterium
CGGCAGTACCGGTGGTGTGCCGCGCTTCAATGCGTTGTACGCGACGCCGAACTCGCGCAGCAGCAACGTGGCCGACCACAAATCCCCGATCGCGTGATGCATCAGCCACAGCAACACATGCTCGTGCTCGCTCAGCCGCAGCAAGGTGATCCGGTGCAAAGGCCCGCGCGCGAGATCGAAGGACTCGGTGGCCAGACGGGTCAGCATGCGTTTGGCTTCGCGGTTGGCGGCGTCCGGCGCAAGCCCGCGCAAATCGATGTCGACGATCGGTGCGGCGCCATGCGCCGCGATGCGCTGGGCGGGTTCGCCAGCCTGATCGACGAAGGTGGTGCGAAACGCTTCATGCCGCGCCACCAGCATGGCCAGCGCATTGCCCAGCGCGGTGCGATCGAGTTCTCCCGAGAACTTCAACGCAAACGGCATGTTGTAGGCGGTCGTCTCCGGGTTGAAGCGCTGAACCAGCCACATGCGCCGTTGCGAGAACGATGTGGGCAGATGGGTGTTGCGCGCGACCGGTGTGATCGGCGTGGTTTCCAGGCGCGGTTCGTCATTGCGTGCCTGCATCGCCTGTTCGATCACGCGCGCGAGTTGCGCAATGCTTTGCGCTTCGAACAGCGCCTGCATCGGCAACTCGACTTGCAGCGCGTTGTCGATGCGGGCGATGACCTGGGTCGCGAGCAGCGAATGGCCGCCGAGCGCAAAGAAATTGTCGTGAACGCCGAAACGATGCGTATGCAAGACGTCGGCCCAGATGTCGAACAGCGCCGACTCGATCGGATCGCGCGGCGCGAGGTATTCGTCTTGCGGGGGCGCGGCCGGCGCCTGCACGCCAACGACCGATCCGGCGGGCGGCGCATCGACGGTGTCCTGATGCAGCACATCGAGCACGCCGTCGAGATAATCCTGGCGGCATTGCGAACGCCTGATCTTGCCGCTCGAGGTGCGCGGCAAGCTGCCCGCGCGCACCAGGACGACGGCATGCACCGGCAATTCGTGCTCGAGCGCGACCGCATTGCGGATCGCCGCCGCGGCATGCGCGATCTGCGCGGGATCGATGCGGCGCTCGGCCTCCTGGACGACGATCAAGCGCTCGGTATCGGGTCCGTCGATCGAGAACGCGGCGCCGTACCCGCTGCGCAATCCTGCGCAAGCGCGCTCGGCCGTCCACTCGATGTCCTGCGGATAGCGGTTGCTGCCGTGGATGATGATCAGATCCTTGAGCCGGCCGACGATGAACAACTCGTGGTCGTAGAAGAAGCCCAGGTCGCCGGTGCGCAAATACGCAGGGTCGTGCGCGTCGACGCGGGCGTCGAACACGCCGTGCGAACGCTCGGGGGCGCCCCAGTAACCCGCCCCCACGCATGCACCGCGGACCCAGATCTCGCCGACGCGGTCGCTGGCGCAAGGCGTACCGCTGTCGGGGTCGACGATCAGCACGTCGAGGCCGTCGATCGGTTGGCCGCAACCGACCAATTCGCGATGCCGGCCGGTATCGGAGGCGGGCAGGCGCACTTGGGCGAGCGCCAGCGCATCGGCGTCGAACGCGCGGATCGTCGGTGGCCGGCCCGGGCGCTTGGTGCTGACGTCGAGCACGGTCTCCGCCAGGCCATAGGCGGGCACGAAGGCGTCGTCGCGCAGACCGTGCGCGGCGAACAGATCGCAAAACCGGCGCACGATGTCGGGGCGTATCGGTTCGGCACCGCAGGAGGCACTCGACAGCGAAGCCAGATCGCCGCGCCAATCCTGTTCCTCGGCGGCGCGCACGCAGGCGGCATAGCCGAAATTGGGCGCGCCGCTGTGCGTGATGCGGTATTGATCGATGGCGCTCAGCCAACTGAGCGGGCGGCGCAAGAAGGTGACCGGCGACATCAGATAGGCCGGCGCGCCGCAATACAGCGGCATCAGGATGCCGCAGACGAGGCCGTAGTCGTGATAGTGCGGCAGCCACGACAACGAACGGCTCTGCGCATCGGCTGCGCTGGCTTGCGCCAGGGCCGCGCATTGCGCGAGCGTCTGGCCGTGGGTGAGCATCACGCCGCGCGGGGCGCTGGTGGAGCCCGAGGTGTATTGCAGGTAGGCGATCGATTCGGCCTGCGCGGTATCGAGCCCAATATCGAGCGCAGGCGCAGGCGACGCAAGCGCGTCGTCACAGGTGATCCATGACGTGGTGCCGATGTTCGCGTCGAGCCCCGCGCGGTGCGCGGCGTCGATGAGCGCGGGCGTGCTGAGCACCACCGCGGCCTGTGCATCGTCGATCACGGCTTGCAGGCGCGGCAGGCTGTTCTTCAAGCGCACCGGATCGGGCGCCGACACCGGCACCGCAATACGCGCGGCCAGGGCGCAGGCCCAGAACGCGCAGACGAATTCCAGCCCCGGCGGATAGACCAGCAGAACGCGATCGCCGACCTTGCTGATCGATTGCAGCGCGGCCGCCATCGCACTGGCGCGCGCGAGCAATGCGCGCCGCGTCAACGTCGCCGCGAGTTGCAGATCGTCGCGCACGAGCGCGTAGGCAAGCGCTTCGGGCGCTTCCTCGCATCGCCGGCGCAGCAGCGCGCCGAGCGACGCGATCGCGGTCGTGTCGGTTGGTGCGGGAGTATCTGCGGCGGGCGTCATTGAACCGTTGGTCGACCCAGGTTATGCCGCCGCGCGGCGACTAAGTTAGCGGGACTTCATGTCGGCCAACCAGTCCTGAGTCCAACGGCTGACCACGGAGATCAGGGCGGTTTGCCCTTCGGTCGTGGTGAAGACGTGATCACACTCGCTCAAGTAGGCATAGTCGACTTTGCCCACTATGCCAAAGCGGTCGAAATTGTCGCGGAACTGTTTCTCATAGTTGTGCAATTCGACCTCGCCCGAGTACATGAGCAGGGTGCGGGTGCCGCGCGCATGCAGTTCCGTCAGGCGCGCGGCGAAGTCGGGCAGCGCCGGTGCGGTCGAAGGCGGGGGCTCGCCGGTATCGGGTGCCGCTGGTCGACGACGCTGGCTGAGTTTGCGCAGAACGGCGGCCGACAATCGCCGGGCGGCGCCGAACAAACCGTACTTGCGGATGCGGCGCCCCACGCGGATGAGCTGTGTTTTCCAGGTCGGATAGATGAACAGATCGAACAGCATCAATCCGACCAGACGTTCGTCGCGCAGCGCGGTGTAGTAGGCGACTTCCGCGCCCGAGCAAAACCCGATCATCACAAACCGCGTGACGCCGTACATGCGCTGGGCGTGCGCAGTCTGCGCTGGGATCTGAGCGGCCTGGGCGACAGCGGC
>CAYUYC010000339.1:0-3241 GCA_964448945.1 uncultured Burkholderiaceae bacterium
CCCGCGTGCAGATCGACACCCGCATCGTCGGCAGCCTCGCCACCTCGCGCATCGAACTCGTGCTGCGCAACCCCAACACCCGCGTGCTCGAAGGCGCGCTGGAATTTCCCTTGCGCGAAGGCCAGACCGTCAGCGGCTTCGCGCTCGACATCCAGGGCCAGTTGATGCCCGCGGTGCCGGTGGCGAAAGACAAAGGCCAGCAGGTGTTCGAAGAGATCACGCGGCGCAATGTCGATCCGGCCTTGCTCGAACAGACGGTGGGCAACAACTTCCGCCTGCGGGTGTATCCGCTGCCGGCCCACGGCGAACGCCGCGTGGTGCTGCAAGTGAGCGAAGCCTTGCGCGCCGGTGCCGGCCAGAAGCTGCAATACCAGTTGCCGATCGATTTCGGCCAGCGCATCGGCAGCTTCCGCGCCGACCTGAGCATCCACGGCGTGCGCGATGTGCAGACCGGCGGTGTGCTCGAACAAGCACAAGTCCTGCACTCGGCCGAGGACACGGTACTGCGCCTCGAACGCACCGATTGGCAGCCGCGCGGCCAGCTCGACCTCAGTTGGCGCGACGACCAGGCCGAACGGGTGTTGACCGGCCAATTCGAAGACCGCGGTTATTTCCATGCCGATGTGCCGGTCGCGTCCGCGCGCGGCGAGCGCGTGCTGCCGCGCGATCTGGTGCTGATCTGGGACGCCTCGGGCTCGGGCGCCAAGCGCGACCATCTGCGCGAATTCACCTTGCTCGACACCCTGATGCAGACCGCGCGCCAGTTGCGCGTGCATTTGATCGTCGCGCGCGACGCCGCCGAAGCGCCGCGCGATTTCGAGGTGAAGGACGGCGATTGGCGCGCCTTGCGCCGCGCGCTCGAAGTGCTGCCCTATGACGGCGCGAGCAACCCCGCCGCCTGGGCGGTGCCGGCCGCGCTCGCGCACGAAGGCAGCGTGGCCTGGTTGTTCTCCGACGGTCTGGCGAACTGGGGCGACCAGCGCAGCGCGAAAAGCACGTTGCCGATGCACACCATCCATGCCGGCACCAGTGCCGACACCGACCGGCTGCGCACCCTGGCCGAGGACAGCGGCGCGCGCCATGTGGACTTGAATGCGCTGGGCGCATCGGCCGCGCTCGATGCCTTGCTGCGCCCGAGTCTGCGTCTGAACAGCATCGAGGCCGAAGGCGCAGAACAGGTCGTCGCGCAATCGGTGTATCCGGAACAAGGACGGATCGCGATCGCGGGCGTGCTCACTGCGCCGCAAGCGCGGGTGACGCTGAACTTCATCGGACCGGACGGCAAGCGCAGCGCCCGCACGCTGGCGGTGAAGGCCGCGCAGCCCAAGGGCAAGCCCGCCGCGGCACGCGATCCGGCCGGCAAGCCCGCGCCGGAAGAAGCCCTGTTCCCGCCGCTGGCCGCGCAACGCTGGGCGCAATTGAAGATCGCGCAACTCGCGGGCGAGTACAGCGTGCATCGCGCCGAGATCCGGCGCCTCGGCGAGCGCTTCCTGCTCGTCACGCGTGAGACCTCGCTGATCGTGCTCGACAACCTCGATGACTATGTGCGCTACGAGATCGTGCCGCCGGCCGGCTCGATGCGCGTGGCCTACGACGAGCGCATGCGGGCGCGTCAGACGCAGGCGCAGAAGTCGCGCTCCAACCATCTGGACGAGCTCGCCCGCCGCTTTGCCGACAAGCGCCAATGGTGGTCGCGTGATTTCCCCAAGGGCGATCTGCCCAAGCCCGAAGCGCCGAAGAAGGTCGCCGCCGTGGCCGCGAGCGAAGCGCGTCTGCGCGAAGAATCGCAACGCGCGCCGATGCCTTCGGCGGCGCCCGCACCGACCGGTCTGGTGCGTGCCGCGCCGGCCGCCGACTCCGCAGCGCAAGCCAAGGCCGACGCCGACGCGCACGACGGCGCGCCCAACGCCCGCATCGCGCTGCGCCAATGGGAGCCCGACGCACCGTATGCGCGCCGGCTGCGCGATGCGCGCGACGACCAGCGCTACGCGGTCTATCTCGACGAGCGTCCCAACTACCTCGCGAGCACCGCGTTCTACATCGACGCCGCCGACGTGTTCTTTGCCAAGGGGCAGACCGAACTCGCGTTGCGGGTGTTGTCCAACCTCGCCGAGATGGAACTCGAGAATCGCCACATCCTGCGCATCCTCGCCTACCGTCTGCAACAGGCCGACCAGATCACGCTCGCCCTGCCCTTGCTCGAACGGGTGCGTGAACTCGCGCCCGAAGAGCCGCAATCCTGGCGCGATCTGGGACTGGCCTATGCCGCGCATGGCGACGGACAGCGCGCGGTCGACATGCTCTGGGAAACCGTCTCGCGTCCGTGGGATGACCGCTTTGCCGACATCGATCTGATCGCGCTGGCCGAACTCAATGCCTTCGTCGCCCGCACGCCGGGGCTGGATGTCTCGCGCATCGATCCGCGCCTCGCGCACAACCTGCCGCTGGATGTGCGCGCGGTGCTGGCCTGGGATGCCGACAACACCGACATCGATCTGTGGGTCATCGATCCGAACGGCGAGGCCGCGTATTACGGCCACAAGCTGACCCACCAGGGCGGCCTGATGTCGCGCGACTTCACCCAGGGCTATGGTCCCGAAGAGTTCTCCTTGCGCCATGCCAAGCCGGGCCATTACGAGGTGCGCGCCAAGTTCTTCGGCAATCGCCAGCAGATGGTCTCGCCCTACACCACCTTGATGCTCTGGCTGTCGACCGGCTTCGGCACCGCGGGCCAGAAGGACGAGCGCGTGGTGCTGCGCCTGACCGCCCCCGGCGATCAGATCTTCGTCGGCAGTTTTGAAGTGGAAGCGCCCAAGCGCTGAACCGCGCCGGCCTGTTGATGCCTGCCCGCTGCGCACGACCGGCTCCCGTCGGCCGTGCGCAGCGCATTCAATCGAGCGTGCGCCGATAGCGCTTCATCGCGACGGTGCCGGCCACCAGCATGAACAAGGCGATCGGCCATAGATGCGGCGCGATGTCGACGAGGCCGTTGCCCTTGAGCAGGATGCCCCGGACGATGCGCAGGAAATGCGTGAGCGGCAGCGCCGAGCCGATGGTCTGCGCCCATTCGGGCATGCCCCGGAACGGGAACATGAATCCGGTGAGCAGCATCGACGGCAGGAAGAAAAAGAGGGTGAGCTGCATCGCCTGCAATTGATTGCGCGCGATGGTCGAGAACGTGAAGCCCACCGCCAGATTGGCCGCGATGAACAACACCAGCGCGAGCGACAGTGTCCAGAGG
>CAYUYC010000340.1:0-3216 GCA_964448945.1 uncultured Burkholderiaceae bacterium
CATCCTGGGCGACGAGGACCACCTCGGCGACATGGACTTCAAGGTCGCCGGCACCACCAGCGGCGTCACCGCGCTGCAGATGGACATCAAGATCCAGGGCATCACCAAGGAAATCATGCAGGTCGCCCTCGCGCAAGCGAAGGAAGGCCGCATGCACATCTTGCAAAAGATGCAGGAAGCCGTGCCGCACGGCCGCACCGAACTCAGCGATTTCGCGCCGCGTCTGATCACCATCAAGATCAACCCGGAAAAGATCCGCGACGTGATCGGCAAGGGCGGCGCGGTGATCCGCGCGCTGACCGAAGAAACCGGCACCCAGATCGACATCCAGGACACCGGCGTGGTCACGATCGCCTCGGTCGACGCCGCAGCCGGCCAGGAAGCCAAGCGCCGCATCGAGGCGATCACGGCCGACGTCGAAGTCGGCGCGATCTACGACGGCACGGTGCTCAAGCTGCTCGATTTCGGCGCGATCGTGCAAGTGCTGCCCGGCAAGGACGGCCTGCTGCACATCAGCCAGATCGCCAAGGAACGCGTCAACCAAGTCTCGGACTACCTCAAGGAAGGCCAGGCGGTGCGCGTCAAGGTGCTCGAGGCCGATGACAAGGGCCGTCTGCGCTTGTCGATGAAGGCGGTGGCCGAAGAGGCGACTACTCAGGCGCAGCAGCAACAGCAGTAAGCCGGCAACGGCGTAGTTCAAAAGGGGCGCCTCGTGCGCCCCTTGTCGTTGCGGCGCGCGGCTCAACCGTTATGCTGCGCGATCTTTCGACCTCACAAGGGTGAACACATGATGCGAGTCTGCTCGCGCGCGCTGATCGGGCTCGCGCTGGTCGTACTGTCTGGGGTGGTCATGGCTGATGACGTCAAACAGGATCCTTATCTTTGGCTCGAAGACGTCGAGGGCGCGCGTGCCCTGGACTTCGTCAAGGCGCAGAACGCACGGACCACGGCGGCGCTGGAGCCGCGACCGGAGTACCTGCCGATCCGCGACGAAGTGCGCAATGTGCTCGATTCGCGCGAGCGCATCCCGTTCGTGACGCAGCTCGGCGATCGGCTCTACAACTTCTGGCGCGATGCGAAGAACCCGCGCGGTGTATGGCGCAGCACGACCTGGGACGAGTACCGCAAGCCGCAGCCGCGCTGGGAGACGGTGCTCGATCTCGATGCCCTCGCGCGCGACGAGAAGGAAAACTGGGTGTGGTCAGGCGCCAGTTGCCTGCCGCCGCGCTATGCGCGTTGCGCCATCCGGTTGTCGCGCGGCGGCGGCGATGCGGTGGTGATTCGCGAATTCGATCTGCCGACCAGACAGTTCGTCGCCGATGGATTCAATCTGCCGGAGGCCAAGAGCGAATTCACTTGGCGCGATGACGACACGGTCTATGTGGCCACCGACTACGGTCCGGGTTCGATGACCGACTCCGGTTACCCACGCATCGTCAAGCGCTGGCAGCGCGGCACGCCGCTGGCACAGGCGCAGACCGTGTTCGAGGGCAAGACCAGCGATGTGGGCGTGGACGCCTGGGTCGATCACGATCCGCAGCATTTTCGCGAAGGCTTCAGTCGCTCGATCGCGTTTTACGACGGCGAGACCTATGTCCTGCGCGACGGCAAGTCGGTGCGCATCGATGTGCCCAACGACGCGTCGCCTACGCTGGTGCGCGAATGGCTGGTGGTGCGTTTGCGCTCGGCCTGGACCGTGGGCGGGCGCACCTATCCGGCCGGCGCGTTGATCGGCATGCCGGAAGCCGCGTTCTCATCGGGTGCGCGCAATTTCGAGGTCTTGTTCACGCCGACGGAGAAATCGTCGTTGCAGAACTGGACGCCGACGCATCAGGCGTTGTTGCTGGATGTGCTCGACAACGTGCGCAGCCGCGTCTTTGAATTGACCGTCGTGGACGGCCACTGGCGCACCCGCGAAGTGAGCTTGCCGGGCAAGGGCGCAGCTCGGGTCAGCGCGGTCGATCCCGACACGTCGGACGACTACTGGTTGATCTACGAAGACTTTCTGATGCCGTCGACGCTTTCTCTGGGCCGCGTCGGTGTTGCGAAGGCCGAACCGCTCAAGTCCTCGCCGGCATTCTTCGACGCCAAGGGCATGGGCGTGGTCCAGCGCGAGGCGGTGTCCAAGGATGGCACGCGCGTGCCGTATTTCGTCGTCGGCCGATTGGACGCGAAGGGGCAGGTGGGCGCGAGCGCCGCGCCGACCTTGTTGTACGGCTATGGCGGCTTCGAGGTGACGATGGAGCCGTGGTACAGCGGTGCCTTCGGTCAGGCGTGGCTCGCGCGCGGCGGCGTATTCGTGTTGGCCAACATCCGCGGCGGCGGTGAGTTCGGACCGCAATGGCATCAGGCTGCGCTCAAGGCCAAACGTCAGAAGGCATTCGACGATTTCATCGCCGTGGCCGAAGACCTCACGCGCACGGGCGTGACGACGCGCGCCCAACTCGGAATCATGGGGGGCAGCAACGGCGGGTTGTTGGTCGGCACGGTGATGGTCGAGCGTCCGGACCTGTTCGGTGCCGTGGTGTGCCAGGTTCCGCTGCTCGATATGAAGCGCTACAACAAGCTGCTCGCGGGCGCGAGCTGGATGGCCGAGTACGGCGATCCCGATCGCCCGGAAGACTGGGCCGCATTGTCCAAGTATTCGCCTTATCAGAACGTGCGTGCCGACGTGCATTACCCGGCGGTGCTGTTCACGACCTCGACGCGCGACGATCGCGTGCATCCGGGGCACGCGCGCAAGATGGTCGCGCGCATGATCGAACAAGGGCACGCGAACGTGCTGTATTACGAGAACACCGAGGGTGGCCATGCGGGGGCGGCCAACAACGAACAACGTGCAAAGATGGTGGCGCTCGAGTTCACCTTCTTGTGGCGTGAACTGGGTGGGGTGGGCAAATGAGCGCAATCCAGGTGCCGGCGACGATGCGCGCGGTGGCGATCACCACGCCGGGGGCCGCCGATGTGCTGCAGGTGATCGAGCGGCCGGTGCCCAAATGCCGGCCGGGCGAGATCCTCATTCGCGTAGCCGCAGCGGGGGTCAATCGGCCGGACGTGCTTCAACGCAAAGGCATGTATCCGCCGCCGGCGGGTGCTTCGGATCTGCCGGGGCTCGAGGTGGCGGGCATCGTGGTGGGCGGCGATCTTGCGTCGGGCGGATGGAAGATCGGCGATGAGGTCTGCGCGCTGGTGGCGGGCGGTGGTTACGCCGAATAT
>CAYUYC010000341.1:0-3170 GCA_964448945.1 uncultured Burkholderiaceae bacterium
ACCTGGCCTTCGAAGCGATTGACGTTGCCGAGGAAGCCGTAGACGAAAGCGCTGGCCGGGCGGCTCCAGACTTCTTCGGGCGTGCCGACCTGCTCGATGCGCCCGCCATTCATCAGCACCACGCGGTCGGCCACTTCGAGCGCCTCTTCCTGATCATGAGTGACGAAGATACTGGTCACATGGAGCTCATCGTGCAGACGGCGCAGCCAGCGGCGCAATTCCTTGCGCACCTTGGCGTCGAGCGCGCCGAACGGTTCGTCGAGCAGCAGCACCTTGGGTTCGACCGCCAGCGCACGCGCCAGCGCGACGCGTTGGCGCTGCCCGCCCGACAGACGCGCAGGCCAATCCTGCGCGCGATCGGCGAGCCCGACCTGGGTCAGCGCCTCGAGCGCCGCGGCGCGCACCTCGGCACGCGTGCCGCCCAGGCCGAGCGCCACGTTGTCGAGCACGGTCTTCCAGGGCAGCAAGCGCGCGTCCTGGAACATCAATCGCACTTCCTCGCGCGCGCTGGCTAGCGAGCGCCCATCGCAGGCGATGGTGCCGGTGGGAGCCTCCAGCCCAGCCAGCAGACGCAGCAGGGTGGTCTTGCCGCAACCGCTGCGCCCGACCACCGCGACGAACTCGCCGGGCGCGATGGCAAGGTCGAGTCGCCGCAGCACCTCGCGCGCGCCAAAGCGCTTGCCGAGCCCGAACAGGTCGAGCGCCATGCCGGCATTCGCGTGCGTCGAAGCGCGCGGCGCACGGACGTCGAAGTCCAATGCAAGGTGCTCGATGGCCCCCATGAATATCCTCCGCTAGTCGGGTGTGTAGGCGCCATGCCAGCGCAACGCGCGTCGCTCGATCGCGCGCCATCGCGTCGGCGCACTTGCCGAGCAAGGCATAGAGCACGATCGCGAGCACCACGACGTCGGTCTGCAAGAAATCGCGTGCATTCATCGCCAGATAGCCGATGCCGCTGCTCGATGAGATGGTCTCGGCCACGATCAGCGTCAACCACATGAAGCCGAGCGCAAACCGCACCCCCACGAGAATCGAGGGCAAGGCGCCGGGCAGGATCACCTCGCGGAACAAGGCCCGGCCGCTCAGACCATACGAACGCCCCATCTCGATGAGGCCGGCATCCACCGCGCGGATGCCGTGCAAGGTGTTGAGATAGATCGGAAACAGCACGCCGAGTGCAACCAGGAACACCTTGCCCGCCTCGTCGATCCCGAACCACAGGATGACGAGCGGGATCAGCGCGAGGTGGGGCACGTTGCGAATCATCTGCACGGTGGTGTCGAGCGTGCGCTCGGCGCCGCGCGAGATGCCGTTGACCAGGCCGAGCACCAAGCCGATGCCACCGCCGATGGCAAAGCCGATCGCCGCGCGCTGGAAGCTGGCCCACAAATGCTGGAACAACTCGCCGCTGGCCGTCAGCGCCCAGCCTGCGCGCGCGACGTCCAAGGGCGCCGGCGCGACGCGGCTCGACAAACCGCCCAGCACGCTGGCGCATTGCCAGGCGACCAGCATGGCCGCCGGCAAGACCCAGGGCAGCGCCGCATCACGCACGGCGCGCCAGCGTCGACGATCGATCTGCATCGACGATCCTCGTGTGCGGGACGCGGGGTCAGAACGCGCGGTCTTCGCCGACCGTGACCCGATGCAGCAAGCGGTACTCCTGGCCGTAGTCCGCCACCGCGTAATGCACGGTGGCGCGGTTGTCCCAGATCGCGACCGTGTCGTTCTCCCAGCGCAGACGGGCCTGGAACTCCGGACGCTCGTACAGCCCGAACAGCAGATTCAACAGCGCATCGCTATCGCGCCGCGACAAGCCGCGAATCCGATCGGTGAAGTTGGGGCTGACGTACACCAGCTTCTTGCCGGTGACCGGATGGGTGCGGACCACCGGATGCACGACCGGCAGATGCTGGGCGCGCGCTTCACGATAGAAAGCCTGCCCGTCGGGCTGCGCCAGGAAGAACCGCGGCCAGCCGCTGTGCTCGAAGCTGTGCGTCGCATCGAGTTCTTCGAGATGGCGCTGCAAGGACGGCGCCAAGGATTCATAGACCCGCGTGCTGCTGGACCACACCGTGTCGCCGCCATTGGCCGGAACATGGCGCGCATACAGCACGGTCGCGGTAGGCGGGTTCTCGACGAAGGTGATGTCGGCGTGCCATTGATCCGTCCCGTAACGATGCCCGCCCGGCTTGGTTTCGATCAGTTCGATGAGCGAGCTCGAGGTGTGCCGCGGAAAGTAGGCCTTGGCCTTGTCCGGATCGCCGAAGATCCGGGCCAGGGCCAAGTGCTGCTCGGTGGTGAGCGTCTGTTTGCGAAAGAACAGCACCTGGTATTGCGCCAGTGCGGCGCGCAACTCGGCCTGGAGGGCTTCATCGTCGATGCGGGCCAGATCGATGTCGTGCACGACCGCGCCGATGTTCGGCGTATAGGATTCGATGGACAAGCGGGTGTAGCCGGGGACTGCGGATTCAATCTTGGACATGGGTTTCTCCTTGCGAGTCAAAATCAACAACAGGGGGTTGGATCCAAACCGGGTCAAGGTGCGGGCCGCCAGACCGCGGCCGCGACGTCGACCCGGCGCGGAATGAGCTTGAGATCGAAGAAGGTGTCGGCGATGCGCTGTTGACGGCGCACGACTTCATCGCCGAGCGGCTTCACGCCATAGGCGTAATGCGCGAGCGTCGATTCGGCCACCGCCTGGGTGATGCCGATCTGCGGCGCGATGATGGCCGCGGCCTCGGACCGATGCTTGGCGATCCAGGCGCTGCTGGCGTTGATCTCGTCGAGCGCGATCCGCAGCGCATCGGGGTGGGCCTCGGCGAAGCTGCGCGAAGCGATGTAGAAGATGTGGTTGTCGGCCACGCCGCTCGCATCGGCGAGCCGCCGCGCACCGATCTGCGCTTGCGCCGCGGCGGCGAACGGATCCCAGATCACCCAGGCATCGACCGCTTGCCGCTCGAATGCGGCGCGCGCATCGGCCGGCGGCAAGAACGCGGTCTGCACATCGCCGTATTTGAGTCCGGCGGATTCGAGCAGGCGCACCAGCAGGTAGTGCACGTTCGAGCCCTTGTTGAGCACGATGCGCTTGCCCTTGAGGTCGGCCAGCGTCTTGATCGGCGAGTCCTTGGGCACCAGCAGGACCTCGGCATGCGGTGCCGGCGGCTCGTTGC
>CAYUYC010000342.1:0-3170 GCA_964448945.1 uncultured Burkholderiaceae bacterium
TGTGGGCTGGGGCCATCAGATCCGCAGCTATGTGCTCGACAACAGCCGCATCAAGGACCTGCGCACCAACGTCGAAATCGGCAATACCAAGAGCGTGCTCGACGGCGATCTCGACGAGTTCATCGTCGCCAGCCTCAAGCAAGGCGTGTAGACGGCGATGGAAAACTGGATCATCACCGGAGCGTCACGCGGCCTGGGGGCCGCGTTGGCGCGCCGCGCCTTGCGCGCCGACCGTCGCGTGATCTGCATTGCGCGCGGCGACAACCCGGAGCTGCAAAAGGCCGCGGTCCAGATCCCCTGCTACTTCGAATATCTGCGCCACGATCTGGCCGACCTTGCCGCCACCGCGGCGCTGGCCGATCGCGTGATGGCCGAATTGCCGCGCGATGCAAGCCGCTGGGTCCTGATCAACAACGCCGGCATGGTCGAACCGGTCGCGCGCAACACGGCACTCGACGCGACGGCCCTGGCCAGCGCGATCGGCGTGAATCTGGCCGCGCCCATGCTGCTGACCTCACGCTTCATCGCCGCGACCAATGATCTGGACGCCGATCGGCGCGTGCTGCACATCTCGTCGGGCGCGGGCCGCAATCCGATCGCCGGCTGGGGCGCGTATTGCTCGCTCAAGGCCGCGCTCGACATGCATGCGCGCACCGTCAAGGCCGACGCCGCGGACACGCCCAATCCGGTGCGCATCGTCGCGCTCGCGCCCGGGGTGATCGATACCGAGATGCAGGCGACGATACGCGCCAGCGCACCCGACGCGTTCCCGCAGGTCGCGCGCTTTCAGTCGCTCAAGGAACAAGGCCAATTGGCCGACGCCGATGCCACCGCGGCGCGCATCTTGAATTTTCTCGACCGCGAAGATTTCGGCGTGCGCGAGATCGAAGACATTCGCAACTATTGAGCATCAGGCGCCCAGGCGGCGCGAGGCCAACACCACCATGACCGAACCGACCCCGACCTCTGGCCAGGAAATCGACGAGAACCACATCATTGCCGAGCGGCGCGAGAAGCTCGCGGCCTTGCGCGCGCAAGGCGTGGCGTTCCCGAACGATTTCGTGCCGGCGCATCGCGCCCAGCATTTGCATGAACGCTATGGCAGCGTGAGCGCAGAACACCTCGAAAGCTCGGACATCGATGTGTCGATCGCCGGCCGCATGATGCTCAAACGCGTGATGGGCAAGGCCAGTTTTGCCACCGTGCAGGACGGTTCGGGCGGCAGCGCGCAAGGGCGCATCCAGTTCTACGTCACCCGCGACGGCGTGGGCGAAGAAGCCTATGCGGCCTTCAAGCATTGGGACATCGGCGACATCATTGCCGCGCGCGGCAAGGTGTTCAAGACCAAGTCGGGCGAGTTATCGGTCAAGTGCACCGAGGTGCGCTTGCTGGCCAAGTCGCTGCGCCCGCTGCCCGACAAATTCCATGGCCTGGCCGACCAGGAGCTCAAGTATCGCCAGCGCTATGTCGATCTGATCATGAACGCCGAGACGCGTTATGCGTTCATCGCGCGCAGCAAGATCATCACCGCGATCCGCGAGTACATGAACGGCCACGGCTTCCTCGAAGTGGAAACGCCGATGCTGCACCCGATCCCGGGCGGCGCGGCGGCCAAGCCTTTCATCACCCATCACAACGCGCTCGACATGCAGATGTTCCTGCGCATCGCGCCCGAGCTTTACCTCAAGCGCCTGGTGGTCGGCGGCTTCGAACGCGTGTACGAGATCAACCGCAACTTCCGTAACGAAGGGGTGAGCCCGCGCCACAACCCCGAGTTCACGATGATGGAGTTCTATGCGGCCTACACCGACTATCGCTGGCTGATGGACTTCACCGAGCGGTGCATCCGTCAATCGGCCCTCGATGCGCTGGGCACGGCGACCTTCACCTACCAAGGGCGCGAACTTGATCTGAGCAAGCCGTTTCAGCGCCTGACGGTGGTCGAAGCGATCCATCAGTACGCCGACCCCGGCTATACCGACGCTCAACTCGGCGACGAAGCCTTCCTGCGCGCCGAATTGCTCAAGTTCGGCGTCAAGCCGCTTGCGCATGTGGGTCTGGGCGCGTTGCAGCTCGCGCTGTTCGAAGAAACCGCTGAAGCCAAGCTTTGGGAGCCGACTTACATCATCGACTACCCGGTCGAGGTCTCGCCTTTGGCGCGTGGCTCGGACACCCGCCCCGGCATCACCGAGCGCTTCGAGTTGTTCATCGTCGGGCGCGAGATCGCCAACGGTTTTTCGGAACTCAACGATGCCGAAGACCAGGCCGAGCGCTTCAAGGCGCAGGCGGTGGCCAAGGAAGCCGGTGACGACGAGGCGATGTATTACGACGCCGACTTCATCCGCGCGCTCGAATACGGCATGCCGCCCACCGGCGGTTGCGGTATCGGCATCGACCGTCTGATCATGCTGTTGACCGACAGCCCCAACATCCGCGACGTGATCCTGTTCCCGCACATGAAGCGCGAGGCCTGAGTCCGACCGTTCGCCCGGCATCGGGCGAACGGATCGATGACGATCAGTCGGCTTCGTCGATCCAGTCGGTCTGGATCGCCTCGAGGATCTTCTCGCCCGAGTGCTTCGGGTCGTCGTCGAACTCGGGCAGATCGAGCACCCATTGATGCAGGTCGGTGAAGCGGATCGTGCGCGGATCGATGTCCGGGTGTGCCTCGATCAACGCGATTGCAATTTCACGCGTGTCGGTCCATTTCATGTCAATGGTTCTCCCGTGCGTGGTTGATCGTATAGCGCGGAATCTCGATCACGAGATCCGCCTGCTGGATCTTGGCCTGGCAACTCAAGCGCGATTGCGGCGTGAGACCCCAGGCCATGTCGAGCATGTCGTCTTCGCTTTCATCCGAGGGTGGCAGACTCGACAGGCCCTCGCGCACGATCACGTGGCAGGTGGTGCACGCACAGCTCATTTCGCAAGCGTGCTCGATCTCGATGCCATGCGCGAGCAGCACGCGGCAGATCGATTTTCCGGTCGGCGCGTCTTCGATGACCTTGCCCTCGGGGCACAGGTCGGGGTGCGGGAGTACCGTGATCTTCGGCATAGGGTGGTCAGCGTGAGGGCGGCGGTCAGCCGATTTCGTCGAGCTTGCGCCCGGCCAGCGCAATCGCGATCGATTTGTTCATGCGGCGCGCGGCGAATTCTTCGGTGCCTTCGGC
>CAYUYC010000343.1:0-3159 GCA_964448945.1 uncultured Burkholderiaceae bacterium
TCGACGAGCATCAGCGCAACCCCAAGTACCGCAACATCTTCTCGGTCGGCGTCTGCGTGGCGATCCCGCCGGTCGAGGCCACGCCGGTGCCGACCGGTACGCCCAAGACCGGTTACATGATCGAATCGATGGTCACCTCGGCGGCGCACAATCTGCGCGAGCTGCTCGACGGCAAAGCGCCGACCCACCATGCGACCTGGAACGCGGTCTGTCTGGCCGACTTCGGCGATTCGGGCGTGGCCTTCGTGGCGCTGCCGCAGATCCCGCCGCGCAACGTCAATTGGTTCTCCGAAGGCAAATGGGTGCATCTGGCCAAGGTCGCCTTCGAGAAGTACTTCATCAACAAGATGAAGAAAGGTTCGTCCGAGCCGGTGTACGAGCGTGTGGTGATGAAGGCGCTCGGCATCATGAAGCTCAAAGACAAGTTCTGATGCGCGCTGGGCGCATGCACGGCAGGCATACCCCGATGTGATCCCGGCACTCGACCTGCGGGTGCGCGCTTTCTAGAGTCGTGCCATCTCCTCGACACGGAATGGCACGGCATGCGCATCGCAGTCATCGGGGCCGGCATCGTCGGCTTGGCCACCGCAAGGCGTCTGATCGAAGACGGTCACGACGTCACGCTCATCGATCGCGCCGACCGGCCCGGGTCGGGCACCAGCGCACGCAACGGCGCCCAGCTCAGTTACGCCTATGTCGCGCCCTTGGCCGCGCCGTCGGTGCCCTGGCAAGTCCCCGGCATGTTGTTCGATCGTCGTTCGCCCTTGCGCATGCGTCCGACGCTCGATCCGCAATTCTGGCGCTGGAGCTGGGCCTTCTTGCGCGCCTGCAATCGCGCACAGGTCGAGCGTGCCACCGGCGCCTTGCTCGCCCTGGCCGAGCGCAGCCGCACCGCGATGCATGCCTGGCTCGCCACGCAATCGGCGGCGCCGCTGGCCCATCGACGCAACGGCAAGCTCGTGGTGTATCGCGATGCCGCCTCGCTCGACGGTGCGCGCGCGCAACTCGAATTGCAGGCGCGGCTGGGCGGCAGTCCGCAACAATGTCTGGACCGTGCGGCCTGTCTCGCGCGCGAGCCGGCGCTGGCCTTGCTCGCGGACCGGATCGTGGGCGGCATCTGGACGCCCGACGAAGAAGTGGCCGATTGCCAGGCGGTGTGTGCCGCGCTGTACGCGGGGCTCAAGGTGCATCCGCGGTTTCGCGGGTGCTTCGGTGCCGAGGTTGCGCGCTGGGATACCGAAGGCGACGCGCTGCGTGCGGTGACGCTGCGCCAGGCCGACGGCGTATCGACGCTCGCCCTCGACACCGCGGTGGTCGCGGCCGGCACCGGCAGCAATGCGGTGTTGCGCGCCTTGGGTGTGCGTCTGCCGATCGCGCCGCTCAAGGGCTACAGCATCGAAGTGCGTGCCGACGATCTCGACGCCTTTCCCACGGCCAGCGTGACCGATGCCGCGCGCAAGATCGTGTTCGCACCGTTGGTCGACGATGCTGGCGCGCGCCTGCGCGTGGCGGGCATGGCCGAACTGGTCGGCGAAGACCTGCGCATCGATGCCGGGCGCATCGCGCAACTCGAAGACGCGGTGCGGTCCACCTTTGGATTGAAGCGTCGGCCCGACGAACTGCAGGCCTGGGCCGGCTTGCGGCCGGCCACGCCGACCGGGCTGCCGTGCATCGGCCGTGCTGCGCGCTGGCGCAATGTGTATGTCAATGCCGGCCATGGCGCCTTGGGTTTCACGCTGGCTTTTGGCGCGGCGGCGCAATTGGCCGATGTTCTGGCGCGGCGCTCGAGCGAAATCGACCAAGGTCTGTTCGCCGCGGCACCGCTGACCGGATTTCAGCCCGCCAGCACGCGCTGCATCGTGGCCACCAGATGACGCGCGAGCGCGCTCGACGCGACATCGCGCACGCGCATTGCATGCACGGTGACGCCGATCGGCGGACTGATCGGCACCGCGTGCAGCGCCGGGTCGCGTGCCGCGAGCCGGCCGGTGAATGAATCCACCAGTGCCAGGCCCAGGCCGGCACGCGCCAACGCCACGGCTGCGTGATAGCTGTGCACCAGCACGCTCGACTTGAATTCGATGCCTTGGGCGATGCGCGCACCGTGCAGCAGGCGCGCGAGCGGGTCGTCGGCATCGAGGTCGATCACCGGCTTGCGCGCCAGTTGCGCGAGCGTGATGGCGCTGGCCGCATGTTCACCCACGCAGACGATATGGCCATGCGCGATCGGTTCTGCGGTGATCGCGGGATGCTCGGAGGCTTCGAAGGCGAAGCCGAGGTCGGCCTCGCGCAGCGCCAGGCTTTCGGCGATCTGCCGCGAATGCAGGGTACGCACCGCAAAACGCGCCTGCGGGTACTTGCGCCGCACCGCCGCGAGCGCGCCCGGCAACCAATCCTGAGCCAGTGTGGGGACGCACAACACCCGCAACATGGCGTTTTCCCCATCTGCCAGATTGCGCGTCAGGCGCCGAATCGCATCGAGCTTCAGGTACAGTTGCTCGACTTCCGGGTAGAGCACTTTTGCCTCATGCGTCGGCACGAGGCGGCCTTTGACCCGGTCGAACAGGGAGAAGCCTAGGTGTCGTTCCGCCTGTTGCAGCAAGCGTGTCGCCGCCGGCTGCGTGATGTGCAGCATCGCGGCAGCACCTTTGACGGTGCCGCTTTGCATCACCGCATGAAAGACCTCGATGTATCGCAGTCGCATGCGCCCGATGCTACCGCGCCGCAAGGGATCGGCGTGCGAACGCCGATCGACCTTCTCCCCGCGCTCGTCTTTCGTTCCACCTCTCCAAGGAGTTGACATGATCATCAAGAAACTCGGCGTCGCCTTGCTCGCCGCGGTGGCCTTCACCGGCGCCGCCCAAGCGCAGCAGTTCTTCCGCATCGGCACCGGCGGTACCGCCGGCACTTACTATCCCGTGGGCGGCATGATCGCCAACGCGGTGTCGCAGCCCGGCAAGATCATCGTGACCGCGCAAGCCTCGAACGGCTCGGTCGCCAACGTCAACGCGGTGGCCAGCGGCTCGGTCGAAGCCGGCTTCTCGCAAGCCGACGTCGCGACCTGGGCGCAAACCGGCACCGGCGTCTGGGAAGGCAAGCCCGCCGTCACCGGCCTGCGCCTGATCGCCAACCTGTATCCCGAAAGCATCCACCTGGTCG
>CAYUYC010000344.1:0-3153 GCA_964448945.1 uncultured Burkholderiaceae bacterium
GAGCACCGATGATCCGCAAACGATTCTGGTTGGCGGCGGCCGCCGCCGGCGTGATGTTCGCCGCATCCGGCATGGCCGCCACCGCTGTGGCCGCGCCGGCCAAGCGCTACGACGTGCGCGAGTTCTTCCGCAATCCCGAGCGCAGCCGTTTCAGCCTGTCGCCCGACGGCAAGACGCTGGCCTTTCTCGCGCCGTATGAAGGCCGCCGCAACCTGTTCGTGCAGCCGGTCGATGGTTCGGCGCCGGCGCGTGCGATCACGCGCGAAACCGCACGCGATCTGCGCGCTTTCTTCTGGAAGGGTTCGGATCGCATCCTGTTCGCCAAGGACTTCGGCGGCGATGAGAACTTTCATGTGGTCGCGGCGCCGGTCAACGGCAAACCCGACGGTTCGGATGTCCGCGATCTGACGCCGTACGAAGGTGTGCGCGCCGGCATCGTCGACGACCTCAAGGACGATCCCACCCATGTGCTGATCCAGCACAACAAGCGCGACCGCAAGGTGTTCGATGTGTATCGGGTCGATGTGAACACCGGCGCCGAAACCTTGATCGCCCAGAACCCCGGCAACATCGATGGCTGGCTCACCGATCACCACGGGCGCCTGCGCGTGGCGGTGGCGACCGATGGCGTCAACAGCAGCCTGTTGTACCGCGACGATGAAGCCCAGCCGTTTCGCACCTTGCTGACCACCGATTTCCGCGAATCGGTCTCGCCGCAATTCTTCACCTTCGACGACAAGAAGCTGTACGTCGTCTCGAATCGCGGGCGCGACAAGTCGGCCGCCTTCATCTTCGATCCGGCCACCGCCAAGGAAGAGACCCTGGTCTACGAGCGCAGCGACGTCGATGTGGCGGGACTCAGTTATTCGCGCAAGCGCAAGGTGTTGGTCGCGGCCGAGTATGTGACGGCCAAGCCCGAGACTTACTGGTTCGATCCGGTGTTCAAGGCTGCGCACGACGATGTCGTCAAGCAACTGCCCGGGTATGAGATCGACCTGCAAGGCGCCACCGACGACGAATCGCGCATGATCGTTGCGGCCTACAACGATCGCACCCAGGGCGCGCGCTATGTGTACGAGCTTGCGTCCAAGAAGCTCACCAAGCTCGGCGACATCACGCCCTGGCTGGCGGAAGCCGACATGGCGCCGATGAAGCCCGTCACCTACATGAGCCGCGACGGTCTTTCCATCCACGGGTATCTGACCCTGCCGGTGGGCGTGGAGCCGAAGAACCTGCCGGTGGTCGTCAATCCGCATGGCGGGCCGTGGCATCGCGACGTCTGGGGCTACAACCCCGAGGTGCAATTCCTGGCCAACCGCGGCTATGCCGTGCTGCAGATGAACTTCCGCGGCTCGACCGGCTATGGCCGCAAGTTCTGGGAAGCCAGCTTCAAGCAATGGGGCGGCACCATGCAAAACGACATCACCGACGGCGCGCAATGGCTGATCAAGCAAGGCATCGCCGATCCCAAGCGCATCGCCATCTACGGCGGCAGCTATGGCGGGTACGCCACGCTGGCGGGCATCACCTTCACGCCCGATCTGTACGCGGCGGCGGTCGATTATGTCGGCGTGGCCAACCTGTTCACCTTCATGAACACCATCCCGCCGTATTGGGAACAATGGCGCAAGCAGATGTACGTCATGGTCGGTGATCCTGAGCAGGACAAGGACCTGTTGCGCGCGCGCTCGCCGGTCTTCCATGTCGATCAGATCAAGACGCCCTTGTTCGTGGCGCAAGGCGCGCGCGACCCGCGCGTCAACAAGGCCGAGTCCGATCAGATCGTCGACGCGCTCAAGAAGCGCGGTGTCGAGGTCGAGTACCTGGTCAAGGACAACGAAGGCCACGGCTTCGCCAACGAAGAAAACCGCTTCGAGTTCTATGGCGCGATGGAGAAATTCCTGGCCAAGCATCTCGTGCGTTGAACCCGCAGCACGCAGCACCCGCAGGCGGACTGGCTAGAATGCGGCCGGTCCGCCTTTTTCATTGGTCATGGCAAACATCCGCCTCATCGTCGGTCTGGGCAATCCGGGCGACGAATACGAAGACACACGCCACAACGCCGGGTTCTGGTTCGTCGATGCGCTCGCGCGCGCGCACGGCGCATCGCTCAAGCTCGAGAAGGGCTTTCAGGCGCGCACCGCCAAGGCGAACCTCGCAGGCAAGCCGGTCTTCCTGTGCGAGCCGCAGACCTTCATGAACCGCTCGGGCATCTCGGTCGCGGGCCTGGCCAATTTCTACAAGATCACGCCCGAAGAGATTCTGGTTGCGCACGACGAACTCGACTTCCTGCCCGGCACCGTCAAGATGAAGCAAGGCGGTTCGGCCGGCGGGCACAACGGACTCAAGGACATCCAGGCGCGCCTGGGCTCGCCCAACTTCTGGCGCTTGCGCATCGGCATCGGCCATCCGCGCTCGCTCGCGCTGAATCAGGAGGTGGTCGACTTCGTCTTGCATCGCCCGAGCCGCGAGCATCAAGGCGCGATCGAATCGGCGATCGACAAGGCGCTGGGCATCACCGATGAACTGGTGAGCGGTCGCATCGACACCGCCGTGCAAAAACTCCACAGCGCCTGAGCGCTCGATCCCGACCGAAGACCGGCGCATGGCCCAACCCAAACGCGACCCATTGTTCAAACGCATCGCCGCCGATCGCGCACGCTGGCGCGCGCGGCTCGAGCGCTTTTCGCTGCGCTTTCATGTGCTGCTCATCGTGGTGGCGACTTGCGGATTTGCCGCACTCGTCTCGCGCGGTCTGCTCGCGCTCGGGCTCGACCATCTGGGCTTGCGCTACGGCGTGGTGGTGGTCGCCAGCTACGCGGCTTTCTGCGCGCTGGTGCGCTTGTGGATCGCGATCATGCGGCGATTGCATGCCGCGCCGCCGCCGGCATCGAGCGCGGTGCGCAACCAAGCCAACAGCGACACGCCTTTCGATGCGCTCGATCTGGTGCCGTCGTTTCGCGGCCAGGGTTCGGGCGGTTCCGCAGGGGGCGGTGTGCGCTGGTCGTCGGGCGGCGGTGGCGATTTTGCCGGCGGCGGCGCGAGCGGGAGCTTCGAGATGCCGGCCGCGGCGGCCCTGGTCGAATCCTCGGGCGGCGGTTCTTCGAGCGGCTCATCGTCTTCCGGTAGTTCCTTCGACATCGGCGACGCGCC
>CAYUYC010000345.1:0-3137 GCA_964448945.1 uncultured Burkholderiaceae bacterium
CACCGTGCGCCGGCTGATGGCGGGCATGCGCTTCACGCTCACCGACCATCCCGACTATCTGCCCGATGCCGGCTACGCAACCCAGCGTGCGCAAGGCGTGGCCACCGGCCGCGGCGGCGCGGGCCATGTGCGCAACGACGCCGAGTTCATCGTGACCGGCGTCGAGCACCGCATCGCCAACAACCTGCGGACCGGCCTCAAGGATGCCGCCACGCGCGACGAGTTCGACGATCTGCCGCCGGGCGGCTTCGATGTGCGCTTCACCTGCGTGGCATCGGCCGCGAGCCTGGTGCCCTTGTACGCGCCCAAGCCCAGCGTGCCCGGACCGCAGATCGCACTCATCGTGGGTGTCGAGAACGAAGCCTTGACCACCGACCGCGATCTGCGCGTGCGCATTCAATACCCATGGGATCGCCGGCCCGCCGACGAAGCCCAAAGCGCGCAGCCCACCGCCGATGCCGACGCCGGCGTAGCGGCACCCAACCACGGCGACGCGCTGCTGGGCCAAGCCTCGGGCGCCGAAGCGCACGGCATCTGGGTACGCGTGACGCAAGAGCTGGCCGGCCCCAACTGGGGCGCCGCATTCACGCCGCGCATCGGTACCGAAGTGCTGGTCGACTTCGAGCATGCCGACATCGACCGGCCGATCATCGTCGGCAGCCTGCACAACCCGGCCGATGCCCAGCCCTGGCCGGCCGGCGCCGACAGCGCGGCCAACCACCCCGGCACCATCCTGGGCGTGCATGTGCCCACCCTCGACAGTGGCGGCTACGCGCAATGGCTGCACGACGATGCCACCGGCCAGTTGCGCATGCGCCTGGCCACCAGCGCCTGGAACAGCCGGCTCGAACTCGGCTACGCGATCTCCCACGGCCCGACCGACAGCCGGCGCGGCCAATGGCGCGGCGAAGGGTTCGATCTGGCCACCGAAGGCTGGAGCACGGTGCGCGCGGGCGAAGGTCTGTTCATCAGCACCACGGCCCGACCGCAGGCCGCCTCGACCGCGATGGACAACGCCGAAAGCCTCTCGCAGCTCAAGGCGGCGCACGACCTCGGCAAGGCCTTGTCCGACATGGCCGTGCATCAAGGCGGCGCGGCGCTGGCCACGCATCAATCGGCCAAAAGCGTCGATGCGCTGATCGAGACCATGGACCCCAAACGCTCGGGCAAGTACACCGGCGCCGTCGCAGGCCAGGAAGCGACCAAGCCCACGGGCGAAGCGCGCAGCGGCGGCGATCCGGTCGAGAGGCTTGCCAAGCCGGTGATCGTGATGGACGCAGCGAGCGACGCGCATCTGGCCACGCCTGCGGGCATCGTCGCGCACGCCGGCGAACATTTGAGCCAGACCGTGCGAGGCGATTGGCATGTGGCCTCGGGCCATACCTTTGCGGCGGTGGCCGGCCAGGCGGCGCGCTGGATCACGCATGCGGGCGGCATCAACGCGATCGCCGCGCAAGGCGATGTGAGCGTGCGCGCGCACAGCGATGCGCTGGAACTGCTGGCCGATCAGGCGATCACGGTCACGAGCACCGACGGCGCGATCCGCATCGAGGCCCAGGACAAGATCACGATCCAGGCCGCGCAAGCCGCCATCACCTTGCAAGGCGGCGACATCACCTTCGCGTGTCCGGGCAACTTCTCGGTCAAGGGCTCCAGTTCGGCGTTTGTGGGGCCGGGGAGTGCGCCGGCGAATCTGACCGCGCTGCCGGAAGGCACGACCGATGCCGAATTCGAGTTCGGCCCGTTCGACGAACGCTTCCATCTGGTCGATTCGGACGGACAACCGATGGCAAATCGTGCCTATCGCATCGTCGCGTCCGACGGGTCGCGCTGGGAAGGCATGTCCGACGCGCAAGGGCTCACCCAGCGCGTCAAGACACTCATCCCCGCGGAGTTGTCGCTTGAGATCCTCGAATCCTCAGAGTCGAAGGTAATCGAATGAACGCCCCCACTGCTAAGCCCAAGGCGCCAGCAAAGGCAAAACCCAAAGCCCCGGCGAAGGCCAAAACCAAAGCCAAGACCAAAGCCAAAGCAAAAACGGCCGGCAAATCGAACAAGACCGACGAGAGCTTGGTCAAGGTTGTGGTGCCTGAAGACAAAGGCGAATGGATTTCGCCCGACAAAGGTTCGACACATCGCATCACCAAGGATCCAACCTTCCCGACCATCGCCTGCAAGATCAAGCTCGCCGAGCAAGTGCCGGTCGAATGGAGTTGGAAGATCACCTGGGATGCCCGTGTGAGCGGCCTGAAGGAATCCGCCAAGCGCGGCAGCGTGGTACAGACCTTCACCGCGTCGGGCAAAGGCAAGAGCACGACTGCCGAATGGACAGTGGACCTCGACGGCCAATTGATCGGCGGCACGCTCACCATGACGGCGGTGGCGGGCAGCAACACCTTTCAACGCAGCATCATCATCAAGGCCGATAACCCGGGCAAGGATCTGATCGCCGCGGACCTCGCCACGATCGAGAACACCAAGGGTTTCGACAAACTGCTCGCACAAGAAAGCCGCTGGAAGCACATCATCGAGGCCGACGGTGAACCGGTGGTGGCTTTCGACAAGGGCTACGGCGTCACGCAGATCACCAATCCAAAACCGACGTACGAGCAAGTCTGGAACTGGAAGAAGAACCTGCGTGCGGGCACGACGCTCTTTCAAGCCAAGCAGAAAGAGGCGATCGCCTACCTGACCAAAGGCGGCCGCACCGCGACCGACAAGCAGATCGAACTCGAAACCCTCACGCGCTGGAACGGCGGCACGTATCACGTGTGGGACGAAGGCACCAAGCAATGGGTGCGCAACAAGAACATCCTGTGCGATCCGGCCACCGGCAACATCGGCTGGGACACGACCAAGGAAGCCAACTCCGGGAAGACTGTCGATGAACTGCACAAACGCGATGCCGACGAATACAAGAAAGGCAAGAAGGGCCAATCCGACGAGCACCCGTGGCGCTACACCGGCGTGTGTTATGCGGACCATCTTTCTGGCGAGTAGCCTGTGCGTGGCGCTGGCCACGCAAACGTCGAGCGCACTCGCGGACGGTATGCCCGCATCGACTTCCAGGACGGTTGCACATGCGCTGTCGGCACAGGATCTACGCAAGATCTATCCGCAACGTGCGCCGAATCAAC
>CAYUYC010000346.1:0-3112 GCA_964448945.1 uncultured Burkholderiaceae bacterium
ACATCGCATCGTTCTATCAGAACCAGCAGTTGCTTCAGCAAACGCCGCCGCCCTTGTCGCAACTCAAGGACCCGGATCTCGAAAGCGCGCGGCTGCTGATCGAAAGCGTGCTGACCGAACGGCGCAAGGTGCTGACCGAGATGGAATCGAAGGCCTTGCTGTCGGCCTTCCACATCCCGGTGACCAAGACCATCCTCGCGCGCAGCGCGAACGAGGCGATCATGATCGCCAATCAGCTTGGTTATCCGGTCGCGCTCAAGATCGACTCACCCGACATTCCGCACAAGTCGGACGTCAACGGCGTGCTGCTCAACGTCGGCAACGGCACCGCGGTGCGCGATGCCTACAACGACATGATCCAGGCGGTGCGGCGTTTGCAGCCCAACGCACGCATCAACGGCGTGACGATCCAGAACATGTCGGGCAAGAAGCGCGGGCGCGAGTTGTACATCGGCCTCGTGACCGACGAACCGTTCGGGCCGGTCATCACCTTTGGTGCCGGCGGCACGATGATCGAGCTGATCGCCGACCGGGCGATGGAACTGCCGCCGCTCAACCAGTTCCTTGCGCATCGGCTGATCGAGCGCGTGCGCGTGGCCGACACGCTCACGAGTTGGCGCGGTGCGCCGGCAGTCGATGTCGAGGCGATCGAGCACATCCTGCTGCGCGTGTCCGAAATGGTCTGCGAGCTGCCGCAACTGCGCGAGATGGACATCAACCCCATCATCGTCGACGAGACCGGCGCGCTGGCGGTGGATGCGCGCATCGTGATCGAACACGCTGCGGCGGGCGCCAAGGAATACGACCATCTGTCGATCCTGCCCTACCCCTCGCATTACGAGCAGGAATGGCCGTTGCGCGGCGGCGGGCATTACGAGATCCGCCCGATCCGCCCCGACGACGCGAACATGCTGCAGACCTTCGTGCGCAGTCTTACGCCGGAAAGCCGCTACTTCCGCTTCGTCTCGTCGATCAGCGAGTTGCCCGCGCGCATGCTGTCGCGCTATACGCTGATCGATTACGACCGCGAGATGGCGCTGGTGGCGGTCTTTCGCGAACGCGTGGCCGCAGCCGATGGCGAGTTCACCGAGACCGAACGCATCATCGGCGTCTCGCGCTACATCACCAATCCCGATAGCTCGAGCTGCGAATTCTCATTGGTGGTCGGCGAAGACTTCAAGGGCCAGGGCATCGGCTCGCGTCTGATGCTGTCGATCATGGATTTCGCGCGCAGCAAGGGCCTGAACGAAATCGACGGTCTGGTGCTCACGCACAACGACAACATGCTCAAGCTGATGAAGAGCCTGGGCTTCGCGATCAAGTCTTATCCGGACGATCCGGACTTCCGTCTCGTCACCAAGACGCTCTGAAAAAAACAATGCACAGGCCCCGCGTTCAGCGGGTCCGTGCCCGCAAATGGCGCTCGGTCCAGTAGGCACCGACGATGGTCTTGACGTCGGTGATCTCGCCGGCATCGATCGCCGCCAGCACCTCGCCGAAGGGCATCACCAGCACGTCGAGAAATTCGCCTTGATCGAGTTGGCGTTCGCCGGCGGTCAGGCCGGTGGCCAGGTACAGATCGATGTGTTCGTCGGAATAGCCGATCGCGTTGTGGATCGTGCCGAGAAAATGCCACGCATCGGCGGCGTACCCGGTTTCCTCGCGCAGTTCGCGCACCGCGCAGGCGAGCGGGTCTTCGTCGGGATCGATCTTGCCGGCCGGAAATTCGAGGACCGCGCGATGCAGCGGATAGCGGAACTGGCGCTCGATGACCACGCTGCCGTCGTCGAACATGGGCACGATCATGACCGCGCCCGGATGCATGATGTACTCGCGCGTGGCCTGCGTTCCGTCGGGCAGCGCGACCTGATCGCGCCGCACCTGCAGGAAACCGCCGCGATAGGCGACCGCCGATTCGATGCAGCGCTCGGTCAGGCGGTCGTCGTCGCTGCTCATGTGCTCAAGTGAACAGCGTCAGGCGCACCGTGGCAACGCACAGCTTGAGCAGCAGGTCGCCGAACACACCGAACACGATGATGAACGCGCCGTTGAGCGCCAGGAAGGCGCGCGCGTCCTGGGTGGAGACGATGGGCGCGTTGTCGGCCGGCTCGTCGAAATACATGACCTTGACCACGCGCAGGTAGTAGAACGCGCCGACCAGCGACAGCATCACCGCGGCCACCGCGATCCACCAATGTCCGGCGTCGACCACCGAGCGCAGGATCGCCAGCTTGGCGTAGAACCCGACCGTCGGCGGAATGCCCGCCAGCGAGAACATCAGCAGCAGCATCACGAAGGCCAGCCACGGTGAACGGCGGTTCAGCCCCTTGAGATCGGCGATCTGATCGCATTCGAAGCCCGAGCGCGCCAACAGCATCACCACACCGAAGGTGCCGAGGGTGGTGAAGACGTAGACCACGACGTAGAACATCGACGCGCTGTAGGCATCGGTCATCGCGTCGGGCTTGCCGGTGACGACGCCCGACATGAAGCCCAGCAGAACGAAACCCATCTGCGCGATCGTCGAATACGCGAGCATGCGCTTGAGATTGGTCTGCGCGATCGCGGTGATGTTGCCCAGCACGAGCGAGAGCACGGCGAGGATGCCGAACATCTGCTGCCAGTCGTGGGCCAGGCCCGGCAATCCTTCGACCAGCAGGCGCATGGTCATGGCGAACGCGGCCAGCTTGGGCGCACCCGCAATGAGCAATGTGACCGCCGTGGGCGAGCCTTCGTACACATCGGGGATCCACATGTGGAAGGGCACGGCGCCGACCTTGAAGGCGATGCCGACCACGATGAACACCACGCCGAACACGAAGACCTTGCTGCCGTGCGCGCTGGTAGCTTCCTTGGCGATCTCGCTGAGTTCGAGGCTTCCGGTGGCGCCATAGATCATCGACATGCCGTACAGCAGGAAGCCCGAGGCGAGTGCGCCGAGCACGAAGTACTTCATCGCCGCTTCGGTCGATTGCGCCGAATCGCGCTGCAAGGCGACCAGGGCGTACAGCGACAGCGAGAGCAATTCGAGCCCGAGGTAGATCACCAGCAGGTTGTTGCCGGAAATCATCACCATCTGCCCCAGCAGCGAGAACAGCGCGAGCACGTAAAG
>CAYUYC010000347.1:0-3104 GCA_964448945.1 uncultured Burkholderiaceae bacterium
CCGCGCTCGTACCCCGCCTCGCTCGCGTTCCACTTCGCCAATTGCTCGCGCTCGGACGGATCGGCGATGTCGTAGTCGCCGAGCGATTTGTCGAGATCGACCAGCACGCTTTGCAGCAGATGCTCGTAACGCTGGGCGATGCGTTCGATGGTCTGGGCGCTGAAGATGTCGGAGTTGTAGGTGAAGACGCACTCGATGCCGCCGGTCAATTCCACGCACCACAGACTCAGATCGTGGGTCGCGCCGCGCAGCGGAATTTCATAGCGCGCGTGCTGGATGCCGCCCCATTCGGTGATGCGGTCGCGCGCATCCTGGAACGAGAACAAGGCTTGATAGATCAGCGGCCGGCTTTCGTCGCGCGGCACGTTCAAGGTCTGGATCAGGTGCTCGAACGGCACGTCCTGATAGGCGAAGGCATCGACGACCACGGCGTGCGCTGCCGCGATCCATTGCTTGAAGGTCTGGTGTGCCGATGCATGCAGGCGCAAGGGCAGCGCGTTCACGAAGAAGCCCATCACCGATTCGAGATCGGCCTGTTCGCGCCCGCGCACCGGGGTGCCGATGACCACGTCCTCCTGTCCCGACATGCGCGCGAGCAAGGCGGCATAGGCGGCCAGCAGGGTGACGAACAAGGTGCTGCCCTGGCGTTGCGCAAGCTTGTGCAGGGCCGCTGCGGTCTGCGGCGAGAGATAGCGCTGGTGCGACGCGCCGTTGCCCGACATCACCGCGGGGCGCGGCGCGTCGGTCGGTAATTGCAGCGGCTCGGGCAGCGGCGTGAGGATGTCGCGCCAATGCGCGGTCTGGCGCCGCAGTTCCGGCCCTTGCATCCAGTCGCGATGCCAGGCCGAGAAGTCGCCGTAAGTCACGCGCAAGGGCGCAAGCTCGGGCGCGCGACCGGCCGCGCATGCGGCATACAACTTCGACAGATCGGTGTAGAGCACGTCGAACGACCAGCCGTCCCAGATCAGGTGATGCGTCATGAAGAACAGCACATGTTCCTGATCGGACAGCTTGTACAGCGCGGCGCGGCACAAGGGCGGCACTTCGAGATTGAAGGGCACCGCGGTCATGTGCGAGACCCCGCGCAGGATGAATTCGCGCTGGGCCGCCGGCGCGAGCCGCGAGAGATCGTCGTAGGGCAGATGGAACTCGACCTGCGCATGGATGCGCTGGATCGCGCCATCGGGTCGCCGTTCGATCGCGGTGCGCAAGGCGCTTTGCCGATCGACCAGCAACTGGAACGCGCGCTCGAGCGCCTTGACGTCCAATGGCCCGGTCAGGCGATGCGCCGACGGCAGGTGGTTGACGATCGTGCCCGGCGTCATGTGTTCGAGGAACCATAGCCGCTCTTGCATCAGCGACAGCGGCGCCGTCGATTGATCGTTGCGCGCCGGAATCGGCGGCTGGCTGGGCGCTGCCGCGCCGGGCGTCGCGATTTGCATCGCGCGCGCGAGCGCGGCCGGCGTCGGCGATTCGAAGATGGTGCGCAGCCCCGGGCGCGCGCCGAACAGCGTGCCGAGCTGGGCCGAGAGCTTGGCCGCCAGCAGCGAATGGCCGCCGAGTTCGAAGAAATTGTCGTCGGCGCCGACGCTGGGGCGTTGCAACAGCGTCGCCATCAGGGCAGCGATCTTGCCGGTCGGCGTATCGGCCGCGGGAGCGACGGCAGCGGTGGCGGCCGCCACGATCGTCGGTGTGCTCGTGCGCGGCGCCGCCGGCAGCGCCTTGCGGTCGATCTTGCCGTTGGGCAGCAAGGGCATGGTGTCGAGGACGATCACCTGCTGCGGGATCATGTAATCGGGCAGATCGGCGCGCAGCGCGTCGCGCAATTGGTCGGGGTTGGGGCGCGCGCCGGGCTGGGCCACGACATAGCCCAGCAGCCGCACATCGCCGGGGCTGTCTTCGCGCGCCACGACGACGGTGCGCGCGATCCCGGGCAACGCGGCCAGGCGCGCTTCGATCTCGCCGAGTTCGATGCGATAGCCGCGGATCTTGACTTGGAAATCGAGTCGGCCGAGGTGTTCGATGCTGCCGTCGTCGCGCCAGCGCGCAAGGTCGCCGGTGCGATAGATGCGCGCACCGGGCGTCGCGGCAAAGGGATCGGCGACGAAGCGCTCGGCCGTCAGCTCGGGACGCTTGAAATAACCGATCGCCACGCCGGCGCCGCCGATGCACAACTCGCCTTCGGCGCCGACCGGCACCGGTTGCAGTTGATCGTCGAGGATCCAGACCTGGGTGTTGTCGATCGGGTGCCCGACCGTGATGCGTTGGTTCGCGTCGGTGATGCGCGCCAGCGTGGACCAGACCGTGGTTTCGGTCGGGCCGTACATGTTCCACAGCTCGACGCCTTGTTCGAGCAGACGGGCTGCGAGCGAAGGCGGCAGCGGTTCGCCGCCGCACAGGGCGCGAAAGCCCTTGGGCGCGCGCCAGCCGGCATCCAGCAGCAAGTGCCAGGTGGTCGGCGTGGCCTGCATGACGTTGATGCCGCGCTCGGCGATCATGGCCGCGAGGACTTCGCCGTCCATCGCGTCGTCGCGCTGCGCGAGCACGACCGTCGCGCCGACGACCAGCGGCAACATGAGTTCGAGCACCGCGATGTCGAAGGACAAGGTGGTGACCGCCAGAAGCTTGTCGCCGGCCTGGAGTCCGGGCTCGCGACGCATGCTCGCGAGGAAGTTGCAGACCGCGCGCTGCGGCAGCACCACGCCCTTGGGCTTGCCGGTCGAGCCCGAGGTGTAGATGACATAGGTCGGCGCGTCGTCGGGCCATGCGGGCGATGCGGCGATTGGTGCATCGGACGTGGCCGCGAGTTGCGCCGCGTCGTCGTCGATGCGCAATTGGCGCGCGCGGTCGACGCCGGCACGGTCGGCATTGGCCGATTCGGTGATGACCAGCTTCACGCCCGCGTCTTCGGCCATGTATTGCAGACGATCGCGCGGGAAGCCGGGATCGAGCGGCACATAGGCCGCGCCGGTCTTGAGCACGCCCAGCAAGGCCGGCATGAGTTCGGGGCCGCGGCTCAGACACAAGCCGACCAGATCGCCGGCACCCACGCCGCGCGCGCGCAACAGGTTGGCGATCGTCGGGATATGGGTGCTCTTCCCCGC
>CAYUYC010000348.1:0-3080 GCA_964448945.1 uncultured Burkholderiaceae bacterium
GATGCATCAATTGCTGCACTTGTTCGGCGACGACGTGGTGCTGCAATTCGGCGGCGGGACCATCGGCCATCCGCACGGCATCCAGGCCGGCGCGATCGCCAACCGGGTCGCGCTCGAGACCATGGTCAAGGCGCGCAACGAAGGCCGCGACATCGTCAACGAAGGCCCCGAGATCCTCGCCACCGCGGCGCGCTGGTGCACGCCGCTGGCCCAGGCGCTTGAGACCTGGAAGGACGTGAGCTTCAACTACACCTCGACCGACACGCCCGATTTCGTGCCGACGCCGACCGCGTCGTGACATCGCTTCACGGAGAACCCTCATGCGCATCACCCAAGGCACGTTTTCGTTTCTGCCCGATCTGAGCGACGACGAGATCAAGGCCCAGATCAGTTACGCGCTCGAACGCGGCTGGGCCTGCTCGGTCGAGTACACCGACGATCCGCATCCGCGCAATGTGTACTGGCATATGTGGGGCCTGCCGATGTTCGGCCTCAAGGACGCCGCGGGCGTGATGTTCGAAGTGCAGGCCTGCCGCAAGGCGCATCCGAACGAGTACATCAAGGTCAATGCCTTCGACAACACGCGCGGTGTGGAATCGATGTGCTTGTCGTTCATCGTCAACCGCCCCAAGGAAGAACCCGGCTTCGCGCTCGAACGCCAGGAAACCGTGGGGCGCACCCAGCGCTATGGCTTGCGCGCGTATTCCGCCGACCGGCCTGCCGGCCAGCGCTATTGAGATCGCGATGCGGCGCGGTGCTCGTTCATCCGATCTGCGCGCCGCGCTTGCGTTCGGCGGCTTTGTTTTCCCACGCCCGCGGGGCAGTTCTCCGCTTCCCTCGCGCCGCGGGTGCTTTCTGCAAGGTTTGGCTCGGCCGAGCCTTGCACAAAGAGATGGAAGACCTTCATGAATGCGCCCACGCCCGTCCCGACCTCGATCGATCTGCGCGCGATTCTCGATGAATCGCAGGTGCAAAACGTGCTCGACGAACTCGACCGCAGCCTGGTCGGGCTCGGGCCGGTCAAGGCGCGCATCCGCGAGATCGCGGCGTTTCTGGTCGTGTCGCGCGCGCGCCAGCAACTCGGGCTCGACGCGGCCACGCCCAGCCTGCACATGTCGTTCACCGGCAATCCGGGCACCGGCAAGACCACGGTCGCGCAACGCATGGCCGACATCCTGCATCGGCTCGGGTATGTGCGCAAAGGACATCTGGTCGCGGTGACGCGCGACGATCTGGTCGGGCAATACATCGGGCACACCGCGCCCAAGACCAAGGAAGTGCTCAAGCGCGCGATGGGCGGGGTGCTGTTCATCGACGAGGCGTATTACCTCTACCGGCCCGAGAACGAACGCGATTACGGCCAGGAAGCCATCGAGATCCTGCTGCAGGTGATGGAGAACAACCGCGACGATCTGGTCGTGATCCTGGCCGGCTACAAGGACCGCATGGACACCTTCTTCCGGTCGAATCCCGGCATGAGTTCGCGCATCGCGCATCACATCGATTTTCCCGATTACACGCCCGAGGAATTGTTCGCGATCGCGCAGACCATGCTCGCGCAGATGCATTACCGCTTCGACGAAGGCGCGTGCGCCGCGATGCGCGATTACATCGCCGCGCGCCTGACCCAGCCGCATTTCGCGAATGCGCGCTCGATCCGCAATGCGCTCGACCGTGCGCGCTTGCGCCAGGCCAATCGCGTGTTCGCTGCGGCGCTCGCGAGCAGCGCCACGGACACCGGCATGGCAGCGCAGGCGGGCGCGTGCAGCGCCATGGCCGACGCGGCAGCAGGCGCGGCCGCCGCTGCGGCCAGTGCGCCGATCGCCGCCTCGATCGACGACCTCTCGCTCATCAGCGCGGCCGATCTGCGCGCCTCGCGCGTGTTCGCGTCCGGGGCCGCAGCAACATCGTCCGCCGCAGACCAACAGAATTCCAACTCATCGTTATGAGGCTCGCCATGTACATGGGACGCACCACCCTGTCGAAGTTCCTCATCGAGCAATTGCGCGGCACCACGGGTCAAAGCGAACTCGCCGCCTTGCTCATCGATGTGGCCGCCGCGGTCAAGTCGATCTCGGCCATGGTCGGGCGCGGCGCCTTGGGGCCGGGCATGGCCTTCGACGCGAATCGCATCGCGCAGAACAGTTCGGGCGATGCACAAAAGCCGCTCGACGTGATCACCAACGAGGCGATGGTCGCGCATTGCGAATGGGGCGGCCTGGTGGCCGGCATGGCCTCGGAAGAAATGGAAACGCCTTACGAGATCCCCGAGCAATACCAGCGCGGGCCTTTCCTCCTGGTCTTCGATCCGCTCGACGGCTCGTCGAACATCGACATGAATGTCTCAGTCGGCACCATCTTCTCGGTGCTGCGCCACAAGGGCAAGGCTGCGCCGGCGCTCGCCGATTACTTGCGCCCGGGCAAGGAACAGATCGCGGCCGGCTATGCGATCTATGGGCCGTCGACGATGCTGGTGCTGACGGTGGGCAAGGGCACCCATGGCTTCACCCTCGACCGCGAGATCGGGAATTTCGTGTTGACCCATCCCGAGCTCAAGGTGCCCGAAGACTGCGGCGAGTTCGCGATCAATGTCTCGAACGAGCGCTTCTGGGAGCCGCCCGTGCATCGCTATGTGGCTGAATGCAAGGCGGGCAAGACCGGCATCCGCGAGCGCGATTTCAATATGCGCTGGATCGCATCGATGGTGGCCGACGTGCATCGCATCCTGATGCGCGGCGGTGTCTTCATGTACCCGCGCGATACCAAACAGCCGGTCAAGCCCGGCCGCCTGCGGCTGATGTACGAGGCCAATCCGATGGCGATGCTGATCGAACAGGCCGGCGGCGCGGCCTCGACCGGACGCGCGCGCATCCTCGACATGAAGCCGGAAGAGCTGCATCAACGCGTGCCCATCGTGCTTGGTTCCAAGAACGAGGTCGAGCGCATCGCGCGCTATCACGGCGAATACGACGCCGGCACCGATCAGCCGTATGTCTCGCCCTTGTTCAACGAGCGCTCGTTGTACCGCCCCGAAGCGCGGGCCTGAACCGCGGATTCACCACAACAACAAACACGGAGAC
>CAYUYC010000349.1:0-3069 GCA_964448945.1 uncultured Burkholderiaceae bacterium
TTGTTCGACTTTGCGCTGCTGGCCGAAGGCGGACAGCTCGCCGAGCCGGGCGAGTTCGTGCGCCGGGTCAACGATCTGTTGCTCGGCCGCTGAGATCAGTGCGGTGCGAGCGCGGCTTCCACCTCGGCGAAACTGCGCGGGCTGTTCAGATCGCCGATCGGTGCGCCGAGCGCGCGCTCGATGCGCGTGGCCGAAAACACGCCGCGCACGACGGTGCCGGTCTGGCGTTGCTGGGTGACGATCAGATGGCGTTTGCCGGTCGAGCGCATGGTTTCGATGATGTGTCCGACGCGCGCATTGCGCGCGCTCGCCATGTCGATCACATGCCAACGCTCGATCGGTTCCATCAGATCGCGCACGCGCAATTCGTGGCGGCGCATCGGCGAGTCGGCGGCGATCTGCATCGGGCGCTCGCCCAGCAAGTCGGACGCAGTGACCAGCCCGATCGGCGTGGTGATGCTTCCGGCATTGGTGACCACGAAGGCCATGCGTACACCGGCGCGTTTCATGAGTTCGACCGCTTCGTCGATGCCGTCGTCGGGATAGACCGAGACCCGGGGGCCGTGCGCGAGGTCGGTCAGCAACGCGAGCGCGGGCGTGTCGGGCGCGGCGCGTTCGGGCATATCGACATCGAAGGTCAGCATGCCGGTCGTGGACTTCAGGCTCAGGGCGGCGTATTCGCTCATGTTCGTCTCCTTTTCCAGAGGGGGGTGATGGCTAGGCTCGCGCTTTTCGCTGCGACATACAATCGTGCACCGCACCGTCGAGGTGTCGGCACACGCGCCGCACTTGTCCATTCCACGCTTTGACGACCGATTCCGACCGCAACGACGCCTTGCTGCACGGCTTGCCGCCGGTGGTGGACGCGCGTACGCGCATCGTGATCCTCGGGAGTTTCCCGGGGGCGGCGTCGCTGGCGGCGCGCGAGTACTACGCACATCCGCAGAATCTGTTCTGGCGCATCGTGGGCGAGGTGCTGGAGCAACCCTTGCGCGAACTGGCGTATCGCCAGCGCCTGCAAGCGCTGCTCGCGGCCGGCCTGGGTTTGTGGGATGTGTACGGCAGTTGCGCGCGCGAGGGCAGTCTCGACAGCGCCATCCGCAGCGCGACGCCCAATGATTTCGCCCGGTTGCGCCGATTGGCGCCGCAGCTTCGGCGCGTGTGCCACAACGGCAAGACCTCGGCGCGGTTTGCGACGCTGTTCGCCGGCCTCGATCTCGAGGTGCAGGTGCTGCCTTCCACCAGTCCGGCGTATGCAAGCCTGGGCTACGACCAAAAATTCGCGCGCTGGAAATCCGCCTTGACGCTCGATACCCCCGAAGGAAAAGCGCCATGACGCGCACCAAATCCGCTGCCCATGCGCGACCGAAGTTCGCGCCCGTGACCTTGTCCGAGGATCGCGGCCTGCGTTATCTGCACTTCGGCACCGAATGGATCCAGGGCGCGATGCGCATTGCGCGGCCGTATGAGATCGCACTCGAGTACACGCGCCAGATGATGGCCTGGCTGTTGGTCCTCGAGCCGCGCGTGCCGGGTTTCGAGATCGGGCAGCTCGGACTGGGCGCGGCCGCACTGACCAAGTTCTGCTGGAAGCATTGCGCGCCGGCGCAAATCACCGCCGTCGAGATCGACCCGGCGGTCATCGCGTGCGCGCACAGCATGTTCGCGCTGCCGCCCGAAGATGCGCGCCTGAGCGTGGTGGAAGCCGATGCCGCGCATTACATCGCCCGCGTGCCGGGCCGCTTCGACGTGCTGCAGGTCGATCTGTACGACGCCGCCGCGCGCGGGCCGGTGCACGAGAGCGCGCAGTTCTATGCCGATTGCGCGGCCGCGCTCAAGGACGTGGGCGTGCTGGTGGTCAATCTGTTCGGCGAGCATGCGAGCTTTCCGCGCAACCTGCGGCGGCTGCTCGCGGCCTTCGACGGGCGCGTGATCGCCTTGCCCGAGATCGACGCCGGCAATCGCGTGGCCTTGGCCTTCAAAGGGCCGGCTATCGACCTGAGCTTTGCCGACTTGTACGCTCGCGCCAAGGCGATCGAGGCTCAGGTGGATCTGCCGGCCCGGCGCTGGGTCGATGGGCTCAAGCGCAGCCTGGCCGAAGCCGGGCACGATCCATCGGCCGGGCGTTTGCGCATCTGAGGCGCGCGCGCGACTGGTCACCGATGTAAACGCGAAGCCGACATCGCGCTGGACTAGAATCGCCCGCATCCCATGCGAAGCGAGCCGCGATGAGCGCCCAGCCGAATCCGAGCAGCACTTCCGTCCGCGCGGCGTCGTTTGCCGCAGCGTTGCAAGGCCAACGGCTCGCATTGCAGCCGGTGCTCGAAGCCCTGATGGGCGATGGTTGGATCACCGCGGCCGAGGCCGAACAGGTGGTGCGTTTTGCGCGCATGGCCGATCGCAGCATGCATCCCCTGGTGGCGGTGGCCGAGACCAAGCTGCGGGCTACCGGCGGCCCGCGCATGGGCAGCGGGCTGTCGCTCGAAGTGCTGACCGATTGGCTCGCGCGCAAGGTCGGCCTGCCGTATCAGCACATCGATCCGCTGCGCATCGACTTCACCAAGGTCGGCGATGTCGTCACCTCGACCTATGCCTCGCGCTATTCGATCCTGCCGATCGAAGTGCGGGCCAACGAGGTGGTGGTCGCCACCTGCGAACCTTTCATCACCGATTGGGTCGGCGAGGTGGCGCAGATCATGCGGCGCGGGGTGCGGCGCGTGGTGTCCAACCCCAACGACATCGCGCGCTACATCGTCGAGTTCTACAACCTCGCGCGTTCGGTCAAGAGCGCGGCCAAGCGCGGCGGTGCGGCCGAGCAGCAAAAATTCGAGCAGCTCGTGCAATTGGGCAACGCCTTGGCGACCCAGGGCGCGATCGACCAGAACGACGCCCATGTGGTGCAGATCGTCGACTGGCTCTGGCAATACGCGTTCGATCAACGCGCGAGCGACATCCATCTCGAACCCAAACGCGACATCGGTCTGGTGCGCTTTCGCATCGACGGCGTGCTGCATCAGGTCTACCAGGTGCCGTCGACGGTGATGGCGGCGATGGTGGCGCGCATCAAGC
>CAYUYC010000350.1:0-3062 GCA_964448945.1 uncultured Burkholderiaceae bacterium
GTGAGCAGGTACAGCCCGGTCAGGCGCCGTTCGCTGCCGACCAGCTTGGCAAAGTCCTGGATGACTTGCGGATCGCTCAAGTCCTGCTTTTGCGCGATGCGGCTCATGGTCAGATGCTGTTCGACCAGGAATGCGACGAGATCGGTGTCTTCCTTGCTCAGGCCGTGATCGCGGCAAAAGCGTCGGGCGTCGGCCGCGCCCAGATGGCTGTGATCGCCGCCGCGGCCTTTGGCGATGTCATGGAACAAGGCCGTGATGTACAACAGCCAGGGCCGGTCGAAGTTGGCGATCAGACGCGAGCAGTACGGGTACTCGTGCGCGTGTTCGGCCATGGTCAGGCGGCGCAGATTGCGCAGCACCTGCATGATGTGCTGGTCGACGGTGTAGACGTGGAACAGGTCGTGCTGCATCTGGCCGACGATACGCCGGAACACCGGCAGGTAACGGCCCAGCACGCTGGTCTGGTTCATGCGGCGCAGTTCGTGGACGATGCCGCGCGGCTGTTGCAGGATCGACAGGAACAAGGCTCGGTTGCGCGGATCGCGGCGGAATTTGGCGTCGATGCGCTCGCGCGAATGCCAGAGCGCGCGCCAGGTCCGCGCCGACATGCCTTTGAGTTCCGGATGCTGCTGCATGACCAGGAAGGCCTCGAGCATGGCCGACGGTTCGCGCTCGAACAGATCGGCGTCGGCGATGTCGAGCAGGTCGTTGACGTTGTTGAAGCGCTCGTTGATCGGCTGCGCCGGGGCGTCTTCGCGCTGGAAGATCCGTTCTTCGATGTTCTGCAACAGCAAGGTGTTGAGCTGCACGACCGCCTTGGCAGCCCAGTAGTACCGCTGCATCAAGACTTCCGATGCACGCCGCGCGCCGGTCGCTTTGAGCCCCATCTCGGTGGCGAGCGCCGATTGCACGTCGAATACCAGGCGGTCTTCACGCCGATGCGACAGCAAGTGCAGACGGGCGCGGATCTCTTTGAGAATGCGTTCATTGCGGACCGCGGCCAGGGTCTCGTCGCGCGTGATCAACCCGCGTTTGTTCAGATCGCGCCAACTCGTGCCCAGATGCGCGGCGCGTGCAACCCATAGCACCATCTGCAGGTCACGCAGCCCGCCGGGGCTTTCCTTGCAATTGGGTTCGAGGCTGTAGGGCGTGTCCTGGTACTTCGCGTAGCGCTGTTTGAGTTCGAGCACCTTGCTCTGGAAGAACTGGCGCGGATCGAGTTGGCGATCGGCTTCGCGCACGAGTCGGTCGAACAGTGCGCGATTGCCGGTGAGCAGACGCGCTTCGATCAGGCTGGTCTGGACCGTGATGTCGGCCGCCGCCTGAGCCAGGCATTCGTCGACCGTGCGCACGCTATGGCCGATTTCGAGCCCCATGTCCCAGCACACGCCGAGAAAATCGGAGATGCGGCGATGCAAGGCATCATCGATGGGCGTATCGAAGAGCAGGAGCAGATCGACGTCGGAATAGGGAAACAACTCGCCGCGGCCATAGCCGCCGACCGCAATGACCGCGGAATCCCTGGGCAGCGCCAGGGCTTGTGCGGCACTGATGACGGCACGGTCGACATTGCGGCGCAAGGCCGTCAACAAGGTCTCGACCGCGCCCTTGTCGCGAAATGCGGCGACCGCACGTTCGCGTTCGGCCTTGAGTCCCTCCCGCAAGGAGCGCACCAGCTCGGCCATGCCGCGCGAGGCGTTTTCCGCAGGGATGACGGTTGCACTCATGCAGCAGGCCGGATCGGCAGTTCAGGCAGAAGCGCCGACGGTGGCGGACGATTCGGCCTGCACCCAGGCCGGGATGGCGGGCATGCCGGCCGATACGGTCAGCACCTCGTATCCGGTCTCGGTGACCAATACCGTGTGTTCCCATTGGGCCGACAGGCTGTGGTCCTTGGTGACGATGGTCCAGCCGTCGGCCAATTCGCGGATCTCGCGCCGGCCGGCGTTGATCATCGGTTCGATCGTGAAGATCATCCCGGGGGCGAGTCTGTCGAGCGTGCCGGGACGGCCGTAATGGAGCACCTGGGGTTCCTCGTGGAACTTCTTGCCGATGCCGTGGCCGCAAAACTCGCGCACCACGCTGAATCCGTGTTTTTCGGCGTGGGTCTGGACCGCAAAGCCGATGTCGCCCAGGGTGGCGCCGGGACGCACTTGGACGATCCCCTTCCACATGCATTCGTAGGTCACTTCGCACAATCGGCGGGCCGGCTGGCCGCCTTCGCCGACGATGAACATGCGGCTGGTGTCGCCGTGGTAGCCGTTCTTGATGACGGTGATGTCGAGGTTGACGATGTCGCCGCCCTTGAGCACGCGATCGCCGGGGATGCCGTGGCAGACCTGATGATTGACCGAGGTGCAGATCGCCTTGGGGTAGGGCCGGTAGCCGGGCGGAGCGTAGTTCAGCGGCGCCGGGATCGTTCCTTGCACTTCGACCATGTAGACGTGACACAGACGATCGAGTTCGCCGGTGGTGACGCCGGGCTTGACGAAGGGCGCGACATAGTCGAGCACCTCGGCGGCCAACTTGCAGGCGACGCGCATCGCGTCGATGTCCTGCGCGGTCTTGATGACGATTCCCATGTCCGTCCTATCGTCCGCCTTGGAATGCGGTTGCGAAAAAGGCTAGAATTATAGGCTTGCCTGTGCTTGGAAGGCTTCGTTGCTCAACGGGGTTCCGATGCAGACAACCCCATCGCTTGCAGGGGCGAACGATGGGTAAGACGCGCGCGACGCCCGAAGCCGTCGACTTCGACGGTCGGATGAGGGTGGCGCAACGCGGCGGGTCGGGGTCACCCGGCAGCCGTGTTCGCCAGCATGGTGTCGCGTCAGACTCAACCTTCATTGGAGTGAATCAAATGGCAGTCACTATGCGCGAAATGCTGGAAGCCGGTGTCCATTTCGGCCACCAAACCCGCTTCTGGAACCCCAAGATGGCCCCGTTCATTTTCGGCCATCGCAACAAGATTCACATCGTCAACCTCGAAAAGACGTTGCCGATGTTCGAAGAGGCTGCAAAGTTCGTGAAGCAGCTCTCTGCCAACCGCGGCACCATCCTGATGG
>CAYUYC010000351.1:0-3038 GCA_964448945.1 uncultured Burkholderiaceae bacterium
TCGGAGGTCTTATGAGCCGTGCTCGCTCCCAACTCAAGATCGTGCCCGCGGTCAGCGCCGATACGCCGCCGCGGCCGGCGCCCCTCAAGTACGTGCCACCTGCGCCGCCGGCGCTCGGCCATGCCGATGAACTCGATCGCACCGCGCATGCGACCTTGGCCAAGCTGACCGGCGGCATCGCGCCGTCATCGCTGCAACTGGCCTGGTTCGATTGGGCCACCCATTTCGCGGGCAATCCGGCCAAGCAATACGAGGCGCTGGTGGTCAAACCTTTGCGCAAGGCGGCGCGCCTGGGCGAGTTCCTGGTGCAAGCGCCGGGCGACGGCGGTGCGCAATGCATCGAACCGCTCGAGCAAGACCAGCGCTTTCGCGATCCGGCCTGGCAGCGATGGCCGTTCAATGCCTACCAGCAGGCGTTCTTGCTGACCCAGCAATGGCTGCACAACCTGACCACCGGCGTGCGCGGCGTCGAGAAACATCATGAAGACGTGGTGGCCTTCACCGCGCGCCAATGGCTGGACATGCTGTCGCCGACCAATTTCATCGCCACCAATCCTTTGGTGTTGAACAAGATCGTGGCGACCGGCGGCGCCAACCTCGTGCAAGGCGCGATGAACTGGGCCGACGATCTCAGACGCGTGTTGCATCATCAGCCGTCCGAAGGTATCGAGAATTTCCGGCCCGGGCACGAAGTCGCGGTGACGCCGGGCAAGGTGGTCTATCGCAACGATCTGGTCGAGCTGATCCAGTACTCGCCCGCCACCGCGAGCGTGCATCCCGAGCCGGTCCTGATCGTGCCGGCCTGGATCATGAAGTACTACATCCTCGATCTGTCGCCGCACAACTCGCTGATCAAATACCTGGTCGATCACGGCCATACGGTGTTCGCGCTCTCGTGGAAGAACCCCGACGCGTCCGACCGTGAACTGAGCATGGACGATTACCTCGAGCGCGGCTTGCTCGAAAGTCTGGCCGCGGTGCAGGCCATCGTGCCGCGGCACCGCGTGCATGCGGTCGGGTATTGCCTGGGCGGCACGCTGCTCGCGATCGGCGCAGCGGCGCTTGCGCGCGATGGCGATGAGGCGCTGGCCTCGGTCACGCTGTTCGCGGCCCAGACCGATTTCACCGAGCCGGGCGAGCTCGCGCTCTTCATCGACGAAAGCCAGGTCAGTTTCCTCGACGATGTGATGTGGGACCGCGGCTATCTCGAATCCTCGAAGATGGCGGGCGCTTTCCAGTTGCTGCGTTCTTACGACCTGATCTGGTCGCGCATGGTCCAGGACTATCTGCTCGGCGAGCGTGCGCCGATGAACGACCTCATGGCCTGGAATGCCGACACCACGCGCATGCCGTATCGCATGCATTCGCAATACCTGCGCCGCCTGTTCCTGCAAAACGATCTGGCCGGCGGGCGTTATCCGGTGCGTGGACGGCCGGTGTCGCTCAACGACCTGCATGTGCCGATCTTCATGGTCGGCACCCGCACCGACCATGTGGCGCCATGGCGTTCGGTCTACAAGCTGCATCTGCTCACCGATGCCGAAATCACCTTCGTGCTCACCTCGGGCGGCCACAACGCCGGCATCGTCAGCGAGCCCGGGCATGCGCACCGCAGCTATCAGTCCATGCTGCGGCCGGCCGAAGGGCGTTATCTCGATCCCGACAGTTATCTCGCCCAGGCGCCGATGCACGAAGGCTCGTGGTGGCCGGCATGGCAGGCCTGGCTGGCCGAGCATTCGGGGGCGCGGGGCAAGCCGCCCGCGATGGGCACGCCGGGCGGCGCCTATGCGCCGGTCGACGACGCGCCGGGGGCCTACGTGCTGCAGCGTTGACGCGGCGGTGGGCGTGCGTCCTGCGCCTATAATGCCGGCTGATTTTTTATCCAGTATTTTTCAGCCGAGTATTTCAGACCGCCCACGCCCATGTTTTCCGACCGCCTGCTCGACACGCTCAACGACGAACAACGCGCGGCGGTCACGCTGCCCGACGAACCGGCCCTGATCCTGGCCGGCGCCGGCTCGGGCAAGACCCGGGTGCTGACCACCCGCATCGCCTGGCTGATCCAGCAAGGGCGGGTCAGCCCGGCCGGCATCCTGGCCGTGACCTTCACCAACAAGGCCGCCAAGGAAATGCTCACGCGTTTGTCGGCCATGCTGCCGATCAATACGCGCGGGATGTGGATCGGCACCTTCCACGGGTTGTGCAATCGGTTCTTGCGCGCGCATTGGCGCGATGCCGGCCTGCCGCAGACCTTCCAGATTCTCGACAGCGCCGATCAACTCTCGGCGGTCAAGCGCCTGCTCAAATCGTTGAATGTGGACGATGCGAAGTACCCGCCCAAGAACGTCCAGTACTTCATCAATGATTGCAAGGAAGAAGGCCTGCGCGCCAAGGACGTGGCGGTCAACGACGATTACAACCGCCGCCTGGTCGAGTTCTATGCCGAGTACGACCGCCAATGCCAGAAGGAAGGCGTGGTCGATTTCGCCGAACTCTTGCTGCGCTCGTATGAAGTGCTGATGGCCAACGAGCCTTTGCGCGCGCATTACCAGGCGCGCTTCAAGCACATCCTGGTCGATGAATTCCAGGACACCAACACCTTGCAATACCGCTGGCTCAAGCTCTTGGGCAAACACGCGGCGGTGTTCGCGGTCGGCGACGACGACCAAAGCATCTACGCGTTTCGCGGCGCCAACGTGGGCAACATGGCCGCCTTCGAGCGCGAGTTCCAGGTCAAGCATCTGATCAAGCTCGAACAGAATTACCGCAGCTTTGGGCACATCCTCGACACCGCCAACGAACTGATCGCGCGCAACACCAAGCGCCTGGGCAAGAATCTGCGCACCGACCGCGGCCATGGCGAGCCGGTACGCGTCTTCGAGGCCGCGACCGATCTGCAAGAAGCGCAATGGCTGGTCGAAGAAGTGCAAAGCCTGATCGGCACCGGCAAATTGCGCAGCGAGATCGCGGTGCTTTACCGCAGCAATGCGCAATCGCGGGTGATCGAGGCGGCGTTGTTCAAGGCCGGCATTTCCTAT
>CAYUYC010000352.1:0-3028 GCA_964448945.1 uncultured Burkholderiaceae bacterium
TGCCTTACCAGACCATCATCATCGCGGCCATCATCCCGGCCTTCATGCATTTCTACGGCGTGTTCATGCAGGTGCATTTCGAGGCCAAGCGCACCGGCTTGCGCGGCCTGACGCCAGAAGAAATGCCCAAGCTGCGCGAATCGCTGCGCCTGCGCTGGCCGACCCTGATTCCGCTCGTGCTGCTGATCGGCATCCTGGTCACCGGCCGCACGCCTTATGTGGCCGCCTTCACCGGCATCAGCTCATGCGCGATCGTCGGCGTGACCACCCTGACCGAAGGCAACCGCGCGATCAACTGGGTGTTGTTGGCGGTGCTGCACGCCATCCTGGCGGTGCTGGTGTTTGCCGGCATCGAAGACGATTGGGTGCGCATCGGGATCTTCGCGGCGACGCTGGTGGCCACGCCTTTCGTCTTGCGCGCGCTGAACGTGCGCGGACGCATCGGGACCGAGGCCCTGGTCGAGAGTTTCGAGACCGGTGCCAAGTACGCCTTGGCCGTCGGTGCGGCTGCGGCCGCGGTCGGCATCGTGATCGGCGTGGTCACGCTGACCGGCGTGGGCTTCAAGATCAGCTTCATCATCACCGGCGCGGCGCAATCGATTGCGAGCGGCATCGGATCGATCTTGCCCGCTGCGCTGGTCGATATGCACACCTTGTCGCTGGTGGCGGCGCTGGTCATGACCGGCGTGGTCTGCGTGCTCATGGGCTGCGGCATTCCCACGACCGCCAACTACATCATCATGGTCACGGTCGCGGCGCCCACCCTGGTGCAACTCGGCGTGCAGCCCTTGGTCGCGCATTTCTTCGTGTTCTATTACGGCGTGCTGGCCGACATCACGCCGCCGGTGGCGCTGGCGGCCTATGCGGCGGCGGGCATGGCCGGCAGCGATCCGTTCAAGACCGGCAATACCGCCTTTCGCCTCGGCCTGGGCAAGGCGCTCGTGCCTTTCGTGTTCGTGCTTTCGCCGTCCTTGCTGCTCGTGACCGAAGGCTTCACCTGGTACGACTTCATCGTCACCTTCGGCGGTTGCGTGCTCGGCATCACGGTGCTGGGGGCGGCGCTCAGCCGTTACCTGTTGGTTGAGATGCAGCGTTGGGAGCAATGGCTGTGCGTCGCGGCGGCGGTGCTGATGGTCTTCCCCGGTCTGGCCAGTACGCTGACCGGGATCGCCATGGTCATCCCGGTGGTGATGCGCCATCTGGCCGCGCGACGTCTGGCGCGATCGGCGGCCGGCTGATCGGCGTCACGATCTCCCGATCGTTCTGATGTGAATGCAACGCGCTACCGCGAAAGCGGTAGCGCGGGTGAGCGAACGCCTGTCTAGACTCGGTGCGTTCGTCCTCCCACTCGCTTGCTCTCATGGCCATCGCGTCCGAAGCCTCCGACCCCCTTCCTGCGCCCGGGGGCGTTGCCATCGACGCCGGCGTGAGCGCGCCTGTGCTCGAGGTCGCGCCGCCGCTCAAGATCACGCAATTTCAGTTCACCGCCAGCGGCAACGAATACTTCCGCATCTGGGTCGTCAATACCCTGCTGACCTTGCTCACGCTGGGCGCGTACTCGGCCTGGGCCAAGGTGCGCAAGACGCGCTACTTCTGGCAGAACACCCAGCTCGACGGCTACGCCTTCGACTACCACGCCAGACCCTGGCCCATCCTGCGCGGACGTGTGCTCGCCCTGGTGCTGTTCTTTGCGTATTCGTGGTCGCTCGATTTTTCGCGCACCGGCGGGCTCATCATGATCGTGGCCTTGTGCGTGGTCGGGCCCTGGCTGTTTCTCAAGTCGCAGCAGTTCAAGCTGGCCAACACGAGTTGGCGCGGCCTGCGGTTCAACTTCGAGAGTCGTCTGAGCGATGCCTACCGGCGCTTGTTGCCGGTGCTGTTGTTGTGGTTCTCGAGCACCGTCGCGGCGATGCTGTTTGCCGAGACGCCGACGCTCATTCTGGTCACGTCGACGGCGGTGCTGGTGTTCTGGCCCTGGATGCATCATCGCCTCAAGGCCTACCAGCACGGCTGCGCCACCTGGGGCAATCTGCACGCGAGCTTTGCGCCCAGCAAGGCGGCGTTCTACAAGACCTATCTGCTCGCCATGCTGTTGATGTTCGCCGTGGCGATTCCGGCCGGTATCGTGGTGGGCATGGGCTCCGCGCTGCTTCAACGGCAAGGAGCGAGCGCGTCATACATGATCGTCATCGGCATCCTGGCGATACTGCTCAGCTATTTGCTGGCCGGCCCGTACTTCGCCACCCGCTTGCAACAGCGCGTATGGTCCGCCACGCAATTCGGCCCGGTGCGCTTTCATACCCGCATCAAGGCATTCGGCTTGATGCGTCTGGCCTTCGTCAACGGTTTGCTGACCCTCCTGACCCTCGGCCTGTATTGGCCGTATGCCGCGGTGGCGCTTGCGCGCTACCGCATCGAATGCATGCAGCTCGAATCGCCGACCGAGCTTGGCGAAGCGACGTCGGGCGTGCAGCGCCGCGCGCTCGACGCCACCGGCGACGGCGCGCTCGACGCTTTTGGACTGGACATCGGACTGTGAACCGCTATACCGACTTTCGCGCCGACAGCGTCGAGATCCCGACCTTGTTCGACGCTTGGTGGTTCGATGGGCAACGCGCCGAAGCACGCGCCGCGCGCCTGCATTTCGAGGCCGACACGCTGGTGATCGAATCGGCCGAAGGCGCTTTCATCGCGCGGCGCCCGTTGGCCCAGGCCAGCATCTCCGAAGCCTTTGCCCAAGCGCCGCGCCAATTGACGTATGCCGATGGCGCGACGCTGCAAGTGGCCGATGCGCAAGGCGAGTTTGCGCAGGCATTGGCGCAGCGCGGCTATCGTCCGAGTCTTGCCGTGCGTTTGCAGCGCTGGTCGGCCGGTGTGGTGCTGGCGCTGGTGTCGTTGATCACCGCGCTGTATTTCGGCTACACCCAGGGCCTGCCGGTTGCTTCGCAATGGATCGCCGACAACCTGCCGGCCTCGGTCGAACAGCGCGTGGGGCGCGAACTGCTCGCGGCGTTTGACGAGCATTACC
>CAYUYC010000353.1:0-3007 GCA_964448945.1 uncultured Burkholderiaceae bacterium
GCCTTCCAGGCGCGCGCTGATCGAAAAACCCTTCGGTGCCGCCGCGCGCATCACCCTCGACGCGAAATCCGACTTCACCCCCGATCAACGCCGTTGGCTCGACGACTTCATCGCCCGCTACAACGCGCGCACCGGCCAGTCCAAACGCTTCAGCCAGGACAAGCGCAAGGTGATGGCCGATCCGCGCGTGGTCACGGGCTTCAATCCGCTCTGGAAGGACCTGGTCTATCCGATCGTCGTCAACCGCTCCAAGGGCGCACGCCTGTGGGACCTCGACGGCAACGAATACATCGACCTGCTGTCGTGCTTCGGCGCAAACCTGCTCGGCTACCAGCCCGATGAACTGCTCAAGGCCATGGTGGATCAGCTCCACGCCGGCATCGAAGTCGGTCCGCAGCATCCGATGGCCGCCGAAGTCGCGGAACTGATCTCCGAGTTCACCGGCATGGAGCGCGTGGCCTTCTGCAACACCGGGTCCGAAGCGGTGATGGGCGCGATGCGCATCGCACGCACGGTGACCGGGCGCAAGACGATCGCGATCTTCACCAACTCCTACCACGGCATCTTCGACGAAGTGATCGTGCGCGGCACCAAACAACTGCGCTCGCTGTCGGCCGCGCCCGGCATCCTCGCCAACGCGGTCGAGAACATCCTGGTGCTCGACTGGGCCAGCGAAGACTCGCTGCGCGTGCTGCGCGAACGCGGTCACGAACTGGCGGCGATCATGACCGAGCCGATCCAGAACAAGTACCCGACGCTGCAACCGCGCGAGTTCGTGCAGTCGTTGCGCAAGATCGCCGACGACGCCGGCTGCGCGCTGATCTTCGACGAAGTCGTCACCGGATTCCGCGTGGCTCCCGGCGGTGCGCAGGAGTTCTACGGCGTGCGCGCCGACATCGCGACCTTCGGCAAGGTCATCGGCGGCGGCTTGCCGTTCGCGGCGATCGGCGGCGGCTCGCGCTGGCTCGATGCGCTCGACGGCGGGCATTGGCAATACGGCGACGATTCCTACCCGGAAGCGGGCGTCACCTACTTCGCCGGCACCTTCGTGCGCCATCCGCTCGCGCTGGCCGCGGCGCGCGCGTCGCTGCTGCACCTCAAGCGCGGCGGCCGCGAGTTGTATCGCACGCTCAACGACCGCACCCAACGCATGATCACGCGCCTGAACGACGCGTTTGCCGCGCGCGGCGCACCGGTCAAGGCGGTGCATTGCGCGTCCTTGTGGCGCCTGCAATGGGACGACGGGCTCAAGTTCGTCAGCCTGTTCTATTACCTCGTGCGCTATCACGGCCTGCATCTGTACGAGCAGTTCGGCCATTTCGTCACCGAAGCGATGGGCGACGCCGAAACCGATCGCATCGTCGAAGTCTTCACGCAAGCCCTCGACGAACTGATCGGTCTCGGGTTCATTCCGACCCGCGACGGCACGCCCCCGCCTTCGGGCCCCGGCGGCGGACACAAGCAATCGACCAGCCCCAGCGCCGCACCGCTCGCACCGGGGCAGACCGAACGCTGGTTGGCCGGTGGCTATGACGCGAACGCGCGCCGTGCGCTCAACGAATCGTTTTGCGTCGGCCTGCGCGGCGACGTCAACCTCGCCGCGCTCAAGACCGCGCTGCAGGACGTGCTCACCCGCCACGAGGCCTTCCGCGTGCGCTTCGACCTCGAAGAGCCGCGCCAAAGCCTGGTGCCCGCAGGGACGATCCCGGTCGCCGAAATTGACCTGCGCGACCGGCCCGATGCCGACGCAGCGCTCGACGCGTTCTGCACCGAAGCCAGCGGGCGCGATTTCCCGGTCGATGTCGCACCGCTGGCCGCGGTGAGCCTGCTGTACCTGAGCGATGCACGCGTGGTGGTGCATGTGGTGGCCAGTCACCTGGTCTTCGACGGCTGGGCATCGAGTGTCTTCAATGCCGAATTGGCCACCGCCTATCGCGCACGCGCCACCGGGCTCGCCCCTTCGTTCAAGCCGGCGGAATCGCCGCTGACCTTCGCCGCCGAAGAACTCGCGCGCTTCGAGGGCCCCGATGGCCAAGCAGCGCTGGCCTATTGGAGCGAAATGCTGCGCAACCCGCCGGCACCCCCGGTGCTCGGCGATCGCACGCCGCCCAACCCGCGCCGCTACGACGGCGACACCCTGCGTGCACGCATCGACGGCGACTTGTATGCGCGGCTGCGCGTTCAGGCCCGCCAATCGGGTGCCACGCTGTTCCAGTTCCTGCTGACCGCCGTCACCGCCTTGCTGCAGCAACGCAGCGGCGAACGCGAATTCATCATCAGCATTCCCTACGCAAGCCAGAGCCTCAAACGTCATGGCCCTTTGATGGCCGACGGCGTGCTCGACCTGCCCTTGCGCCTGCGTTGCGACGCGCAAGACACCGGCGCCACGGTATTGGCGCATGTGCGCGACCGGCTGATGGACGCGCTCGAATACCCGCTCGCCACGCAAGGCACGATTGCGCGGGCGCTGGGCATTCGCAGTGCCGGCGACCGCCCGCCGCTGACCGGCGTGTACTTCAATCTCAATCCGCGCGTGGACGTCTCCGGTTTTGCGCCGCTGTCGGCCACCATGCACGAAGGCCGCAAACGCGGTTCGCTCGGCGAACTGTTCTTCAACTTCTACGAACAGGTCGATGCGCTCACGCTCGATCTTCATTACAGCACCGAGTTCTTCAGCCCCGAACGCGCCCAGGCCCTGGTCGACGAGCTCGGTGCGATTTGCGCTGCGCTCGCCGATTCCCTGTCGACACCGCTGGCCCGCGGCGCCGAAAGGAAATCGGCGCCCGCGTCCGCCGCGCAAACCGCCGTGCCACCGCGATCGGTAGCGAAGTCCATCGATGCGCGTGTGCGCCAATGGAATGCCACCGAGGTCGCGCTGGAGCCCAAGGCCCGCGTCGAACAATGGATCGCCCGCCAGGCCGAACGCACGCCCGAGGCGATCGCGCTCGAATCCGGCAGCACGCGCTTGAGTTTTCGCGCGCTCGAATCGCGCGCATGCCGCTTTGCC
>CAYUYC010000354.1:0-2991 GCA_964448945.1 uncultured Burkholderiaceae bacterium
GTCCTTGCCCAGCAGGAACGCCACTTCGGGGTTCACCGCGTTGCCGGCGAGCAGTTCGTTGGCGCCCTTGGCGATCCGCTGCGTCAACATGACGAGTTGGCTGGCCGCCGAGATTTCACGCGAGCCAGCACCGTTTTGCAGCTTGAGCGCAGCCACCTGCTCGCTCAGATCGAGCAGCGTCGGGTTGGTCTCATTGACCTTGCGCAGCGTCGCGCCCAAGGTGAGCAGCAGTTTTTCGTCGGCCACGATCGCCGAGGCGGCTTTGTCGGTGGCTTGCCAGCGCTCTTGCACCTTGCCGAGCAGCGTCGCGGCGTCGCCCGACGATGTGCCCGAGAGATCCTGGAGGTTCGCCGCGATCCGGTCGCGCGAATCCTTGAGCTGGGCGAAGGCGGCCGCATTGCCCGCGAGCGCGTTCGGCGCTGAACGCGCCAGACGCTGCGAGTGCATCAGCGAATCGCCCGCGAGTTCGATGTTGCGCGTCACGCGTCCGGCCGTGCTCACGTCGATCACGACCACCACGAAGCCGAGCAGCAACGAACCCACCAGGGACGCCGCGAGAATGCGGATCTGCTTGTCGATCGGCAGATGGCCGATCAAGGGCAGTTTCAATCCTGTGGCGCGCGTCACGACGCGAGCGACCACCGTGGTATTGGGGTCGATCGTTGCCGGAGAGCCGATCACCGTGACCGGCCCGAGCGTCGTCTTGGCGCCCTTGGCTCCAATCGAGGGGAGCTTAGGCAGCTTGAAAGCCATGGTTGCGTTCTCCGAATAACCTTGATGCAGTGATGCGACCCGTCGGGGCCGAACTCATAGGGGACTGATCCGCAGAAAACGCTCGTCATTGGCGAGCGCTTCGAAACTCATTTCGCGCCAGATCTGGCCTTGGTCGTCGCGCCAACGCGCGCCCTGCCACGGCGAAGACGCATCTTCGGGTTCGGCGGTCCAGCCCTTGAGGCCGTGCAAGCCGAGCATGCGGGTGACCAATACGCCGGCGTTGAATTCAAGGCCGCGACCGAACAGCACCACGCGGCTTTCGCGTTCGATGCGGGTGGCCGACTTGCCGGCGAATTGTGCGATGTCGACCGCCGAGATCAGGCTGCCGCGCACGTTGATCAGACCGAGATACCAGGGAAAGGTATGCGGCACCGGCACGATGTCTTGCGCCGGAACGATTTCGCCGGCCTCCGACAAATCGATCAGCCAGCGCTCGTCGTTGATCTGGAAACCCAGCCGCGATGCGGCGACAGGCGAGCTCTTTGCCTGGGCAAGGCGCTCAGCGAGTCTTTCCTGAAATTCGCGGAGCCGGTTCCGCCGATCGATACGCGCCATGGCGACTGTGGGCGACTCAGGCGAGCGCCGCGATCTTCCCGAGAAGTTCGTCGGCGTTGATCGGCTTGGTCACGTAATCCTTTGCGCCTTGGCGCAAGCCCCAGATCCGATCGGTTTCCTGGGTCTTGCTGGTGCACATGATGACCGGGATGTGGGCAAGGTCGGGGTCACGCGCGATCTGGCGCGTCACCTGGAAACCGTTGGTGCCCGGCATGACCACATCCATCAGGATCACGTCCGGCTTCTCGGCGCGCGCCTTCGCGATCGCCTCCTCGCCGGTCTCTGCCGTCAGTACGTGATAGCCGCCCTTGGTCAACAAGTCGGCCAGGAAGAATCGCTCGGTCGGGGAATCGTCGACCACGAGGACTTTGCGCAACGCCATGGTTGTCTCCGACGCGACGGGTGAGGTCGCGCTCAAGCGGCCTTTCTAGAGTGAGCTTGCACGGTCTTGAGCAGGCTGTCCTTGGTGAACGGCTTGGTCAAGTACTCATCAGAACCGACGAGCCGCCCGCGCGCACGGTCGAACAAACCGTCCTTGGAGGACAGCATGATCACCGGGGTTTCGCGGAACTTCGGACTCTTCTTGATGAGTGCGCAGGTCTGGTAACCATCCAAGCGCGGCATCAGGATGTCGCAGAAGATGAGGTCGGGCGCATGGTCGTGGATCTTGGCCAGCGCGTCGAAGCCATCCTCGGCCAAGATGACCTGACAGCCAGCTTGAACCAGAAAAATTTCCGCACTTCGCCTGATGGTGCTCGAGTCGTCGATCACCATGATCTTGAGTCCGGACAACGGGGAAGATGGATTCATGTGTGCGGTGCCTGCGCGCATTGAGCGCCCGCCTTTAGGGCGGACAACTATTCTATGTTCGGTTCTTGTGGATTCTGAACTTCAGCAGCTAGCACTGTGTTTTTTTTCACAATTGAACCATCTCGAAGTCCTCTTTGCGCGCCCCGCATTCGGGGCACGTCCAGTTCGGGGGAACATCCTCCCATGGCGTGCCCGGCGCAATCCCTTCTTCGGGAGCACCGGCGGCTTCATCGTAAATCCAACCACAGATGAGGCACATCCAGGTACGGGAAGCCGAGGGCGATTGATCGGTCATGGGCACGAGGGCATGGGCTAGAATCGGCCGATGTTACCTTGAAGGGGAAACGGCCTCCATACGAAGCACGCCGCGTGCTGCCGTTTCAGCCAACCATGACGTCGCCCGCCGCCCCACCCCTTGTACTCACCTTTGCCGCAAGCGACCCGACTTCCGGGGCCGGATTGCAGGCCGATCTGCTGACCTTCGCCAGCATGGGCTGCCACGGGCTGTCGGTAGTCACCGGCATCACGGTGCAAGACACCGCCGGCGTGGAAGACATGATGGCCATCGATTCCGAATGGGTCGAAGACCAGGCGCGCGCGCTGCTCGAAGACGTCCCGGTGGCCGCATTCAAGGTCGGCGTCATCGGCAGTGTCGACAATCTGCAGGCCATCGCCGAGATCGCATCGGACTACCCCGACATTCCGCTCATCGTCGATCCGGTCCTGGCCTCGGGCCGCGGCGACGCCTTTGCCGACGAAGACATGATCGTCGCGATGCGCGAATTGCTGCTGCCCATCACCACCGTGCTGACGCCCAACAGCATCGAGGCCCGCCGGCTGGCGCCGGAAGCC
>CAYUYC010000355.1:0-2982 GCA_964448945.1 uncultured Burkholderiaceae bacterium
CCCCCATCGCCACCCCCTACGAAGACTTCATGCGCCATGTGTTCGAACATGGCGTGGCCAAGACCGACCGCACCGGCACCGGCACCAAAAGCGTGTTCGGCCATCAGATGCGCTTCGATCTGACCCAGGGTTTTCCGCTCGTCACCACCAAGAAGCTGCATACCAAGAGCATCGTCTATGAACTGCTCTGGTTCCTGCGCGGCGACTCGAATGTGAAGTGGCTGCAAGAACGCGGCGTGACGATCTGGAACGAATGGGCGCGCGCAGACGGCGACCTGGGGCCCGTGTACGGCGTGCAATGGCGCGCCTGGCCCACGCCCGACGGCGGCCATGTCGATCAGATCGCGCAGGTGATCGACACCATCAAGAAGAACCCCGATTCGCGCCGCATCATCGTGAGCGCCTGGAACGTGGGCGAGATCCCGCAAATGGCGCTGCCGCCTTGCCATGCCTTCTTCCAGTTTTATGTGGCCGACGGCAAGCTCAGTTGCCAGCTTTACCAGCGCAGCGCCGACATCTTTCTGGGCGTGCCCTTCAACATCGCGAGCTACGCGCTGCTGACCCACATGGTCGCGCAGCAATGCGATCTGGACGTCGGCGACTTCATCTGGACCGGCGGCGATTGCCACATCTACACCAACCACTTTGAGCAGGTGCAGACCCAGCTTGCGCGCGAAGCGCGGCCTTACCCCAAGCTGGTGATCGCGCGCAAGCCCGCCTCGATCTTCGATTACGTCTACGAAGACTTTGCCTTTGAAGGCTACGACCCGCATCCGGCCATCAAGGCGCCGGTCGCGGTCTGAGTCGCGCGCCATGACCCAGCTTGCCCTCATCGTCGCGCGCGCCCGCAACGGCGTGATCGGCCGCGACAACGCCCTGCCCTGGCATCTGCCCGAAGACCTTGCGCATTTCAAGCGCACCACCATGGGCAAGCCCATCATCATGGGCCGCAAGACTTTTGAATCGATCGGCCGGCCCTTGCCGGGACGGCGCAATGTGGTGGTGACGCGCAATGCCGCCTGGCAACACGCCGGCTGCGAAACCGCGACCTCGCTCGACGACGCGCTCGCGCGCTGCGCCGAAGCCGACGTGGCCTACCTGATCGGCGGCGCACAGTTGTACGCCGAGGCCATGCCGCGCGCCGACCGGCTCATCATCACCGAGATCGACGCCGACATCGACGGCGACGCCCACCTGGCCGCGCCCGACCCCGCGCAATGGCGCGAAGTGAGCCGCGCCCCCCAACCCGAAAGCGCAAGCGGATTGCGCTACACCTTCGTGGAGTACGAACACCGATGAACACTGCGCCAGCCGCCTGCGATGTCGTCATCGTAGGCACCGGACTTGCCGGACTCACCGCCGCCTTGCGGCTGGCCGAACATCGTCGGGTGCTGCTGATCGGCAAGACCGCGCTGGGCGAAGGCGCAAGCGACTGGGCACAAGGCGGCATCGCCGCGGTGCTCGGCTCGGACGACAGCGTCGAAGCGCATGTGCGCGACACGCTCATCGCCGGCGCCGGCCTGTGCGACGAGAAGGCGGTGCGCTTCATCGTCGAGCGCAGCCGTACATCGATCGAATGGCTGATCAACCTCGGCGTGCCCTTCACCCGCGACGCGAGCGAGTTTGGATTTCACCTCACGCGCGAAGGCGGCCACAGCCATCGCCGCATCATCCACGCCGCCGACGCCACCGGCCATGCGGTGCAGGTGACGCTGGCCGATCTGGTGCGCGCGCATCCGAACATCAGCCTGCTCGAGCACCATCTGGCGATCGACCTCATCGTCGAAAGCGGGCGCTGCAACGGCGTGTATGTGCAGGCCACCGCAGGCGGCCCGGTGCATGCGGTCGCGGCCAATCAGGTCATCCTCGCCGCGGGCGGCGCGGGCAAGGTCTACCTCTACACCACCAACCCCGACACCGCGACCGGCGACGGCATTGCAATGGCCTGGCGCGCCGGCTGCAGGGTGGCGAACATGGAATTCATCCAGTTCCACCCGACCTGCTTGTACCACCCGTATGCCAAGTCGTTTCTGATCAGCGAAGCGGTGCGCGGCGAAGGCGGCCTGCTCAAGCTGCCGCCCGCGGCCGGCGCCGATGCCGGCAAGCGCTTCATGCCCGAGCATGACGAGCGCGCCGAACTCGCGCCGCGCGACATCGTGGCGCGCAGCATCGACTTCGAGATGAAGAAGCGCGGTCTCGATTACGTGCATCTGGACATCGCCCACCGCGGCGCCGAATTCATCCAGGAGCACTTCCCGACCATCCACGCCACCTGCCTGGGCTTTGGCATCGACATCACGCGCGAACCCATCCCCGTGGTGCCGGCCGCGCATTACACCTGCGGCGGCGTGCTGACCGACCTGGCCGGCCATACCGATGTGCAGAACCTGTACGCCATCGGCGAGACCGCCTGCACCGGCCTGCACGGCGCCAACCGGCTTGCGTCCAACTCGCTGCTCGAATGTGTGGTGCTCGGCACCGCCGCGGCCGAAGACATCCTGGCGCAAGCAGCGCGCGCGCCCGCGGCGGTCAAGCCCTGGGACGAAAGCCGCGTGACCAACGGCGACGAAGAAGTCGTCATCGCCCACAACTGGGACGAGCTGCGCCGCGCGATGTGGAATTACGTGGGCATCGTGCGCACCAACAAGCGCCTCGAACGCGCGCGCAATCGCATCAAGCTGCTGCGTGCCGAGATCGAGGAGTACTACGCCAACTTCCGCGTGACGCGCGACTTGCTCGAACTGCGCAACCTCGTCGATGTGGCGTCGTTGATCGTCGAGAGTGCGATGGCGCGGCATGAAAGCCGTGGGCTGCATTCCTCGCTCGATTGGCCTCAGACTTTGGCGGAAGCTCGGCCGACTGTGCTGCCTGCGCGTCGGCGCGATTAGTTCGGTTCGTGCGTGGTTGCGTGTGAGGGCCCAGGCTCAGGCCTCATACGCTCGCGTCGGCCTGCGGCCGACCGGTCGGGTGGGGCCCACGCGC
>CAYUYC010000356.1:0-2901 GCA_964448945.1 uncultured Burkholderiaceae bacterium
GGCGGGCGGCGTGGCCAGTAGCGGCGTGACCCGCCAGCCGCGCTGCTCGGCCAAAGCCTGCATCTCGCGGCATTGCGCCCACCAGCGCAGCCAGGGCGCGGCGTCCGGCCCCGCATCGCGCGCTTGTGCGGTGAGCTTGTCGGTCCAGGCGCAGGCCGCCCGCCAGTGCGCATCCTGCGCGATGAAGCCGGCGGCCAGTTGTTCGAGATGCTGCTGCGCCTGCGCGTATCGCTCGGTGTCCGCGGGTGACACGAGTTCGAGATCGTGGTCGTAGTCTTCGCGCCATTGCACTTCGACGCGCGGGCGGCCGGCATCGTCCTGCTTGAGATAGAAGGTCCAGATGTCGCGGTCGCGGTCGTGGCCTTGCTCGCCCACCAGGATCAGACCATCGGGATATTGCGCATGCCCTTGCCGCACATACACCGTGCCGTACGGCGATGGCGGCAGGGTGACCCAGCCGTTGTCGTCGACATCGTCGGCATCTGCCGTTGCCATCCGATGCCGACACCAGGACAAGGCCAACATTTCGTGCAGCAGTGCGGCGGACAAAGGTTCGTGTCGGCTTTTCGCCATGGAGTTCTCGAAGTGTGGGACGGTGCTCGAACTTGAGCGGCGCTCATTGATTCATCGTGCGAGCCGCGAAGCAAGGCGGGTCGGCGCCAGCGTGACTCGATTGCGTCATGGCACTGCTCGGCAAACGCGGCACACTGACGCCTGCTCGATTTCCCTGCGCTTGGTTGTCATGTCGGCTTTCCTCCTGCCTCGCTTCACCACTCGCCGCGTCACTCGCTTCCTGGCGCTCCTCGCGTTCTGCATGCTTGCCAGGCCCATCTTCGCGGCCGAGACAGACCCGCTCGAATCGCTGCGCAAAGAAATCGCGCAGGCGATCGCGCGCGGCGACGCCTCCGCGATCAACCATGTGCTCGCCAGGCACGAGGTGCGTGCGCCGGCGCAATTCGTCGTCGAGGTGACCGAAGACGGACAGCTCATCTGGCCGACGCGGCCCAAGTCGGTGACGGCGCAGGAATGGGCCACGCTCAAGCGCAGCGAGTTGCTGTATGAGTATCCGGAGAACCGCCGGCTCTGGATGTCGTTGATGGACCTCGACGAAGACGGCCAGCGCGATCTGGTGATCAACGCCTACATGGGCGGCACCGGCTTGTTCTCATGCGTCACGGTCGGCCGACGCGCGGGCGCGCGCTTCGTCGCTGCCAAGCGCGCCGACGACAATTGCCTGTACACCATCAATGGGCGCGGCAGCGATCAGGAAGCACATTGGGTCAAGCTGGGTGGCCGCGTTTACCTCGCCTATCGCGAGGGCGAGTACGGGGCCGATCGGTTGGCGCTATCGCGTGCCTTCGAGACGGCCGAGCGCGCACCCGATACGCTGGTGATCGAGTATCGCTACCGTCATCAAGTGCTGGAACGTGCGTTGAATGGATCGGGCGAACCGCAAGCGCCGATCGCGCCTGCGTTGCGTGCAGCGCTGCAAGCGGCGCTCGATCAGATCGGCGACACGCCGGCGCAAGACAGCGGCGGCAGCTATGCACAATGCCCCTTGCCCGAAGGCATGGCCGAAGAAGACAGCAACTGGCCCTGGTTCGGCGCGGGTCATTACACCTTCGAGATCGTGGCCGATGTGCCGGTGCACCTGGATGGCCAATGCCACGCGGCGCGGCTCATCACCTATCGCAACAGCTATCAGATCGATCGCGAGCGCGTACCCACCGCCTTGAGCTATATGCGTACGCCCGACGACACTGCGCAAGACATCGAAGTGCGCACCCGGCGTACCGCGCTGCGCGTGCGCCGCGAAGCGGCACCCGACCCGGCTGCGAATTAGCGGCCCGGAAATCGGCACCCCGGAAGATCAGCGCCGGGGTTCGATCACTTCGTCGGGCAAAATCATGCGATCGTGCGCGACGGTCGGGCATTCGATCGAATCGCCCGGCTTGAGCGACAGGATCTGCAAGGCCGCATCGGCATCCACAGGCACCTCGATCGTCCGGTACCCAGGCTTGGCCACGCACAGGCTCCAGTGGTAGTAGAGCGCACCGTGCAAGGCCATGACTTCGGTCCGCCATTCGCGCACCGCGTCGAAGTGCACGCGCCCATTGGCGTCGCTGGCAACCACCGGCGCACTGAGCACACCCGGAGCCGGTCGCGCCCGCGCTACGAGCGTGACCTGCGCCTGCACGACAGGCCCGCCCGATGCGTCGAGCACCTGGGCATCGACCTCGGGTTGCAGGGTTTTGTAGATGGGGTAAGGCACGCATCCCGCGAGCGCCACGATGCACGCCACGACCAATGCCTTGATCGATTGCACGAATGCGCTGCCGCTGCCGATCTGCAATGGTTCGGTGATCATTGGTCTATTGCAGTTGCAGGCGCGAGAAACGCTGCAGCATCGGCGAATCAATCGGCGTTCCGGGCAACGATTTGGCAAGGTACGCATTCAGGCACTGCGCACGCGCTTCGCAAAAATGCTCGTCATCGGGGTCGAGTTCCATCTTGCATTGCGCGTTCTCGAGCAACCGCTCCTGCAGGGTGCGATCGCCCATCGCGACGGCGACTACTGTGCTGGTCTGCATGGTGTAGACGAGCTCCACCTCGCCGCAATAGTCCTGCGCAAAATCGCCCACATGCAGCCGCATCGTGACGCCCGGTTGCGGCGACGGCAACGGCATCGAGTACGCCTCGCTGAAAGCCGCATCCAAGTCCGCCAGCACGGTGATCTGATCGCTGAGATCGGCGCGCGATCCGAGGTAGGAGCGATAGGCCGCGGTGACGTAAAACGCGTCTTCGCCTTCGAGCGGAATCTTGAATTCGCGCATGGCCACGGTCTCGTCCAACGAGGTCTGGTCTTCGTCATCGAAATTGCCGCCGACGATGTGCGGATAG
>CAYUYC010000357.1:0-2878 GCA_964448945.1 uncultured Burkholderiaceae bacterium
CTATGGAAGAAGCTGCCGCCGGGCAGGATGGTCACGGTCTGCTTGCCGGCGTTGATGAGGTCGGCGTCGATCTCGTCGGCGGTCGGGAACGGGCCGATGCCGAGCATGCCGTTTTCGGACTGCAGCACCACGCTCACGCCCATCGGGATGTGATTGGCGACCAGCGTGGGCAGGCCGATGCCGAGATTGACGTAGAAACCGTCTTGCAATTCGCGCGCGGCGCGCGCAGCCATTTCGTCGTGAGACCAGGGCATGGTGTTCTCCTCTTGTTCGCGTCTCAGGCGGTGCGGATGGTGCGCTGTTCGATGCGCTTTTCGGGGGACGGGTTGTGCACCACGCGATGCACGTAGATGCCCGGCGTGTGCACGTTCTCGGGATCGAGTTCGCCGACTTCGCACAGGATCTCGACCTCGGCCACCGTCACCTTGCCCGCCATCGCGCACAACGGATTGAAGTTGCGTGCGGTCTTGCGGTACACGAGGTTGCCCGCGCGATCGCCCTTCCAGGCCTTGACCAAGCCGACATCGGCCGTGAGGCTGCGCTCCATGACGTACATCGCGCCGTCGAATTCGCGCGTCTCCTTGCCCTGGGCGACGATGGTGCCGTAGCCGGTCTTGGTGAAGAAGGCCGGAATGCCGCAGCCGCCGGCGCGCAATTTCTCGGCCAAGGTGCCTTGCGGCGTGAATTCGAGTTCGAGTTCGCCGGCCAGGTATTGGCGTTCGAACTCTTTGTTCTCGCCCACATAGGACGAGATCATCTTCTTGATCTGCCGCGTGGTGAGCAATTGCCCGAGGCCGAATCCGTCGACCCCTGCATTGTTGGAGATGACCGTGAGGTCCTTGGCACCGGTGTCGCGCAATGCGGCGATCAGCGCTTCGGGGATCCCACAGAGTCCGAAGCCGCCGACGGCGAGCGTCTGAGCGTCCTTCACGATGTCGGCGAGCGCCGCCGCTGCGCTGGGGTAGACCTTGTTCATTTCCGCCCGTAGGTGAGAAGTGATCGGAGAACCCCGGCGACGTTCGCCGGAGCGCTCGGAGTGTAGCGCAGCATATGTGCGCCGCAAGACACGACTGACTCAGGGTTTTCGCGCGGGATCGATGGGCTGGCCCAGACTGCGCAAACGTGTCATGCGCGCCGGATCATTGACCACGTCGCTCTCATGCTCCAGCAGCGGCAGGGCCTGTGCGAACCGCACTCTGGCCTCGCCTTCGCGCCCCAGCGCCCACAGGTTCTCGGCCATCTCCTCGTAGACATAGCCGTCGGGCGTCGCCTGCGCGCGTGCTTGTGCATCGAGCGTGTCTAGAATCGACAAAGCTTCCTCGTGTGCGCCGGTATACCGCAGCGCCCAGGCCAGACACCAGCGCTCGACGAACAAGGCCTGCGCATCGCCCGCCACGGTACGCGCGGCCACCGCCTGACGGAATGCATCGACGGCGTCGCGATGGCGCTGCGCATCGTGGTAGCTCATGCCGAGGTTGTGCCACAGCGTGCCTTGCCAGCGCCGTGCCTTGGGGTCGCGCGCCGATCGCGCGACCGCGAGTCCTTCGCGCATCCAGTGTTCCTGCTCCTGCATCGTCGGCGCGACGATGGCAAGCATGTGGGCGGCGTCGATCGCCAGGCGTTCTTCGCCGTGCGCGAGCGCCAGCCGCCAGGCGCCGCGATACAACTGCATCGCGGTCGGGCGATCGTCGGCGTGGATTGCCGAGGCATAGGTGCGACCGCGCTCGAGCAGCCAGCGTGCACGCGGGCGTCCCCAGTCGCCCGCGATGCGCGCGACCAAGGTATCGAGCAAGGTGCGCGCGGCGTCGAATTCGCGGCGCAGCCCGAGGGTGCGTGCGATCTGGGTTTCGATCTCGAAGCCGAGCGCTGGGTCCACGCGCGGGTCGCGCAGCACGGCACGAAAGCGCGCCTCGGTACGCGCGGGATCGCCAAAGTCCCACAACTCGTCGAAGCGGCTCGGCTCGATGCCGGCGGTGTCGGTGACGTCGGTACGCATGCCGCCCTTTGCTCAACGCCCGTAAAGCACCTGGGGCAACCACAAGCCGATCCCGGGGAACACATAGAGCATGATGATGGCCAGCACTTGGATGCCCATGAACGGCAGCATCCCCGCAAAGATCTGGTTGAGCGTGACGTGCGGCGGCGAAACGCCTTTGAGATAGAACGCCGCCATCGCCACCGGCGGCGACAAGAACGCCGTCTGCAGATTGAGCGCGACGAGCAAACCGAAGAACAAAGGATCGACGCCGAAGTTGTCGAGCAAGGGCACGAAGATGGGCATGAAGATCACGATGATCTCGGTCCATTCGAGCGGCCAGCCGAGGATGAAGATGATCACCTGCGACAAGACCAAGAACTCGGTCTTGGTCAGGTTCATCGACATCACCCATTGCTCGACCAGTTCCTGCCCGCCCAGCAAGGCAAACGCGGCCGAGAAGATCGCCGAACCGACGAAGAGCCAGCACACCATGGCCGAGGTCTTGGCGGTGAGAAAGACCGATTCCTTGAGCACGCTCCAGGTGAGCTGCCGATACGCCGCCGCCAACAGCACGCCGCCGAATGCGCCGACCGCCGCGGCTTCGGTGGGCGTGGCCAGACCGAAGACGATGGACCCGAGCACCGCAAGGATGAGCACCACCAGCGGAAAGAAGGACGACAACAGCATCTTGAAGATCTCGAGCCGCTCGAAGCTCAAGAGCGCATAGAACAACACCATCGCCAGCGCCCCCACGCCCAGGCCGATCCAGTAAGTCGTCGACGCGGATACGCGCTCGGGCGCGCTGCCTTCGGCGCCGGGCAGCGGTGCCGCGCCCGGGGGCTCAGGCACCGCAGATGCCGGTGCCGCGTTCGATCCCGCAGGCTCGGGCACGGCGGGTGC
>CAYUYC010000358.1:0-2868 GCA_964448945.1 uncultured Burkholderiaceae bacterium
CATCGCAGCGGCCCTGAGCACCGAACTGGCCCGCGGCACGCCCGGTGTGCTGGCCGCGTATTGGCCCATCCGCGGCGAACCCGAACTCGGCGACGCTTGGCGCGCCGCCCTGGCCGCGGGCTGGACCCTCGCCTTGCCCGTGGTGCTGGTGCCGCAAACGCCCTTGGTGTTCCGCCGCTGGGACGGCCTGCCGCCCGCCGCGCGCGATGCCTGCGGGGTGCGCGTGCCGCCGGTGGATGCGCCCGTGCTCATGCCCGATACGATCGTCATTCCCTGCCTGGGGTTCCATCCCGATGGCTGGCGCCTGGGCTATGGCGGCGGGTATTACGACCGCAGTTTTGCCGGGCGCACGCGGCCGCAGCGTTTGATCGGCGTCGCGTTCGAAGCGCAGGCCTGCCGCTTCGAACCCGACGCGCACGACCTGCGGCTGGACGCGATCGTCACCGAGCGCGGTCTGCGCACCTGGCGCTGAGGCCGCGCCGGCTCAACCCGCCTGCAAGCGCCGCCAGATGGCGAGCGTCGCGTCGGCCGAGTTCATCGTGTAGAAGTGCAGACCCGGCGCGCCGCCTGCGAGCAGGCGTTCGCACAAGGCCGCCACCACGTCGAGCCCGAAGGCCCGGATCGACGCGCGATCGTCGCCGAAGCTTTCGAGCCGCCTGCGCACCCAGCGCGGAATCTCGGCGCCGCAGGCATCGGAAAACCGCGCGAGCTGGGAGGAATTGGTGATCGGCATGATGCCCGGCACCACCGGCACCGTGCTGCCCAGCGCCGCGACATCGTCGACGAAACGGAAATACGCATCGGCGTTGAAGAAGTACTGCGTGATCGCCGAATTGGCACCGGCCTGCACCTTGCGCACGAAGGCCTGCAGATCGTCCTGCGGCGAGCGCGCCTGCGGATGGAATTCCGGATACGCGGCGACCTCGATATGGAACCAATCGCCGGTCTCGGCGCGCACGAACTCGACCAGCTCGTTGGCGTAGCGGAACTCGCCCGACGCACCATGGCCCGAGGGCAGATCGCCGCGCAAGGCGACGATGCGGCGCACGCCGCGCTGGCGGTATTCGGCCAGCACCGCGCGGATGTTCTCGCGCGTGGACCCGATGCACGACAGATGCGGCGCGCCTTGCGAGCCCGCGGCCATGATCCAGTCGATGGTCTGCAGCGTGCCTTCACGCGTGGAGCCGCCCGCGCCGAAGGTCACCGAAAAGAACTCGGGATCGACCTGCGCCAGTTGCGCATGTGCGGCGCGCAGCTTGGCCTCGCCTTCGGACGTCTTGGGCGGAAAAAACTCGAAGCTGTAGGGTTTACTCAAAACGTTCCCTGCCCGGAATCAGATAGGACAAGAACCAGGAGATGAGACCGTAGACGATGCCGCCGAACACGCCCGACCAGAACCCGCTGACATGAAAGCCGCTCAGCATCGAACCCACGGCCCAGAACAACAGGCCGTTGAGCACGAGGAAGAACGCGCCCATGGTCAGCACCGAAATCGGCAGGGTCAGCAAGAACAGGATGGGCCGCACCACGGTGTTGACCAAGCCCAGCACCAGCGCCGCGACCAGCGCCGATGGCAGGCTGTCCACGGTCACGCCGGGGATCAGGTAGGCCACCGCGAGCAGCGCGACCGCGTTGAGCAGCCAGACGAGCAACAGTCTCATCACCTCACTCCTGGACGCATGAATCAATAGCGATAGTGGTCGGCCTTGTACGGACCGGCCTTGTCCACGCCGATGTAACGCGCCTGTTCGTCGGTCAGCACACTCAGTTCTGCATTGAGCTTCTTGAGCTGCAGACGCGCGACCTTTTCATCGAGATGCTTGGGCAGCACATACACGCCGACCGGATACTTCTCGGTATGCAGATACAGCTCGATCTGCGCGATGGTCTGGTTCGCGAACGACGACGACATGACGTAGGACGGATGGCCGGTCGCGCAGCCGAGGTTCACCAGGCGGCCTTCGGCCAGCAGGATGATGCGTTTGCCGTCGGGGAAGATCACATGGTCGACCTGGGGCTTGATGTTCTCCCAGGTGTATTGCTTGAGCGAAGCGACATCGATCTCGCTGTCGAAATGGCCGATGTTGCAGACGATGGCCTGATCCTTCATCGCCTGCATGTGCGCATGCGTGATCACATGGTAGTTGCCGGTGCAGGTCACGAAGATGTCGCCGTGCGCGGCCGCGGTTTCCATGGTGACCACGCGATAGCCTTCCATCGCCGCCTGCAACGCGCAGATCGGGTCGATCTCGGTCACCCACACCTGGGCCGACAACGCGCGCAAGGCTTGGGCCGAACCCTTGCCCACATCGCCGTAGCCGCAAACGATCGCAATCTTGCCCGCGACCATCACATCGGTCGCGCGCTTGATGCCGTCGACCAATGATTCGCGGCAGCCGTACAGGTTGTCGAACTTGCTCTTGGTGACCGAGTCGTTGACGTTGATCGCCGGGAAGGCGAGCTTGCCGTCCTTGGCCATCTGGTACAGACGATGCACGCCGGTGGTGGTTTCTTCGGTCACGCCCTTGATCTTGGCGATGCGCGTCGAATACCACTTGGGGTCTTGCGCGAGCTTGGCCTTGATCGACGCGAACAAGAAGGTCTCTTCTTCGCAGGTCGGCTTGGCGATGACCGAGGCATCGGTCTCGGCGCGCGTGCCCAGGTGCAAGAGCAGCGTGGCATCGCCGCCGTCATCGAGGATCATGTTCGAGTAGCCGCCGTCGGCCCACTCGAAGATGCGGTGGGTGTAGTCCCAGTAGTCGGCCAGGGATTCGCCCTTCACGGCGAACACCGGGATGCCGTCGGCGGCGATGGCGGCGGCATCCCGGTGTTCGCCGTGAAGGGCGAATCCCTGGCCGACTACTGGGA
>CAYUYC010000359.1:0-2831 GCA_964448945.1 uncultured Burkholderiaceae bacterium
CGTCTGCAATCGATGGCCGACGACGGCGATCTGCAGGCGCAAGAAGCGCTCAAGCTGCACGAGCATCCGACGCGCTTTCTTTCCACGGTGCAAATCGGCATCACCTCGATCGGCATCCTCTCGGGCATCGTCGGCGAGAACGCCTTCGCGCAGCCGTTCGCGATCTGGCTGAGCGCGCAATTCCCGATCGTCGCGCCGTTCGCTTCGGCGCTCGCGCTGGCCCTGGTGGTCATCGTGGTCACCTTCTTGTCGTTGATCGTGGGCGAGCTGGTGCCCAAGCGCCTCGGGCAGATGTACCCCGAGTCGATCGCGCGCGTGGTCGCCCTGCCCATGCGCTGGCTGAGCATCGCCGCCACGCCCTTCGTCAAGGTGCTGACCTTCTCCACCGACACCGTGCTGCGCCTGATGGGCGCACGCCAAAGCACCGGCCCGCAGGTGACCGAAGAAGAAATCCAGGTGCTGATGGAGCAAGGCGCAGATGCCGGCGTGTTCGAGCATGCCGAGCAGCAGATGGTGCGCAATGTGTTCCGGCTCGACGAACGCAAGCTCACCTCGCTCATGGTCCCGCGCGGCGATGTGGTCTATCTCGACATCCACGATCCGATCGAGGTCAATCGCGACAAGATCGCCAACTCGCACGTCTCGCGCTTTCCGGTCTGCCGCGGCGACCTGGGCGACGTGCTGGGCGTGGCGCGCGCCAAGGACCTGCTCTCGCAAATGCTGGCCGGCAAACAGCTCGATCTCACGCACGGCCTGCAAGCGCCGCTGTACGTGCCCGAGACCCTGACCGGCACCGAACTGGTCGAGAACTTCCGCAACAGCCATACGCCGGCCGCGCTGGTGGTCGACGAATACGGCGAGGTGCAAGGCCTGGTCACGCTCAAGGACGTGCTCGAAGCCATCGTCGGCGAGTTCCCGACGCCCCAGCCCGAAGAATCCTCGGCCTTGCAGCGCGAAGACGGCTCCTGGCTGCTCGACGGCGTGATCGCCCTGCCCGAGCTGCAGGACACCCTCGATCTGCACGACCTGCCCGATGGCGATTCCGACAGCTATCACACCCTCTCGGGGATGATCATGCTGCTGCTCGGGCGCATCCCGCGCACCGCCGACAAGGTGGAATGGGGCGACTGGAAGTTCGAGGTGCTCGACATGGACGGCAAGCGCATCGACAAGGTGCTCGCCACCCGCAAGCCGATCCCCGAAGAACCGATCGAAGGCGGCTGAGCTAGACCGCGCGCACCAGCCCACCGCGGTGGGCTCGCATGATCGCGAACATCGCCACCGATACCAGTACCGCCAGTGCCGCGATGATCCACACCAGCGGCCATTCGGCGCGGCGCAAGCCCGCATAGGCGGCGAGCATCAGCAGCACGCTCACGTTCTCACAAAAGTTCTGGACCGCGATCGACTGCCCGGCGTTGAGCAAGACCATGCCGCGATGCTGGAGCAGCGCGTTCATCGGCACGATGAAGAACCCCGCCGCTGCACCAAGCGCTGCCATCGTCGGCAGCGCCACGATCAATGTCGTGACCGGCAGCAAGGTGAGCAGCATCGGGCCGAACAACAAGCCGAACGGCAGGATCGCCGGTGCGCGACCGAGCGGTATGCTGCGCGCCGCCACCACCGCCCCCACCGCGACCCCGACTGCCACCACGCCTTGCAGCATCGATGCGCGATCGAGCGTCAGGCGCAGCGCCTCGCAACCCCAATCGAGCACCACGAATTGCAGTGCGGTGCCCACGCCCCACAACAGGCTGGTCACGGCCAATGACATCCGCCCCGCCGGATCGCGCGCCAGGGTCTGCAACGCCCGTGCGAATCCGCCGATCACCGCGCGCGGCGCCAGTTGCGGCGGCCGGTAGCGGCGGCCGGAATCGGGCACCAGCACATTGACGCCCGCGGCCGCGGCATACAGCAGCAATACCGCGACGAGCGCCGCGACCAGCGCCCCGTGCGCGCCGGCACCGATCGCGCGCGCACCGAACCAGGCCGCGACCCAGCGTGCGAACTCGGGCGAGATCAAGGCGCCGCCGGCCAGGGTGCCCAGGATGACCGCGCCGATGGTCAATGCCTCCAGCCAGGCATTGGCCGTCACCAGGCGGCCCGGCGGCAACAACTCGACCATCAGCCCGTACTTGGCCGGCGAATACGCGGCCGCGCCAAAGCCGATCAAGGCGTAGGCCGCGAGCGGATGCGCCCCGGCCAGCAGCGCCGCCGCGCCCAGGGCCTTGAGCGCATTGGTCACCATCATCACGCGCGGTTTGGACCATGCATCGGCCAACAGCCCGACCACGAGCGCAAACACCACATACGAGGCGATGAAGCCGAACTTGAGCAGCGGCGCCATCCAGCCCGGTTCGCCGCGCGCCGCCAGCAGCGCAATCGCGACGATGAGCACCGCGTTGTCGGCCAGGGCCGAAAGAAACTGCGCGAGCAGCAACGCGGCCAGACCGCGCGGCATCGCGCGCGCTGCGGTCATTCAGCGGCCTGCCAGTGCGCGGATCGTCGGCGCAGCACTGGCTTGGTCGGGCATGGCCGGCACCAGCACGCCGAGCAGGTCGTCGGCAATGACGCGCCAGGTGTACGGCAAGGTCGCGTCGCGCACGCCGGATCGATCGAGCATCAAGGCGCCCAGGCAGGCCTCGCGCAGATCGTCGGCGAGCACGCCGGTGATGCCGGGTTTGACCACATTGATCGGCCCGGTCACCGGGAATGCCGCGACCGGCGTGCCGCAGGCATTGGCTTCGAGCATCACCAGGCCGAAGGTGTCGGTGCGGCTCGGAAACACGAACACATCGGCGTCGGCGTAATACGCGCCCAGTTCGGCATGC
>CAYUYC010000360.1:0-2824 GCA_964448945.1 uncultured Burkholderiaceae bacterium
GCCGACGAGCGCGCGCAGCGCGGTGTTCGATTCGGCTTGATCGCGGGCGCGCATGGCCACTTGCGCCTGCGCGCGCATGGCCGCCAAGGGCGTGCGCAATTCGTGCGCAGCCGACGCAGTGAAGGACCGCTCCGCCGACAAGGTGCGCGCAAAGCGGCCGAACAAGTCGTTCATCGAGCGCAGCAAGGGCGCCAGTTCATCGGGCGGATTGTCGACGAGCACCGGATCGAGATCGTGCGGCGAGCGCTGCAGGAGCTGCGTCGCGGAGTCCTCGATCGGACGCATGGCGCGCTGGATGATCCACCAGTTGAGCGACAAGAGCGCCGCCAGCGAGGTGAGCAGGAAGGGGACGAAGTAGCCGCCCATCGTTGCGTGGAAGGCATTGCGGCTGGATGTGAATTCGGCGACCTGAATGATCATCTCGCCGTCCGCCGTTCTGGCGGCGAAGGTGCGCTGCATATGGCCGTCGGCCGTCGCATTGCCGAAGCCGGATTGTTCGAGCGGGGCGATCGGATGATCGCCGGGCGCGTTATAGCTTTGCAGCAGCAGTTCGCCGGAGCGCGACCAGATCTGGTACTGGTAGCGCGAGCCCAGGGTGAGCGCGGTGTCTTCCTGGATCGTGCCGCTGCCCTTGGAGCGGACTTCGTCGATCTCGTGCGATGCAAACTGCAGCACCATGCGGCCCACGTCGCGCAGACGTTCGTCGAACAAGCGGGTGCTGTTTTCTTCGGCGGCCCAGAACACCGCCACGCCGCCCGCGATCCACGCGAGGACCGAACCGATCGCGGCGAGGGTCAGGAGCCGTTGACGCAGGGACCAACTGCGCGTGCGTTCCGTCGCCTCATTCAAGGTCGTTCCCGAATTGATAGCCCACGCCGCGCACCGTGCGAATGACCTGGGGCGAGATCTTCTTGCGCAGATGGTGGATATGCACTTCGACCGCGTTGCTCTCGACTTCATCGCCCCAGCCGTACACGGCTTCTTCGAGCTGGCGCCGGCTCAGCACCCGGGGGCGATTGCGCAGGAAGGTCTCGAGCAGCCAGAACTCCTTGTTGGTCAGGCTCAGCGGCGCTTCGCGCCAGGTGGCGGTGTGCGAAGACAGGTTCAAGCGCAGCGGACCGCATTCGAGCGCTTCGGCCGCCTGTCCGACGCCGCGTCGCGTGACGGCGCGGATGCGCGCGGTGAGTTCGTCGAGGTCGAAGGGCTTGGACACGTAATCGTCCGCGCCGAGATCGAGCAACTGGACCCGGTCGCTCACTTGCCCGCGTGCGGTGATGATGATCACCGGCGTGTGGTTCTGCGTCGAGCGCAAGGTGCGCAGCAGGTCGACGCCCGAGGCATCGGGCAGACCCAGATCGAGCAGCACCGCGTCGTAGGTGTGCACCTTGATCACCGCCAGAAAGGCCGCGCCTTCGCGCACCCAATCGACGATGTAGCCGTCCTGGACCAAACCGGCGCGGGTGGCCGCACCGAGCATGTCGTCATCTTCTGCGAGCAATACGCGCACTTCGTCCCCCACCGCTTAACGACGTCTTATCAAGTTTGTGTCGCGGATTGTTACTCAGACTGGATAGCGAGAACGTGCAAGAGCGCACGACTTCTAGTGCAGAACACCAAGAATAGGGGACATGGAAACTCCCCGTTCGTTGATGGGTGGCAGCACCCAGCGCCGAGATGGTGCGCAAAGGCACGCGCGGGGCGGGCGCTTGAAATCGGTCGGGCCGGCCACTATTATTAGCACTCGCCGCAGTTGAGTGCTAACAAGATTCCGCCGCAAAGGACGCGTCATCCGGTCCGAAGCGGGTCTTGGCGCTGCGTTTGCGTGCGCATTCACGACAACCACACACGAAATTTTTGAAGGAGTTCGGCATGAACCTGCGTCCTTTGCACGATCGCGTGATCGTCAAGCGCCTGGACAATGAAACCAAGACCGCGTCCGGGATCGTGATTCCCGATGCCGCCGCCGAAAAGCCCGATCAAGGCGAAGTGCTGGCAGTCGGCAACGGCAAGGTGCTCGACGATGGCAAGGTCCGCGCCCTGGAAGTGAAGGTCGGCGATCGCGTTCTGTTCGGCAAGTACAGCGGCCAGACCGTCAAGGTCGACGGCAACGAAGTGCTGGTCATGCGCGAAGAAGACATCCTCGCCGTGATCTCGAAGTAATCGCTTCCCCGTACAGAACATCAGGAGAAACACATGGCAGCTAAGCAAGTTCTCTTCAGCGACGACGCGCGCGCGAAGATCGTCAATGGCGTCAACATCCTGGCCAACGCGGTCAAGGTCACGCTGGGTCCCAAGGGCCGCAACGTCGTGCTCGAGCGCTCGTTCGGCGCTCCGACGGTGACCAAGGACGGCGTCTCGGTCGCCAAGGAAATCGAACTCAAGGACAAGTTCGAAAACATGGGCGCCCAGCTCGTCAAGGAAGTCGCTTCCAAGACCAGCGACAACGCCGGTGACGGCACCACCACCGCCACCGTGCTGGCCCAAGCCATCGTGCGCGAAGGCTTCAAGTTCGTGGCCGCCGGCTACAACCCGACCGACCTCAAGCGCGGCATCGACAAGGCCGTGCTCGCAATCGTCGAAGAGGTCAAGAAGATCTCCAAGCCGACCACCACCAGCAAGGAAATCGCCCAAGTCGGCTCGATCTCGGCCAACTCGGATTCCGACATCGGCCAGATCATCGCCAACGCGATGGAAAAGGTCGGCAAGGAAGGCGTCATCACCGTCGAAGACGGCAAGTCGCTGCAGAACGAACTCGACGTCGTCGAAGGCATGCAGTTCGACCGCGGCTACCTGTCCCCGTACTTCATCAACAACCCGGAAAAGC
>CAYUYC010000361.1:0-2765 GCA_964448945.1 uncultured Burkholderiaceae bacterium
GCGTGCACGAAGACGTTCTCGTGCTCGATGTGCTTGAGGCAGAACGCGAGCAGGGCGCGCACGCGGTCCAGATGTTCGGCGCGGTCGGCAGCGTCGTCCGGGTCCATGCGGCCGATGCCGGTGAGCGCGTCGAACATCATCGCGCGCAGGGCCTTGTGGATGCCGGCGTAAATGTCGAAGCGCGCGGCGGCGGGTTGCGGTGCGGATACCGCGGGGGATGACTGCGGGACTTGCATGGGTGACTCCGTGATTTCCAGTGTTGTCGATGTGATGCGGCCGACTCGGTCGACCGCATGACCATCCTAGAAACCAAGGCCCGCGGGCGTTGCTAAATCTTCGCTCAGCGAATCCTAAATGTTTGCTAAAGACCCCGGGCGCGGGCCGCCGCATCGATGGCGCTCAACAAGTGCTCGAAATGCACGGGCTTGGTGAGATAGTCGAAGAACCCCGCGCGCCGCGCGTTGGCCACGCTGTCGAGCATGGCATCCCCCGACAAGGCAAGCACGGGAATCGCCGCATGCCTGGCGTCGCTGCGGATTGCGTCGAGCAGATCCTGGCCGCGCATGTCCCCCAGATTCATGTCGGTCAGGATGATGTCGGGCACATGCTCGCGCAACCATGCCAGCGCCTGAACACCGGAACTGGCCGGGACGTAATCGATGTTCGGCCGGCTATGGGCGAACAGAGCGCTGACCAACTCGACATTCACCGGATCGTCTTCGACGTGCAGGACGCACAGGGGCACACTGGTCTGCGTCGTCGCCCGGGGATCGGCGGTGGTCTGGTGGATCTGGTCGGACGCATCTGCGGGATCGGCCAGCGGCAACACCAGGCTGACGCGGGTTCCGAAACCCAGGACGCTGTCGATGCGCAGTTCGCCGTGCATGGCCTGAGCGAGATTGCGCGACAACGCAAGACCCAGCCCGGTCCCTTCGATGCCGCGCTGTTCGGCGCCCAGCCGATTGAACGGCTCGCCGATGCGCTGCAATTGTTCGGGCGACAGGCCGAATCCGGTGTCGCTGACGCTGATGTGCACTTGCGCATCGACGGTGCCGACTTCCAATGACACCGCGCCGTCGTCGCGGTTGTACTTGATGGCATTGCTCAGCAGATTGACCAGGATCTGGCGCACCCGCATCGGATCGGCCAGCACCCGTGCACTGCCGCTGCTCAGGTTGTCATCGGCTTCGGCCCATAACAGGGTCTGGGCCCCGTCATAGCGCGGTGATCGGATGTTGATGTTCCGCGCCCGCGCCATCGGCAGGACCAGCGCGATCGCCTGCGGCCATTCATCGGCGACGTCGAAGGCATGTAGATCCAGACGCATGCCGCCTTGGTCGAGTTGCGACAGATCCATCAGATCGTTGACCATGCCTAGCAGGTGTTCGCCCGCGCTTTCGATGCGTCCGACCGCGCGCAGTTGTTTGGCCGTCATCGCATCGCCCTGGCCGCGAAGCAATTGCGCAAACCCCAGCACAGCGTTGAGCGGTGTGCGCAATTCATGGCTCATGCGCGACAGGAAATGCCGCCGGGCCTGGGCCTGCGCCTCCAGGATCTGATTGCGCTGCCGGGCCGCTTCGGCTTCGATGTTGTCGCTGATGTCCTGGATCGCAATCGCCACCCAGGGACCGCGGGTGCCCGGGACGAGTCCGAAGGTCGCGCGCATCGGAAACGAGCGTCCGTCCTTGTGCCGGCCGTCCAGCAATTGCGTGCGGGGCTCCTGGCGCTGCTCGCCCTCCGGTGGCGCCGCGGTGCGAACCTGCTCGATCAGCATGGCGCCCTCGGCCGCCGCGAGCAGGACGTCGATCGACTGCCCGAGCGCCTCCTGTGCGCTCAGCCCGAAGATGCGTTGCGCGCCCAGGTTGAACATCGCGATGCGCGATTGGGCGTCGAGCAAGATGAGCGCTTCGCCGACGGCATCGACGACGGTGGACAGCAATTGCCGGGCGCGCTCGGCGCTGCGCTGCGCCGTCATGTCGTGAACGAAGAGCACGAAGTGATGTTCGGCCGCGAGCCAGGCCATCGTGACGCGTACTGGCACGCCGCCGCACGCGGTCCGGTATTCGTCGTCGTACCGCGCGCAGCCCTGCGTGCGGGCGCGTACGAGCTGCGCTCGCGTGGCCGCAGATGGGGCGATGGCGCTCAATTGCGCGACCGGGCGGCCGATCAAGGCACGCGGTGTGTCGCAGCCGGTCATCCGGCAATACGCGGTGTTGGCGGCGCGGATGCGCCCCGCACGATCGAGCAGCAGATAACCGTCGCCGGCCACGGTGAGCGCATGCTCGGCAATGCGCGCGAGGCGCGTCCAGTGCCAGCCCACGGCAATGGCGATCACGCCGAAGACCAGGCCCACGCCGAGCGCGAGCTCGGCGCCATGCACGCCGGGCAGATGGTCGAACGCAAAGGCGCCGAAATGTCCGGTCATTGCCGCGCCGACCAGCGCCAGCATGAGCCCGCTGCCTTGCAGCCAGCGCCATCGTCGCGACCGCGCCGATGCATGCGTGCACGGCGACGATGGCGGTTCTGCGATGGGCTCGGGCGCGGCGGGCGAGGCTTCTTCCGGCGCGCACCGACCATTGGCGTTCGGCGCGCGCTCGTCTGCGAGCCGCATGAGATTCTCCGCACAAGGGGCGTCCGCGTGCCCGCGAGCGGCAGCGGACGCCGGGTTCATCAATGGATCGTAGGCGCACCGGCCCCGATATCGGAAGAAGCGATGAGGCGATCGATATCGACGAGGATGAGCATGCGATTGGCGGCCTCGGCGG
>CAYUYC010000362.1:0-2747 GCA_964448945.1 uncultured Burkholderiaceae bacterium
CGCATAGATTTGCCCGATGACGTTCTTCGCGACGGCGTCCGGCTTGATGATGGAGAGGGTACGTTCGATTGCCATGAAAACTCCGAAATTTCGTTATGAATTAGGCGATTACACGAATAAATCAATCGAAAATTTTAGCATGAGCCGACTATCGCACCCATGACACCCCCTTGGGCAGGCGCCTCATTCGCCCGGACTGACGACCATGCGCCGCAATCGATGCAACTTTTCCGGCCCGCCGGACTCAGAGTTGGCGCATCATCGCGTTTCGATCAATCGAGGAGCCCCATGAGCATGTTCCCCCGCAACGCCAACCCCTACGAGTTCGACCGCACGGTCGACGTATCGGCCGCTACGCGCAACCGTGTCCTGCGCAACACTTACTGGATGCTGGCACTGACCATGATCCCGACGGTCGCGGGCGCATGGCTGGGTATCGCGCTCCAATTCCGGATGCCTTTCGGCGCCGGCATCAACACTCTGATCTATCTCGGCATCGCGTTCGGGTTGATGTTCGCGGTCGAGAAATACAAGCATTCCGGCGTGGGCGTGGCTTTGCTGCTCGGCTTCACGTTCTTCATGGGCTTGATGCTGTCGCGCATCCTGCAGATCTACCTGGCCATCAAGCACGGGCCGGAAATCGTCTCGCTCGCAGCAGGCGGCACTGCACTCGCCTTCTTCGGACTGGCCGCTTATGCGTCGGCGAGCAAACGCGACTTCTCGAGTTGGGGCAAGTTCCTGATGATCGGTTTGGTCATGCTGATCGTCGCGTCGATTGCCAATGTGTTCCTGCAGTTGCCCGCCCTGCAGTTGACGATCGCCGTGATCGGATGCGGCTTGTTCTCGGCCCTGCTGTTGTTCGATCTCAGCCGTGTCGTGAACGGTGGCGAGACGAACTATGTCTCGGCGACCCTGGCGATCTATCTCGATCTGTACAACCTCTTCATCAGCCTGCTGCAGATCCTCGGCTTCGCGCGCAGCGAATAAGCTGCCTCGCCGTCAGGTGGGTCGCAGACGTCGGGCCGCGCAGGTTGCGCGGCCCGATCTCTTTGTGCCCCGTCAATTCGTGGGTTCGAACACCGCGATCGATTCGACGTGCGAAGTGTGCGGGAACATGTTCACCACGCCCGCCGCTCGCAATGCGTAGCGCCCCTCGTGGACCAACACTGCCGCATCCCGGGCCAGGGTGGCCGGATTGCAGCTGACATACACGATCCTCCTGGGCGCATCGTCGATGTGCGCGAGCGCACGCGCGATTTCGAGCGCCCCCTCTCGGGGGGGATCGATCAGGATGCGATCGAAGCGCCCCCACGACGCGAATTCCGCTGATGTCACTTCGAACAGATTGCGCGCGGCAAACGTGGCGTTGGCAATCTGATTGGCCATCGCATTGTCGGCAGCGCGTTGGACCAGGGCCGGACTGCCTTCGATGCCATGGACTTGCGCGACGCGCGTCGCAAGCGGCAAGGTGAAATTGCCCAGGCCGCAGAAAAGATCCAGTACGCGATCCGTCTTCGTCGGCGCCAGCAAGCCGATCGCCGTCGATACCAACACACGGTTGATTCGATGATTGACCTGCGTAAAGTCGGTCGGCCGAAACGGCATCGTGACGCCGAACTCCGGCAATGCATACGACAAAGGTGGCGCATCGAGCGGATGGAACGGGGCCACCGTATCGGGCCCTTTGGGCTGCAACCAGATCTGGACCGCATGCGCTTGCGCGAACGCACGTACCAATGTCTCGTCGGCAGCGGACAGCGGTTCCAAGATGCGCAGCACGAGCACCGTGACATCGGCCCCTTGCGCGTACTCGATCTGGGGCAGCCGATCACGGATCGACAATTGATCGATCAATTGCCGCAAGGGCATCAGCAGCGCCGACACCGCCTGCGGCAACACCGCGCATTCGCGAATGTCGGCCACATAGCTCGAAGCGCGCTCGCGAAAGCCGACCAGCACGCCGCCCTTCTTCGGAACATATCGAACCGACAGGCGCGCGCGATAGCGGTACTGCCAATCCGGTCCTTGTATCGGGCGCAGGATCAATTCGGGGCGCAATCGCGCGAGATGCCAGAGATTGTCCTCGAGCACGCGCTGCTTGATGGCGAGTTGCGCGCGGGGATCGAGATGCTGCATCGAGCACCCGCCGCATACGCCGAAATGGGCGCACCGTGGTGCAACCCGCGCAGCACTTGCGCGCTCGATGCGCGCCACGCGCGCGATCTCGTAGGTCTTCTTGCGCTTGATCGTCTCGAGCTGAACGCGCTCGCCCGGCAACGCACCTTCGATGAACACCACCTTGCCGGTCGATGTCTCGTTCTCGCTCGGATAGTGGGCGATGCCGCGCGCTTCGAGGTCGAGCGATTCGACCTCGACGACGGACTCAAGGGCGTTGGAATGAGATGCTTGCATGGCGTACGAACAGGCCGGGCGTGGGGCCGCGATTGTGCCTGATTCGCGCTGACGATTGCGCCACACGCATCGCCACGACCGACGTCGTGACGAGGATCAGATCTAGTCAGAGCACTGCGTCGCGCGATACGCCGCCATGCATCAGGGATCTTCGCATCCGCCCCAGCGCTTCTTGCTGAATCTGACGTACCCGCTCACGCGTGACGCCCAGTTCGTCGGCGAGTTGCTCTAGCGTGGCCGGCTCCTGGTTGTGCAACCCGAACCGGCGCTCGACGACGTGTCGCTGCTTGTCGGGCAAGCAGCGAATCCATGCGTCGATCAAGTGTTCGATCTCA
>CAYUYC010000363.1:0-2719 GCA_964448945.1 uncultured Burkholderiaceae bacterium
CCGCAAGCAAGCGTTGATCGTCGCCGGGGCGGCCCACGATCTGCATGCCCAAAGGCAGCATGTGCACGCCGTCGCCGCACGGGATGGTCACGCACGGACAACGCAACAACTGCCACGGACGGTTGAACACCGGATCGCCGGTGCTGTCCACGCCCAGTGGCGCCTCGCCCGGGGCGGCGGGCGCAATCAGGACATCGCGCCCGGCGAACAAGGATTCGATCGCGGCGTAGCTCGACCGCCCGACGTCGATCGCGTCGGCATACCGCCCGCCATCGATGGCGCGCCCGTCGGCGATCACCGCCTGCAGCGAGGCCGACAGATCGGCGCGCCGGTATTGCCATTCGGGGCCGAGCGCACGCGCGGTCTCGAACAACTGGATGGTGCGCTGAGCATCGAACAAGCGATCGAAGGCCGCGGGCCAGACTGCATCGCCGACCTTGGCCCCCGACGACGCCAGGCGCTGCGCCGCGCGCGCGAGCGCGACCCGCATCGGCTCGGACGCGGCCGAAGCGCGCGACGTCATGGTCGCGCCGATGCTGGGCACGAAGGCCCGGGTGCTCGGCAGCGTATTGGGCCGCGCGAGCGACACCACCCCGGCGAACCACCCGGCATCGTCGACCGAGCGCGCAAACACGCCGATCTCGTCGAGCGTGTCGGAATTGGGTTTGACGCCGGTACGCGGAATGAGCCGCGGCGACGGCTTGTAGCCGACGATGCCGCAAAACGCAGCCGGCCGGATCACCGATCCGGCGGTCTGGGTACCGAGCGCGACCGGGGCGAGCTGGGCCGCGACCGCCGCGGCCGAACCGCTCGACGAGCCGCCCGGCGTGTGTTCCGGGTTGCGCGGATTGAGCGTGCTGGCCGGATGAAAATTGGCGAACTCGGTCGTCGCGGTCTTGCCCAGCACGAAGCCGCCGGCAGCGCGAAACAAGGCCACGCAGGCCGCGTCGGTTGCCGGCACATGGTCGGCATAGATGGCCGAGCCGTAGCGGGTGGGAATGGCCGCGGTATCGATGTTGTCCTTGACCGCCACCGGCAGGCCATGCAGCACGTTGCCCGTGGTCGCGCGGTCGAGTGCACGCGCAGTGCGCATGGCCGCGGCGCGGTCGTGCCAGACGAAGGCGTGCAGGGTCGGGTCGATCGCCTCGATGCGATCGCAGAACGCGCCGGTGACGGTCTCGACCGTCACCTCGCGTGCGGCGATCGCCGTGACGATGCGGTGCGCGGACCAGTCGGTGATCGATTCGTTCATGGCAGGCCTGTGCTCGATGCGACTTCAGATTTCGACGACGGTGCGCTTGCAGACCGTGCGCAGCGCAAAGCTCGATCGTATGCGCGCGACGTTGGGAAAGCGCGATAAATGCTGCTTGTGGATGCGCTCGTAATCCTGCGTGTTGCGTACCGCCACGCGCAACAGATAGTCCGAGCCGCCCGACATTAGATGGCATTCGAGGATGTCCGGGCAATCGCGCACCGCTTGTTCGAAGGCGTTGAGCGCCTCTTCGCGCTGGCTGCCCAAGGTCACCTCGATGAAGACATTGGTCGCGCGCCCGGTCGACTCGGGATTGATCAACGCGGTGTAGCCGTCGATCACGCCTTGCACTTCGAGGCGCTGCACCCGGCGCAAGGTCGCCGACGGCGACAGTGCGATCTTCTCGGCCAGGGCGGCATTGGTCAGACGTCCATCCTCCTGGAGCAATTGGAGGATGCGTCGGTCGATGCGGTCGAGTTCGATCATGGCGTGCGGGGCAAGCGGCAGTGTCCTGGACGCGGCAAGCGTCGCGCAGCGCCGCCGTCGATCATCGCGTAAACCCGCAATGACGCACGAATCTTCGCTGTTGTGATTTGGATGCGCAATGACGTTGCGCATCCGCGCGGATTTTGTGCAGTGCTTCGACAGCCCATTCGACGCCGCGCCGACCACAATGCGGGCACACGCGCCGCGTCGCGGCCGCACTTCCCCTCAAGGAGAATCCTCGTGTTGATCGGCGTCCCGAAAGAAATCAAAAACCATGAATATCGCGTCGGGATGACCCCCGACGCTGTTCGCGAGGCCGTGCATCACGGCCACCAGGTCGTCGTGCAAGCGGGTGCCGGCATCGGCATCGGCTGCGACGATGCGATGTACCAGGCGGCCGGCGCCGAAATCGTCGCCGACGCCAAGACCGTCTTCGCGCGCGCGGAGATGATCGTCAAGGTCAAGGAGCCGCAGCCCGCCGAATGCAAGATGCTGCGCGCCGATCAGGTGCTGTTCACCTATCTGCATCTCGCACCCGATCCCGAGCAGGCGGCGGCGCTGCAGAAATCCGGCTGCACCGCCATCGCCTACGAAACCATCACCGACGAGCGCGGCGGCCTGCCGCTGCTCGCACCCATGAGCGAAGTCGCCGGGCGCATGGCGATCCAGGTCGGCGCGGTCGCGCTGCAAAAGGCCAATGGCGGCCGCGGCGTACTGCTCGGCGGCGTGCCGGGCGTGGCCGCGGGCAAGGTGGTCGTCATCGGCGGCGGCGTGGTCGGCACCAACGCGGCCAAGATGGCCCTGGGCCTGGGCGCGCAAGTCACCATCCTCGACAAATCGCTGCCGCGTCTGCGCTACCTCGACGACATCTTCGGCGGCCGGGTGCAGACCGCCTACGCGACCATGAGCGCGACCGAAGAAGCGGTGTGTGCAGCCGATCTGGTGGTCGGTGCGGTACTGATCCCGGGCGCCGCGGCGCCC
>CAYUYC010000364.1:0-2716 GCA_964448945.1 uncultured Burkholderiaceae bacterium
CCATCGAATAGAACGCGTCCATCAGGAAGGATTTGCCGCGCCCGACCCCGCCCCAGAAGTACACGCTGCGCGGCAGTTCCGGCCGGCTCACGAGCTTGAGAAATGCGTTGCGCCGCGCGTGCTTGTACGCCACCCATTCCTCGAACATCTGCTGCAGGCGCGCGACCGCGCGATGCTGGGCGTCGTCCGATTTGAACCCGCGCACCGCAAGCGCGTGCTCGTAGAACGAGAGCACGTCATGCGGAACAAAAGGCGGAGAACGATGCGGCATGAGGTCAACGATGCCCGAAGGGCGGTGCAACACGCAAAGGCACTGGCACAAGCAAATCGCCCCCGTGGCCGGGGGCGACTCGCACCGGCGCGCGCCGACGAGGCACGCGCTTGAACGGACTTACATGTTGAGCGCGCGCTTGTCGCAGGCGAGCGCGGCTTCGCGCACGACTTCCGACAGGCTCGGGTGCGCATGGCAAATGCGCGCGATGTCCTCGCTGCTCGCCTTGAACTCCATCGCCACGGTGATTTCGGCGATCAGTTCGGAGGCATGCAGGTTGAGGATGTGCGCGCCCAGGATTTCGTCGGTCTCGGCATGCGCCAACACCTTCACGAAACCGTTGGCCTCGCCCTGCCCCAGCGCCCGGCCGTTGGCCAGGAAGGGGAACTGCCCGACCTTGTAGGGCACACCCGCATCCTTGAGCTGCTGCTCGGTCTTGCCGACCCAAGCGATCTCGGGGCTGGTGTAGATGACCCAGGGGATGCAGTTGTAGTCGATGTGCGGCTGCTGGCCGGCCAGGATCTCGGCCACCATCACGCCTTCGTCTTCGGCCTTGTGCGCAAGCATCGGGCCTGGCACCACGTCGCCGATCGCGAAGATGTTGGGCTGCGAGGTCTGCAGATGCTTGTTGACCGTGATGAAGCCGCGCTCGTTGGGCTGGATGCCAACGTTCTCGAGGCCCAGGCCATCGGTGTTGGGCACCCGGCCGACCGAGACCACGAGCTTGTCGCATTCGAGCTTTTGCGCCGCGCCGGCCGAATCGGTGTACTCGACCGTCACGCCCTTCTTGCCGGCCTTGACTTCGCCGATCTTCACGCCGAGCGAAATCTGCAGCCCTTGCTCCTTGGTGAAGATCTTGATGGCTTCCTTCTGGATGGTCTCGTCGCAGGCGGCGAGGAAGGTCGGCATCGCTTCGAGGATGTGCACCTCGGCGCCCAGACGCTTCCAGACCGAACCGAGCTCGAGGCCGATGACGCCGGCGCCGATCACGCCCAGCTTCTTGGGCACCGCGTCGAGCGAGAGCGCACCGACGTTGTCGCAGATGAGCTTGTTGTCGACAGGAATGCCTTGCAGATGACGCGCGCTCGAACCGGTGGCGATGATGACGTAGCTCGCCTCCACGTCTTCGACCTTGCCGTCGTCGCCGGTCACGGCGAGCTTGACCGGCGTGCCGCCGGCGACGAACTTGCCGTGGCCCTTGAGCCAGGTGATCTTGTTCTTGCGGAACAGGAACTCGATGCCCTTGGTCATCTTCTCGACGATGTCGTTCTTGCGCTTCATCATCGTCGCGAGGTCGAAGCTCGCGCCTTCGACCTTGATGCCGTGGGTGTCGAACTTGTGCAGCACGCGCTCGTAGTTTTCGCTCGATTCGAGCAGTGCCTTGGACGGAATGCAGCCCACGTTCAGGCAGGTGCCGCCGAGCTTGGCATCGCCAACGGCGTTCTTGTACTTCTCGATCACTGCGACCTTGAAGCCGAGCTGGGCCGCGCGAATGGCGGCGATGTAACCGCCGGGGCCGGCGCCGATCACGACGACGTCGAATTGTTGTGCCATGTTGAGGTTCTCCCGAACGCGATCAGATGCCGAACAACAGGCGCGCCGGATCTTCCAGCGCTTCCTTCATGGTGACCAAGCCGAGCACCGCCTCGCGTCCGTCGATGATGCGGTGGTCATAGCTCATCGCAAGGTAGTTGATCGGGCGAACGACGACCTGACCGTTCTCAACCACTGCGCGATCCTTGGTCGCATGCACGCCCAGGATGGCCGATTGCGGCGGGTTGATGATCGGCGTCGACAGCATCGAACCGAAGGTGCCGCCGTTCGAGATCGAGAAAGTGCCGCCGGTGAGTTCCTCGATGCTGAGCTTGCCGTCCTTGGCCTTCTGGCCGTATTCGGCGATCTTCTTTTCGATGTCGGCGAAGCTCATCTGATCGGCGTTGCGCAGAATGGGCACCACCAGGCCGCGCGGCGAACCGACCGCGATGCCGATGTCGAAATAGCCGTGGTACAGGATGTCGTTGCCGTCCACCGAGGCATTGAGCACCGGGTACTTCTTGAGCGCGGCCACCGCGGCCTTCACGAAGAAGCTCATGAAGCCGAGCTTGACGCCGTGTTCCTTCTCGAACTTCTCCTGGTACTTCTTGCGCAGGTCCATGACCGGCTGCATGTTGACTTCATTGAAGGTCGTGAGGATCGCGTTGGTGGCTTGCGATTGCAGCAGACGCTCGGCGACGCGCGCACGCAGGCGCGACATCGGCACGCGTTGTTCGGGCCGACCTTCGAGCATGGCTTCGGGGCTCAGATTGGCGGTGACGGCCGGCAGCGCGGGCGCCAGATTTGGCGTGGTCGGGATCGACGGCGCGGCGGGCGCCGGGGCCTTGAGCGCACCCAGCACATCACCCTTGGTAATGCGGCCGTCGCGGCCGGTGCCGGCAGCGACGGCCG
>CAYUYC010000365.1:0-2716 GCA_964448945.1 uncultured Burkholderiaceae bacterium
AGGCGCGCTTGAACGAACTCAAGAAAGAGTTCGACGTCTTCCAGGAATCCATCAGCGCGATGCTGTCGTCGCTGCAAAAGATCGTCGGCGCCAAGCAAGCCGAGCAACGCATCTTCGCGGAAAGTGAAGCCTTCAAGGACGATCTCGCAGCCTTGCGCGACGCCTACGGCACCGACCAGTCGATGCGTCGCATCAACTTCCTGCTGATGGCGTTGAGCGCGGTACTCGCGCTCTTGTCCGCGGCCGGCATCGCCAAGCTCTTCCTCGACGATTCGCGCCGCCGTGCTTCGGAAGCCGACCGCCAGCGGGATGCAGCCGAACGGCAAGAACAAGAAATGAAGCGCATGAATGACCAGAACCAGGCGGCCATTCTGCGTTTGATGAACGAACTGCAAGAGGTGGCCGACGGCGACTTGACGGTCCAGGCCACGGTGTCGGAAGACATCACCGGCGCCATCGCCGACTCGGTGAACTACACCGTGGAAGAACTGCGCTCCCTGGTCGGCCGGATCAACAAGGCCGCCGAACAGGTGGCCGGTGCGTCCAGTCAGGCGGCCGATCGTTCGCAACAACTGCTCGCCGCGTCCGCCGCGCAATCGCGCGAAATCCGCGAAACCGGCGAATCAGTCTTGCGCATGGCCCAGCAAATCAACGAAGTGTCGGCCTCGGCGGCCGAGTCCGCGAGCGTGGCGCGGCAATCGCTGGTCGCGGCCGAAGAAGGTCAGCGCGCGGTGCAAAACGCGATCTCGGGCATGAACGAAATCCGCGAGCAGATCCAGGAAACCTCCAAGCGCATCAAGCGTCTGGGCGAGTCTTCGCAGGAGATCGGCGAAATCGTCGAGCTGATCTCGGACATCACCGAGCAGACCAACGTGCTGGCGCTCAATGCGGCGATCGAGGCGGCAGCGGCCGGCGAAGCCGGGCGCGGCTTCACCGTGGTGGCCGAGGAGGTGCAGCGGCTGGCCGAGCGCAGCGCCGAGGCAACCCGCCAGATCGCCGCGCTGATCAAGACGATTCAGACCGACACCCAGGACGCGGTGGCGGCCATGGAAAAATCGACCCAGGGCGTGGTCGAAGGGGCGCGGCTGTCCGACGAAGCCGGTCGCGCGCTGACCGGGATCGGGCAGGTGTCGCGCCAGCTCACGGGCCTGATCGAAAACATCTCGACCTCGACGTCCGAGCAGGCTGAATCGGCGGGCGGCGTGGCCAAGAGCATCGAAAAGATTCTGGCGGTCAATGAACAGACCACCGCCGGTACCGAACAAACCGCGCAATCGATTCGCGAGCTCTCGGCCCTGGCCGTCGAACTCAAGAACTCGGTCTCGCGCTTCCGCGTTGCCTGACCTCACTTAGCCCCAGCCGCTGGAGTCGAACATGAGTCGCCAAGGCACCTCCCCTGCGCTGGACATCGGCCCCTTGTCCTGGGTCATCGACGAGGTCCGGGCATCGCTCGGCAACTCGATCGCCGCGCTCAAGGCCTATGCTGGCAGCAGCCACGATCCGACGCAGCTCAAGTACGCCAAGACGCATCTGCATCAGGCGCACGGCGCGTTGCAGATCGTCGATCTCGATGGCATTGCGCTGATCACCGAAGAGGCCGAGCGCCTGTTCGAGCGTTTCGATGCCCAGGCTGAAAGTTGCGATCCGGCCGCGGTGGCCCTGGTCGAACACGCGTTCGGCGGCTTGCTCGATTACCTCGACGATCTGCTCGCGGGTAGCGCGCATCAGCCGATCCGGTTGTATCCGCACTATCGCGATCTGCTCAAGGCGGTGCGTGCCGATCGCATCCATCCGGCCGATCTGCTCTTCGTCGACACCAATGTGCGCGTGACCGACGATGCGCAGCCCGAACCCATCGACGCCGAACGGCTTGCGGCCGCGCGCGTGCGCTTCGAGCGCGGCCTGCTGCAATTCCTGCGCGATCTCAATCGCGATGCCGGCGTCAACGACATGGCGTTCGCGGTGCGCGAAGTGCGCTCCGCACAGCCGCGCGGCGCCGGGCGCTCGTTCTGGACGGTGATGGACGGCCTGCTCGAAACCCTCGCCGTCCCCGGCGCGGTCTCGACGGACCTCAACCTCAAACGCTTGTGCGCGCGCATGAATCTCCAGATGCGACGCACGATCGAAGGCTCGGGCGCACTGGCCGAGCGACTGCTCAAGGACGCGTTGTTCTACGTCGCGGTCGGCAATGCGCCGACACCTTTGGCGCGCCGGGTGCGCGAAGCCTTCCGCATCGACGGCGCCGTGCCGCGCGATTACGAGACCACGCGCTACGGCCGCGTCGACACCCAACTCATCAAGCGCGCCAAGGATCAACTCGGCAGCCTCAAATCGGCCTGGGATCGGCTCATGGCCGGCCAGACCACCGAGGCGGCGAGCTTCCAGCGCCAGACCCAGTTGTTTGCCGATGTCAGCGCCCAGCTTGGCGAACCGGCGCTCGACGAGATCGCGCGCGCACTCGCCGAGATCGGCAACGGCGTGGCGCAAACCCGCGCCTTGCCGGCCGCCGCGATCGGCATGGAAGCCGCGACCGCGGTGCTCTTCATCGAGAACACGCTCGAAAGCTTCAACCGCCTCGATGCGCAATTCCCCGAGCGCGCCCGCCTGATCGCCGATCGGCTGCGGCGTGCGCAGGCCGGACAGCCGGTCGACGAGTCGGTCGAATGGCTGGCCGAGATCTCGCGTCGTTCGCACGAGCGCGCGACGATGACCACGC
>CAYUYC010000366.1:0-2705 GCA_964448945.1 uncultured Burkholderiaceae bacterium
GTTGCAGATCGCCGCCCAGGTGCTGCTGGTGTCGAAGTCGCCGATGTGATGCGCCATGAAGCTCGCGCGCGGACTGAAGATCGTCAGGTCCGAGCCGCGCTGCTTCATCAGCTTGAGCTGATTGGTCTCGATCGATTCGCGCAGTTCGTCGTCGCTGATCTTCAGATCGGCCGCGCGGGGGCCCTTGGCCGGGTCTTTCAGCGCGGCCACCTGCAGATCGCGCCAGGCGCCCAATGCCGCGGGCGCGGTGGTGTAATGGCCGTGTATGTCGATGATCATCGCGTGCTCCAAAGGGTCGAAGTCTGCATGTCGGCGCGTGGCCTGCGTTCAATGGCCGATGGCAGGCGCAGGCTGCGTCGCGGGTGCCGTCTCGGCGTCGTCGGCATGATCGGGCTCGACCATCTGCTTGATCGCCAATGCCACCGCAGCGATCACGCCGGGGATCGCCACCACGGTGAAGATCTCGGCAAAGCTCAGATGCCGCGCCGCCAGTTCGGCCACCAGGAAGGAACCCGCGATGCCGCCGAAGCGGCCGATGCCGAGCATCCAGGCCACACCGGTGGCGCGGCCGCGCGTCGGATAGAACGCCGCCGCCAAGGCCGGCAGCGAGGTCTGCGCGGTATTCATGATCGTGCCCGCCACGAACACCACCAGCACCAGCATGCCGACTTGCCCCGCGGCCTGACCGATCGCCCAGATCGCGACGGCGGTGAGCAGATAGCCCGCCGCGATGATGCGGTTGGCGTTGAAGCGATCCATCAGCCAGCCGAAGAAGACCGCGCCCACACCGCCCAGGGGAAAGAGCGCCGCGATCAGCGTGGCGGTCTTGGGATCGAGGCCCGCGTCCTTGAACAGCACCGGCATCCAGTTGATGAGCGCATAGAAGATCACCAGCCCCGAGAAATAGGCGAGCCAGAGCATGAGCGAGCCGATGCGGTAATGCGCCGACAGCACCACCGCGATTCCGCCGCGTTGCGTGGTCGGGCGCTTCTCAGAGAGCACGAAGACCTCGGCATGGCGGGCGGCCTCATGGCCGATGTGCGCCAGGACCTTGCGGATGCGTTCGATCGGATACGCATGGGTGACCATGTAGCGCACCGACTCGGGCAGCACCACCAGCAAGACCAGCACCAGGATCAGCGGCGTCACGCCGCCGAGCACCAGCACGCTGCGCCAGCCCCATTGCGGGATCATCCACGCCGCGAGAAAGCCGCCGAAGGCCGCCCCCAGGGGAAAGCCGCAGAACATCGCATTGGTCAGCATGGCGCGGCGCTTGTCGGGGCAGTACTCGCTCATCAGCGTGACCGCGTTGGGCATCGCGGCGCCCAGGCCGATGCCGGTGATGAAGCGCAGCACCGTCAGCGTGGTCAGATCGCCCGAAAACGCCGAGGCCAGACAGGCGATGCCGAAGACCAGTACCGATCCGGTCAGCACCCGTTTGCGGCCCAGACGATCGGCCAGCGGCCCGGCGGACAAGGCGCCCGCGGCCAGGCCGAACAAGGCCGCGCTGAGCACCGGCGCGAGCGCGGGCTTGGCGATGCCCCATTCGCCGAGCAAGGACGGCGCGATGTAGCCGATCGCTGCGGTATCGAAGCCGTCGAGCATGACGATGACGAAACACAGCGCGAAGATGAGCCATTGGTACGCCGAGAACGGATGCTCGTTGAGCAGCTTCTGGACATCGAGCTGGCGCGGGTTGGATTGCACGGTACTTGTCTCCTGTCGGATGGAAGGGGGGCGCCGCTGAGCGGCTGTTTTTCTTAGGGTTGGTGGCCGGACCAGACCGAGCGCGGGACCATCACTTCGCCGCGCATCAGCAAACGCGCGGTGCGCAACAGCGCCGCGCGCGTGACCGATTGCAGATCGGCCGGGTCCAGCCCGAGTTCGACACTGAATTCGCCGGTCGGGTGTTCGACCGAGACCGTCTTGACCAGCCCCGCGGGCACCACCGCCACGCCTTGGCAGACGCTGCCGTCGAGCACGCAGGCGGTGGCCACCGTGACCGCGGCCAGCACCCCGATCGCGTCATGACAGACATGCGGAATGAAGCTGCGCGTGGCCAGGCTGCCGCCGGCGCGCGGCGGGGCGATCAGGGTCATCTTGGGATAGTTCTTGTCGCTCACGTCGCCCAGGCCCATCGCGTGGCCGCAGGCGATGCGCAGGCGTTCGATGCGGGCCTTGAGTTCGGTGTCGGCGTTCAATTGCGCCACCGATTCGTCGCCGCTGCGGCCCACGTCGCTGGCCTTGAAGATCACCAGCGGCATGCCGTTGTCGATGCAGGTCACTTCGATGCCGTCGATCACATCGCGCACCCGGCCGGTCGGCAACAGGCCCGCGCAGACCGAGCCCGCGGTATCGAGAAAATTGATGGTGATCGGCGCCGAGCTGCCGGGCACGCCGTCGATGCGCGCGTCGCCTTCGTAGGCGACATGGCCGCCGGGCGTGAGCACGGTGATGTCGCATTGCATGTCGGTGTTGAGCGTGAGCACGCGCAAGGTGGTGGTGTCGCCTTGCGGCGCGACCATCCCGGTCTCGAGCGCAAACGGCACCACGGCCGCGAGCATGTTGCCGCAGTTGGGCGTGGTGTCGACGGTGTCGCGATCGGGCTGCAATTGCGCAAACAGAAAATCCAGATCCACGCCCGGCACCGTGCTCTTGCGCACGATGCCGACCTTGCTGGTGAGCGGATGCGCACCGCCCAGGCC
>CAYUYC010000367.1:0-2698 GCA_964448945.1 uncultured Burkholderiaceae bacterium
GTCCTGGGATTGACGCCGCCCGATCCGGGCGGGCGTTGACCATGCCCCATGAACAACTCCCCGGTCGCCGATGCGCTGCGCTTTGCCGTCACGCAGACGGTGCGCGCCTTGACGCAACCTGGCGGAATCCAGGCTGCGGCGACTGAGCTTCGGCAACAAGCCCAAGGCCGTCTGGCGGCCGTCACACCCAACCCGCCGCACGCTGCAGCCCCTATGGGCACCGCGAGCGCTGCGGTCGAACTCAGCCCCGCGGCCCTGCTCCCGCCGGTGGATGCGGCCAAACAACTCGCCGCGGCCCGCGGCGCGATCGCCACACCGTTGACGGTCGCAATGCTCGAATTGCCGCCGCGCCTGGCGGCCACTCGCCCCGGCGACGCGACCTACAGCACCGAAGCCCTCAAGCTCGCGGCCCAGCTCAAGGCCGAAGCCGAAGCGCCGCCTGTGGCCACCCTGCCCATCGCCAACCTGTTGCGGTCGGTGTCGTCGCAAAGTGCGATGGCCAATTACGCCGCCATGCAAACCCCCGGCATGCGCAAACGCGAAGACGCTCGACCGACCGCGCGCGCCACGACACAGCGTGACGCCATCGACACCGAAGCCCGCAATGCCGGCGTGCCGATGCTGCAGGCGCGCGCCGACAACGCGCTGCAAGCGCCCAGCGCCCCCGCACAGGACCGAACACCGGCGCAATCCGTCGCCTCGGGCATGTCGCCCACCGCCACGCAGATCCTGCGCGCCGATCTGGCCTATCAGGAATTTGCGCCGCGTACCGACACCCCGGCGCGCATCGACCTGTATCGCTTCGGCCAGCGCGAAGGCGACCCCGAGCGCGGCATCGAGACCATCGACACCCTGGGCGCCACGATCTATCTGCAATTGCCCGAACTCGGCGATGTGATGATCACGCTGGCCATCGCGGGGCGCGACGTCGACCTCGCCGTCGCCGCGCCCGCCGCCGCACTCGACGAATTGAATGCCGCGCGCGACGAACTGGTGCAGGCCTCGCAAGCCTGGGGCGTGCGGGTGCGGGGCGTGTCCTTCGTGCCCTTCGATCGGCCGGGAATGCAGGTATGAGCCCGCGCCATCGCGCCGAAGATGCCACCCGCGACGCCGCCGACGCCGAGGCCTCGCGCGCATCCGCGGGTGTCAACCGCGCCGCCGCCTTGCGCTACGCGCCGGGCGACGCGGCGCCGACCGTCGTCGCCAAGGGCAGTGGCTTCGTCGCGGATGAGATCGTGCGGCGCGCGGTCGCGGCCGGTGTGCCTCGCGTAGAATCCGAGGCACTTGCCAATGCGCTGGTGCGCGTTGAGCTCGATGCGGCGATCCCTCCCGAGTTGTATCTGGCGGTCGCGGAAGTCCTCGCCTGGGTCTATCGCATCGATGCCAACGCACGGCGCTCAACGACAAACGACGCCACGCGGAACTGACGATCTTGGAGCACACGACCGGATCTGCTGCAGACGAGCGCTTCCGGGTCACCAACCCGGTCGACGTCATGGGTTACCTGCGCGACGCCACGCGCTCGCGCATCCTGTGCACCGTGCGTGCCACAGGCCATGGCGAGAGCTATCTCTCGCGCCTGTTCGCCATCGACAACGACACCAACGCCCTGGTCTTCGACACGCCCCGCGCGCCGGTGATCGCGCGGATGCTGGTCCCCGGCGCGATGGTCTCGGTCGAGCTGACCTTGCATCATGTGCGCATCCATTTCGACGCGCCGATCCGCCAGATCACCGACTATCAAAACGAACCCTCCTTGTTCGTCTCGATCCCGAGCGCGATCGTGCGCCTGCAGCGGCGCGAGAACTATCGCATCGCGGTGCCCGCGCGCCGCGCCGTGCGCCTGACGATCAACCCCGACCATCCCGGTCTGCGCAATCTCAAGCTGACCGACCTGAGCTGCGGCGGCGCCTCGGTGACCCTGGCCGGCGTGCTCGACGAATACCCGGTCGGCAAAGTCTTCGAGCAGGTGCGGCTGATCCTCGACGACGAGACCGACTTCCTCGTCGATGCCCGGGTGCGGCACGCCAGCGCGGTACGCATGTCGGGCCTGATCGGCGATTTGCGCATCGGATTTCAGTTCATTCACACGCCGCCGGGTTTCGAGCCGGCGGTGGCGCGCCTCGTCAACGAAATCGCGCTCGACGTCGGCCGGCTCAAGCAGCGATGAGGCGGCCCCCCCATTTCCGCGTCGCATTCCGGCGTGCGGCGTCGCGCGTGGGCTGCGGATCATGACGCGCTACGTCGGACGCTTTGCGCCCTCGCCGACCGGCCCCTTGCACGCCGGCTCGATCGTCGCGGCGCTGGCCAGTTATTGCGATGCCCGCGCCCACGACGGCGAATGGCTGCTGCGCATCGAAGACATCGATCCGCCGCGCGAAGTCCCCGGTGCGGCGCACAGCATCATCGACACGCTCTCGGCGCTGGGCATGCGCTGGTCGCGCGAGATCGTCTTCCAATCGACGCGCGACCTGGCATTCGCCACCGCGTTCGCGCGCCTGTCCGCGCGTGGCCTGGTCTATCCGTGCGCATGCACGCGCAGCGAGATCGCGGTGGTCTCCACGCGGCGCACCGCCGACGGCGAGTTCGTCTACCCGGGCACCTGCGCGCATGGGCTGGGCCACGATCGGCCGCCGCGCGCCTGGCGTCTGCGCATGCCCGACCAGACCATCGGCTTCGACGATCGCTGGGCCGGCCC
>CAYUYC010000368.1:0-2676 GCA_964448945.1 uncultured Burkholderiaceae bacterium
TGCGCCGATCGCATGGGGCATCGACGCGAAGCCGAAGATGCATTGCGCGCCATGCGCGCTTTGCGCCGCCGGCAGTCCGTGCACGATCAGTTCGCCCAGGCCCAGCTGTCGCATCTGGGCCGCAATCGCACGCGGCGACGCGCCCGTGATGTCATCGAGTCCGACCGGCTCGCACCCGTTGGTGACCCACTGGTCGACCAACTCGATGGCAATGCCGTTGCGCGTGTTGCAGACCCGCGAGATGGTTTCGGGCGCGACCGGAAAGTTGTAGAAGCAGTCGAACAGCATGCTGCCGCCTTCGCGCGCGACGCCGCAGATCAGCATGCCGTGCGGAATGAGCCCTTGCATGCGTCCTTGGGTCCAGATGAAGAACTGGTAGCGGCGGTGCACGCGCACGCCCTCTTCGATCGTCGACAGCAGCCGGGCCGCGTCGGACTCGTCGAGCACACTGGCGACATCGGATAACAGTTCTGACATGCGTGACTTGATCCGAAAGGAGGGGGCGATGCGCAACGTGCAACCGCGAACAGGTCGCGAAGCTTGAACAGCACGCGTGACATCTGAGTGAATTTCGTCCGGCTACAGACCTCGATCACACGCCAGTGGCAGTTGATGCGCATGCGAGTGCGTCCGGCATGATCCGAAAGGATCATGCCGAGCGCCGATGCTCAGTACGCGTTGGTGCGTCGGGTGACGATGAGCGTGGTCTTGAGCACGATGAGCAGATCGAATCCGATCGACCAGCGGCGCAGGTATTCGATGTCGTACTCGATGCGCTGGGCCATCTTGTCGAGCGTCTCGGTCTCGCCGCGCAAGCCGTTGACTTGCGCCCAGCCGGTGATGCCGGGTTTGACCTTGTGCCGCATCATGTAGCCCTTGATGAGCTTGCGGTAGGTCTCGTTGTGCGCCACCGCGTGCGGACGCGGTCCGACCACGCTCATGGAGCCTTGCAACACGTTGATGAACTGCGGCAACTCGTCCAGCGACGTGCGGCGCATGAAAGCGCCGAGCCGCGTCACGCGCTTGTCGCCGCGCTGCGCCTGTCGGATTTCTCCGCCGTCTTCGGCCACGGTCATCGACCGGAACTTCCAGACCACGATCTCCTCGTTGTTGAAGCCGTGGCGGCGCTGGCGAAAGATGACCGGCCCGGGCGAAGTGGCCTTGACCGCGATCGCCAGGGCAATCATGACCGGCGCCAGCAGGATCAGCGCCGTGCTCGCGATGCACACGTCGCTGATGCGCTTGGTCACCGCGTTCACGCCGGTGATGGGGGTTTCGCACACCGCCATGACCGGCATGCCGTTGATGTCGTCGATGCGCGCCTGGATCAGATCGAACATGAAGATATCGGGCACAAAATAGATCGACGCGGTGGTGTCCTTGAGCTCGTCGAGCAGCGCCAGCACGCGCGGCTGCGCCGCCATCGGCAGCGCAACGAAGACCGCCTCGATCGCGTGCTGCTTCACGTAGGCGGCGGTCGATTCGATCGTGCCGAGCAAGACACCATCGGTTCCGAGATCATCGGCCGTGACGTCGTCATCGAAGAAGCCGACCACGCGAAATCCGAGCGACGGCTCCTGACGAAGATTGATCGCGAGTTTTCGACCGACTTCATTGGCGGCGATGATCACGCTCGACCGATAGCCGTCGATCGCGAGCAATTGCGGCACCAGTTTCGGAATTGCTCGGTGCGCCAACCACAGCACTACCGGCGTCGCGACGATCCACAGCAACAGCATGCGCGGATCGAAATACCACATGAACTTGGTTGCGTAACCGAAGAAGCCCAACACGCCGACGATCAATCCCCAATTGACGAGAATCGTCGACACCAGGTGATGCCGATTCTTGCGCGTCGAGACTTCGCCCGGAAAGGTGAGCGAGAACACGATCATCGCGAGCACCAGTTCCGGCCCGTCGAAATCGTTGCCGGTCAGCAAGGTGGCGGCCACGAAAACCGCCACGATGAGGACCGGCTCGATCGACATGCGCACCAGCCCGACGACGGATATCCGTCCGCGGGCGATGACCCCCGAGTGCGCACCGATGAGCATGATGATCCTTCTGCGGCCAACGCTGGAACGCGCCGCAGGCTACGCGCGCCGTGTGACGTTACGCTGACCGGGTGTCGATCAACCCACGGACTTGGCGTCGGCGCACACCGGCGCCGACCGCGGCCAGCCCGACCAGCATCAACGCGACCGTCGCCGGTTCAGGTACGGGGTTGGTGTTGGCGACGCTGAAACGCACGACCATGTCGTCGTAATCGCCGTCGCTGCGCCGGGCGCCGCCGCCGTCGTCGAGCAGGAGATAGCCCGACATGCCGTCGGCCGCCAGCGCGACACCCCAGTTGACCGCACGGCACAAGGTGTTCTGGGCGTTGGTGTAGAACTGACCGAAGCCGTTGGCCATGAAGCCGAAATCGAGCAGTCCCGAGTGGTCCACCGCTTCGCTCGCCGATGCGTCGATGACGAGGTTGTCGAACGCAGCGTGCTGACTGAAGAAGATGTCGCGATAGGCGGCTTCCTTCCCCTCGAAGGTGAAGGTGACGGACGCGCTCGTTCCGGCGTCGAGGTGAAGAAACAAGGAACCGATTTCGTAGAACACGCCGGCGCCCAGCACATCGTTGGCGCTGGTGGTGGTGCCCGAACCGGTGGTGTTCACCACATCGAAGAA
>CAYUYC010000369.1:0-2638 GCA_964448945.1 uncultured Burkholderiaceae bacterium
CAGTCCATGCGCTCGGCGATCGCTTCGATCACGAGGTCGCAGCCCTTGAGTTTCTCGAGGTCGGTTTCGTAATTGGCCTGTTCGACCAAGCCCGCCTCGGCCACCTCGCCGAACGGCGCCGGGCTGAGCTTCTTGAGGTTGGCGATCGCCTTGTCGACGATGCCGTTCTTGTTGCCTTCCTTGGCCGGCAGATCGAACAGCACCACGGGTACGCGCGCGTTGACGCAATGCGCGGCGATCTGGGCGCCCATGACGCCGGCACCGAGGACCGCGACCTTCTTCACATGAAAATTCGACACTTGGGTCTCCTTGGTTTTCTCAGAACAGGTCTTCGCTCATGTCGAGCAAGGGCTTGACGCCGGCACGCGCCGAGCGGATGAGGCTTGCGGTTTCGGGCAACAGCTTGGCAAAGTAAAAGCGCGCGGTCGCGAGCTTGGCGGTGTAGAACGGATCGCCGGAGTCTTGTTTGGCCAGCGCGATCTTGGCCATGCGCGCGAAGAAGTAGGCGAACACCAGATGGCCGACCACGCGCAGATAATCGACCGCCGCGGCGCCGACTTCATCGGGGTTGCCCATGGCCTTCATGCCCAGTTCCATGGTCAGCTTTTGCACCTTGTCGCCGAGGTCCGCGAGCGGGTTGACGAATTCCTGCATCGCCTCGACCACGCCTTCATCCTCGATGAAGGCCGCCACCAGCTTGCCGAACTGCTTGAGCTTGGCGCCGTTGTCCATCAACACCTTGCGCCCGAGCAGATCGAGCGACTGGATGGTGTTGGTGCCTTCGTAAATCATGTTGATGCGCGCATCGCGCACATATTGCTCCATGCCCCATTCGGCGATGTAGCCATGGCCGCCATAGACCTGCATGCAGGCGCTGGTCGCGGTCCAGCCGTTGTCGGTCAGGAAGGCCTTCACGATCGGCGTCATCAACGCGACCATGTCGCCGGCTTCCTTGCGCGCATCGGCATCGGGATGGTTGAGCTCGATGTCGATCTGCAGCGCGATCCAGTACGCAAGCGCACGGCCGCCTTCGGCATAGGCGCGCGCGGTCAACAGCATCTTGCGCACATCGGGATGCACGATGATCGGATCGGCGGGCTTGTCCGGCGCCTTCGGACCCGACAGGCTGCGCATCTGGATGCGGTCCTTCGCGTAGGCCACCGCGTTCTGGTAGGCCACTTCGGTCAGGCCCAGCGATTGCACGCCCACGCCCAAGCGCGCGGCGTTCATCATCACGAACATCGCGTTCAAGCCCTTGTTGGGCTCGCCGATCATCCAGCCGGTCGCGCCTTCCAGATACATCTGGCAGGTCGCATTCGAATGGATGCCCATCTTGTGCTCGATGCCGTTGCAATTGATGCCGTTGCGCGCGCCCAGCGTGCCGTCGGCATTCACGAGGAACTTGGGTACGACGAAGAGCGAGATGCCCTTGGTGCCGGCCGGCGCATCGGGCAGGCGCGCGAGCACCAGATGCACGATGTTCTCGACCATGTCGTGCTCGCCCGCGCTGATGAAGATCTTCTGGCCCGAGAGCTTGTAGCTGCCGTCGGCCTGGGGTTCGGCCTTGCTGCGCAACAATCCGAGGTCGGTGCCGCAATGCGGTTCGGTCAGGCACATGGTGCCGGTCCATTCGCCCGAGGTCAGCTTGGGCAGATAGGTTTGCTTGAGCGTATCGGAGCCGTGCGCGAGCAGGCATTCATAAGCGCCGTGCGTCAGGCCCGGGTACATGAGCCAGGCCTGGTTGGCCGAATTGCCCATTTCGTAGAACGCGGTGTTGGCGACTTGCGGCAGGCCTTGGCCGCCGAATTCGGGCTCGCAACCGAGCGCCGGCCAGCCGCCTTCGACGAACTTGGCATAGGCCTCTTTGTAGCCCTTGGGCGTGGTCACCGCAAAGGTGGTCTTGTCGTGATGGCAGCCTTCTTCGTCGCCCGATTTGTTGAGCGGGAAGAGGATGTCTTCGCAGAACTTGGCGCCTTCTTCGAGCACCGCATTGAGCGTGTCGCGATCGATCTCGGCGTGCTTGGGCAAAGTTTTGAAGGTCGATTCGACATCGAGCAATTCGTGCAGCACGAAATGCATGTCGCGTTGCGGGGCCTTGTAAATGGGCATCGTGGGTCTCCTGGGCCTTGGGGTTCGAATGAATGAGGTGCAGACGTGATCAGGCGGCGCGGCGCATGCGGCGCGTCGTCTGGGTTTCGGTGGTGATGCGACAAGCGTCGATCAAACGTGCGAACGCGGTGCGCGCGCGCGCCACGCTGCCGCGGGCGCGCATCAATCGCGCCTCGTGATGCAGGCCGAGCATGATGGCGTAGATCTCGAACACCAATTGCTGCGCATCGGTGTCCGCGCGCAGATGGCCTTCGCTGACCGCGATCGCGATCGCGCGCTTGAGCGCGTGCTGCCAAGCGTGAACCATGTCGACCAGTGCGTCGCGCACCGGCCCGGGCCGATCGTCGAACTCGACCGCGCCGCTCACATAGATGCAGCCGTGCGGGATCTCGACCGATCGCACATGCTCGATCCAATTGGCAAACATCGCTTCGAGCCGCGGCAACCCGCGCGGCTTGCGCAAGGCCGGCGCGAAGACTTCCGCTTCGAAGCGATGATGGTATTCGTGCAGCGTCGCGAGCTGCAGATC
>CAYUYC010000370.1:0-2607 GCA_964448945.1 uncultured Burkholderiaceae bacterium
CGGTCAGCAGCTGTATTGGTTGTTCATCCTGTTCGCGTTTCCTCTGATCGGCAGCGCGGTGTACTTCATCGCGGTGTACCTGCCCAGTTCGCGCCTCGACCGCGGCGCGCGCAAGGTGGTGTCGGTCGCGGCCAAGGTGTTCGATCCGGAGCGCGAGTTGCGCGAAGCACGCGACGCCTTCGACCACACGCCCACCGCGCAGAACCAGATGCGTCTGGCCGCGGCATTGCTCGATCGCGGCTTTGCCGAAGAAGCCGCGCGCAATTACGAGGCTTGCCTCAAAGGCCCGTTCGCGACCGATCCCGAAATCCGCCTGGGCGCGGCGCATGCCTTCATCGACTGCGGCCGCCATGCCGAGGCGCTGACCCATCTCGAAGCCATCCGCCGCGACGATCCGCGGTTCCGGCCCGACGCACTGAGCTTGCTGCTCGGTCGCGCGTACGCGGGCGCCGGGCGCCACGATGAAGCGCGCGCCGAGTTCGTCTCGGCGGTCGAGCGCTTCGGCAGTTTTGATGCGCGCGCCGAATGCGCGATCTGGGCGCTGGGCGCGGGCGAGACCGAACTGGCCGCGCGCATGCAGACCGAGATCGACGGCATCGTCCGACGCTGGCCCGCTGCCACGCGCGACTTCAACGCGCCGACCTTGCGTCGGCTGAAAGCCGCGCAAGACAACGCCGCGCGCAAGGCCTGAACGCCGTCGGCGTCCTGCAATCCTCCATCCAACTTCAAGGCAGTCACCGTATGCGTTCGCGTCGTGCGTTTTCGATCATCTGGCGTATCAACGCCGTCGTCATTCTGTTGGCCGGTTCGGCTGCCACCATCGCGCTCGTGGCGCTGCTGGTCTCATTGGTGCTCGACGCCGCGCCGTCGCGCCGCACCGAAACCGTGGCCGACACCGCCGCAGCGCCCGACGCGGCGCCGCTCAACGCCCGCATCGGCGGCTTTGAAAGCATGGCCGGCACGACGGTGCTGCGCGCCCCCCTGAACGTCGACGAGGGCGGCAAGTATTCCTCGCACGGCGGCGCCGATAACACGCGCAATTACCTGTTCCTGGACACCGAAACCAAGAACGCGCATTGGCTCTTGCCCAACAACGAGGTCGAGATCTTCTCGGCGCGCGATCTGCCCGAACCGGAGCGCGATGCGCAACCGCCGCTGCGCGTGATCGTCTACCAAGTGCTTGCGCACGACGGCAATCAAGACGGGCGCATCGACCACGACGACCGGTTGACGCTGGCAATCTCGGACCCGAGCGGGCGCGGCTATCGCGAGCTGGTCGCGGCCGTCGACACCGTCAACGCGATGTGGCTGGCCGATCCCGATCATCTCGCGGTGCTGTACTCGGTGGGCGCCAAGCTGTATTCGCTCGAAGCCGATCTCAGGAACGGCGGCGCGCCCAAGATCGCCGAGGTCAAGATCACGCGGTCTTGAGCGCAGAAAAGCACGAAGCCCGGGACCTCAGTCCCGGGCTTCGTGGTATTGCGTGCTTCAACCGCCGATCGTGAAGTCGGCGAGCTTCTTCGGGAACTTGATCAGCCACAGCCGCACCGGACGCTCGGTGAGCGTGCCGCGCGTGATGCGTGCACCCACCGCGCCGGCCGGGCAACCCGACACGATCGCGCCGTTGACGTCCACCGTGCAGTCTTCGATGCTGCCCGCCACCTCGGCGCCGTTGGCATCGAGCAGGATCGTGCGCAAGCCGAAGTCGTTGTCGTTCATGAGCGCGACCGTGCGCTCATCCACCAGGGCCAGGCCTTCGGCCTTTTCGGCCAGCCAGCCAGCGGCGTTCAGATCGAGCAGCAGTGTCTTCTTGAGCGTGACCACGCCGGCATAGTCGGCACCGTTGACCGCGGCGCCGGTGATGCTGCTCTTTTCCAGATCGGACCCGTAGGCCGCGATGTTCGTCGCGCCGGCGGGGATTTCAACCAGCATCAGATGGTTGAACACCGCGCCGTCGGTCCCCGCGCCTTGCTCGATCACCAGAAACTTGCCGCCGCCCAACGCGACCAGATCGCCCAGCTTGGCATTGCCGGTGCGGTTGTCCTTGAATTGCGTGCCATCGACCGGGTAGGCGTAGAGCTTGGAGGTTTCCGCATCGGGATCGAACTCGATCCAACGGATGAACTTCGCCACGTTGCGGATGTTCTCGGCCTTGGTCGCGCCGGCGGGCGTGGCCTTGCCGTCGTCGATCGGGCTTTGCAGCAATCCGAACAACTTGCCGGTCGCGGCATCGAGCGTCAGTCCTTCCATGCCGCGATTGAGACGGCGCTTGGCAAGCACCGCAGGCAGATCGGCCGCGCCGCTGCCGGGCTGGTACTTCTTGAGGATGCGGCCATTGTTCGCATCGATCTTGACGATGAAGGGACCGTACTCGTCCGACGTCCACAAGGCTTGTCGCGCGGTATCGATCACCATCGATTCCGGATCGAGGCCGTTGGCATCGAAGGGCGCCTTGCTCGCGTCATAGACCAAGGCTTCCGTCAACGGCGTCTCGCCCGTCGAACCCACGCCGGAAGCGATGGGCAAGCCGGTGGCCAACACCGTATCGCTCACCGCCAAGGGCGTGAGCGATTGCAGTACCGCACCGTGGCCCCAATGGCGATGGAC
>CAYUYC010000371.1:0-2602 GCA_964448945.1 uncultured Burkholderiaceae bacterium
CCACTTCATGCAGCACCGCTTCCAGGCGCGGCGAGTATTGGGCCATGACGATCACCCGCCCCGATCGCTTGCCGGCCGGCGCGTCGGCGATCGAGGTGGCGCAAGCGGCGGCCGCACTCGAACGCGTGGCACCCGAGGCGGCCTTGCAAACCTACGAGGCCATGCTCGTGCGCTGGCCGGGCGACCGCATCGCCTTGTTCGGGCGCGGCAACGCCTTGTATGCGGCGCATCGCATCGATGCTGCGGCGCAAGCCTGGCAGGCCACCGTCGATGCGCATCCGGCGTTTGCCGATGCCTGGAACAATCTGGCGCAGGCGCTGCTCGACCTCCAGCGCTACGACGCCGCGCGCGCCGCGATCGACCGCGCGCTGGCCCTGGGCGGCCCCAAAGCAACGCGCTACGCACAGACCCGGGCGCAGATCGACGCAGCGTTGCGCTGAAACCGTGTAGCGCGCACAGGCACGCGTGGATAATCCTCGCCGGACCATCCACTCCGAGGAGGCGCACATGCAGGGCCTGATGATGAAGATGCCGTTGTCGATCTCGTCGCTGATCACTCACGCGGCGCGACATTACGGCGATGTCGAAGTCGTCTCGCGTCGGGTCGAAGGCGATACCCATCGCTACACCTATCGCGACATGCATGTGCGCGCGCAACGACTGGCCAATGCGCTCGATGCGCTCGGACTCGCGCGCGGCGACCGGATCGGCACCCTGGCCTGGAACGGCTACCGCCATGTCGAGATCTATTACGGCGTCTCGGGCAGCGCGCGCGTATGCCATACCATCAACCCGCGCCTGTTCCCCGATCAGATCGCCTGGATCATCGACGACGCCGACGATCAATACGTGTTCTTCGACGCGACCTTCATCGGCCTGGTCGAAGCACTCGCGCCCAAGTGCCCGAAGGTCAAGGGCTGGATTCTGCTGGCCGATGCCGACCGCATGCCGAGCACCGGCACCATCCCCAATCTCCTGTGCTACGAAACCCTGCTCGCGCAAGCGGGCGAGGTCTACCACTGGCCGGACTTCGACGAGAACACCGCGTCTTCGCTGTGCTACACCTCGGGCACCACCGGCAACCCCAAGGGCGCGCTGTATTCGCATCGCTCCTCGGTACTGCACGCCTACGGCGCAGCCTTGCCCGATGCGATGGGCCTGTCGGCGCGCGATTGCGTGGTGCCGGTCGTGCCGATGTTCCATGTGAATGCCTGGGGTCTGCCCTACGCGGCCTGCCTGACCGGTTGCAAGCTGGTGCTGCCCGGGCCGCACCTCGACGGCAAATCGCTGTATGAATTGTTCGAAAGCGAAGGCGTCACCATGTCGGCCGGCGTGCCGACGATCTGGCTCGGACTCTTGCAGCACGTGGTCAGCAAGCAGCTCAAGTTCAGCAGCTTCAAGCGCACCGTGATCGGCGGCTCGGCCTGTCCGCCTGCGATGATCCGCTCGTTCCGCGAAGACTTCGGCGTCGAGGTGGTCCATGCCTGGGGCATGACCGAGCTTTCTCCGCTCGGCACCTTGTGCCATCTGCAGCACAAGCACGAAGCGCTGCCGGCCGAACAACAACAGGCCTTGCTCGCCAAGCAAGGCCACGTCATCTACGGCGTCGACATGAAGATCGTCGGCGGCGACGGCGAGGATCTGGCCTGGGACGGCAAGGCCTTCGGCGACCTGCTCGTGCGCGGGCATTGGGTGATCGCGGAGTACTTCAAGGGACGCGGCGCCGATCAGTTCACGCAAGACCCGCAAGGCCGCACCTGGTTCGCCACCGGCGACGTCGCGACCATCGATGCCGATGCCTATATGCAGATCACCGATCGCAGCAAGGACGTCATCAAATCCGGCGGCGAATGGATCAGTTCGATCGATCTCGAGAATCTCGCGGTCTCGCACCCCGCGGTGGCCGAGGCCGCGGTCATCGGCGCGCGCCATCCCAAATGGGACGAACGCCCCTTGCTCGTGGTGGTCAAGAAGCCCGGCGCCGAACTCACCCGCGATGAACTCTTGCACTTCTATGAAGGCAAGGTCGCCAAATGGTGGATCCCCGACGACGTGGTCTTCGTCGATCAATTGCCGCATACCGCCACCGGCAAATTGTCCAAGCTGCGTTTGCGCGAACAGTTGCAGCATTACGCCTTGCCCGGCGCGCACGACGCCGCAACGCCCAAGTAAAGGACCACGGCCGCGCGCAATGCCGCGTTACATCCTCGCCGTCCCACTCACAGTTCGAGGTCAACAAGCCCATCGTGGGCCTCGTTGAAGGAGCAATCGAACCAAGGAGGGCAACCATGAACACGAAGAAGCTGATGCTCGGCGGTGTGGTGTTGGCGATGTCCGCGGCAAGCCTGCCCGCGTTGGCGCATGACGGTCGCGGTGACGGCTGGCGCGAAGGCGGTTGGCGTCACGGCGGCGGATATCGCGAGCGTGTCGTCGTGGTACGCCCGGCGCCGCGCGTGGTGTATCGGCCGGTGTACGCCCCGCCGCCCGTTTACGTCGTGCCGCGTCATGTGGTGTATGCCCCGCCGCCGGTGATGGTCGCGCCGCCGCCGCCGGTTTACGTCCCCGCGCCGGCAATCGCGCCCATGACGGTACCGGGCGTGGG
>CAYUYC010000372.1:0-2564 GCA_964448945.1 uncultured Burkholderiaceae bacterium
CGCCGAACACCGTGAGCGGCAGGCCGCGCTTTTCAAACTCGCGCAGGATGCGCCAGACCCCGACGCGCGATCCGTATTCGTAGATCGACTCCATGCTCAGATGACGGTCCGGGTAGGCGGTGGGATTGAACATCTCGCTCAGGAACTGTTCGCTCGCGGCATCGCCGTGCAGCACGCTGTTCTCGCCGCCTTCTTCGTAATTGAGCACGAACTGCACCGCGACGCGCGCATTGCCGGGCCAGCGCGCCTGCGGCGGGTTGCGGCCGTAGCCGATCAGGTCGCGCGGATAGTTCGGATCGATGGGCGAGGTCATGGCGTTCCTGGCACAAGCGCAGCTTCGAGGTCGGGCCGCACACGCGGGTCGAGCTGCAGATTGCGCTCGACATTGACGAGATGTTGTTCGGTCAGACGCACCGCCGCGCGCACGTCGCGCTTGGCGAGCGCGGCGACGATCGCGACATGCTCGTCGAACGAATGCTCGGCGGAATTGGCCGATTGGTACATGAGCGAAATGAGCGAACTGCGCGACAGCAGATCCTGGAGGTACTCGGCCAGCGCCTCGTTGCCCAGCATGCGGGCGAGCACCACATGGAAATCGCCGAGCAAGCGGGTGCGCGCGGCCACGTCGTGCCGATCGACCGCAGCCTGCTCCTCGCGCAGGTGGTTGCGCAAGACCTCGATCTGGGCCGCCGAAATGCGCGCCGCGAGTTCGCGGATCATCGCGGTCTCGAGCAGGCGCCGCACCTCGAACACCTGGCGCGCCTCCTCGATGCTGGGCGTGGCCACGAACGCACCGCGCGCGGGTTCGAGCGTGACCAGCTTGTGCCGGCTGAGCTGGTTGAGCGCCTGGCGCACGATGGTGCGCGAGACCCGGAAGATGTCGGCGATCTTCTGCTCGCCGAGCTTGGTGCCCGGCATCAGCCGGCGCTCGACGATGGCCGCAGTGATCGCCTCGGCGATGCGCTCGGTCGCGGTCTGGGTGCTCGGACTGCCGGGGCGCGCGGCGATCGCCTCGGCGCGCGGCGTGGTCTTGCGCGCGGCCAGCTTGGGCGTGCCGGAGGCAGCGGCGGTCCGTTTGGCCGCAACGCCCTGGCCCGCACGCACAGGAGCGGCGGCGCGGCGGCGCACGGTACGAGAAGAACGCATGGCGGCAGACATGAAGACGCGGACTCGATGGGTCGAAGCGCATATTGCGCGGCGCATGAAACTGTATACACTTTTGCGCGAACTGCAATCCGCAGGCCAACCGCGAGGTCCGATCCGATGGGCAAGCTGACGACTCATGTGCTCGACACCATGCACGGCGCCCCGGCGGCCGGCATGCGCATCGCGCTGTATCGGATCGAGCACGGCGCGCCGCAAGTCCTCAAGCAATTGGCGCTCAATGCCGACGGCCGTGCCGACGCGCCCTTGCTCGAAGGCGCGGCGCTGACCGCCGGGCAATACCGTCTGGTGTTCGAGGTCGCGGCGTATTTTCGTGCGCGCGGCGTCGCCTTGCCCGAGCCGCCCTTTCTTGGTGCCGTCCCGCTCGATTTTGGGATCGCCGACCCCACCGCGCACTACCATGTGCCTTTGCTCGCCAGCCCCTGGGCCTATTCCACCTACCGCGGCAGTTGATCGGCCGCGGGCGCGCCGATTGCATGGGCGCGTGTATACACTTTAGACACTCCGATGGACGCCTACCTGCTCGACTGGGTCAACCTGCTGCTGCGCTGGGCGCATCTGATCACCGGCATCGCCTGGATCGGCTCGTCGTTCTATTTCGTCGGCCTCGACAACTCCTTGCGCCCGCCCACTGACCCGGCGCTGCGCGACAAGGGCGTCGCGGGCGAACTCTGGGCGGTGCACGGCGGCGGGTTCTACAACCCGCAAAAGTACGCGGTCGCCCCGGCACATCTGCCTGACCATCTGCATTGGTCGATGTGGGAAAGCTATTCGACCTGGCTCACCGGCTTTGCGCTGTTCACGGTGCTGTACCTGTTCAGCCCGAGCATGTTCCTCATCGATCCGCGCGTGCATGCCTGGACGCCGGCCGGCGCCGTCATCGCAGCGCTGGGCTTTCTGGCCGCATTCTGGATCGTCTACGACCTGATCTGCCGGGTGTTCGGCGAGCGCCGGCACGGCGATTTGATCGTCGGTGTGCTGGTGTTCGGCTTTGTGGTGTTCGCGGCGTGGCTGGCCTGCGCGTTGTTTGCGGGGCGCGCGGCTTATCTGATCGTCGGCGCCATGATGGCCACGGCCATGAGCGCCAATGTGTTCTTCTGGATCATCCCCGGGCAGCGGCGCATGGTGGCCGCGATGCGTGCCGGCCAGCCGGTCGATCCGCGCGACGGCAAGCGCGGCAAGCAGCGCAGCACGCACAACACGTATTTCACGCTGCCGGTGCTGGTAGCGATGATCTCCAACCATTACGGCTTTGCGTACAGCCATGCGCACAATTGGCTGGTGCTGGTGCTGGTCATGGTGGCCGGCGCCCTGATTCGCCATGCCTTCGTCGCGCGTCACAAGGCGCAAGTGCTGGGCAAGCGCACGCCTTGGGAAGTCGCCCTCGTGGGCTGCGCACT
>CAYUYC010000373.1:0-2539 GCA_964448945.1 uncultured Burkholderiaceae bacterium
TTGAATTGCCAGCCCAGCATTACCTGCTGGTGCACCCCGGCGTCATGGTGCCGACTGCGACGATTTTCACGGACCCCGGTTTGACCCGGAATACGCCGCCCGTTACACTTGCGAGCTTTTCCGAGGCCGCCTATGCGCGTGCCGACGGGGGCGGAATCGGCGGGGCCGGGATGTTTGGCCGCAACGATCTGGAACCCGTGGCGATGCGGCGGTTTCGCGAGGTGCGCGAAGCACTTGCGTGGTTGAGCGATTCTGGCCGAGCGGCCGGAGCGATCCCGCGCATGAGCGGATCGGGCGGTTGTTGTTTTCTGCCCGTCGACGCAGCGTTTCGGCCACCGGCCGCGCCGCAAGGCATGTCGGTATGGTTGACCGAAGGGCTGAGCGAGCATCCGCTCCTCGCGTTGTTTCCCGATTGAGACGGGGAGCGCGGACAGCAGTTTCGTGGCGCACGGCATGAGCCGGGCGCGACAGACCGAATTGGGGAGTCGCCAAGTTGGCTAAGGCACCGGATTTTGATTCCGGCATACGAGGGTTCGAATCCTTCCTCCCCAGCCAACCTATCCCGTCAGGCTGTGCCTGACGGGTTTTTCATTTAGATCGCGCGCCATGACGCACCCCGCCGAAAGCCTGATGGTCTTTACCGGCAATGCCAATCCCAAATTGGCAGCCGATGTCGCTCGTCATCTGAACATTCCGCTCGGGCGGATGACGGTCGGACGATTCTCCGACGGCGAGGTGATGGTCGAGATCCTCGAGAACGTCCGCGGCAAGGATGTGTTCGTCCTGCAATCGACCTGCGCACCGGCCAACGACACCCTGATGGAACTGCTGATCATGATCGACGCGCTGCGTCGCGCATCGGCAGGGCGCATCACCGCGGCGGTGCCTTACTTCGGTTATTCGCGCCAGGACCGCCGGCCGCGTTCGGCGCGCGTCGCGATCAGCGCCAAGGTCGTGGCCAACATGCTCGAAGCCGCGGGCGTCGACCGTGTGCTGACCATGGACTTGCACGCCGACCAGATCCAGGGTTTTTTCAACATCCCGGTCGACAACATCTACGCCGCGCCCATCCTGCTCGGCGACATCTGGAAGAAGAATTTCGAGAACCTGATGGTGGTGTCGCCCGACGTCGGCGGCGTGGTGCGCGCGCGTGCGCTGGCCAAGCGCCTCGAGTCCGACCTCGCCATCATCGACAAGCGCCGTCCGAAGGCGAATGTCTCGGAAGTGATGAACATCATCGGCGATGTGCGCGGCCGTACCTGCGTGATCATGGACGACATGGTCGATACCGCCGGCACCCTGTGCAAGGCCGCGCAAGCGCTCAAGGACCACGGCGCGGTGCGCGTGCTGGCCTACTGTACCCATCCGGTGCTGTCGGGCGGTGCGGTCGAGCGCATCAACAATTCCGCGCTCGACGAACTGGTCGTCACCGACACCATTCCCTTGCGCGAAGACGCCGCGCAATCGCCGCGCATTCGCCAGTTGTCGGTCGGCAGCCTGTTGGCCGAGACCATCAGCCGTATCAGCAGATCCGATTCCGTGAGTTCCTTGTTCATCGAGTAGCCCACGGATCACACCTCCCGCCGATGGCGGGTTTTCGAACGCTGGTTGGCCTGGTCGCGGGCATCCAGCAAGCTTGGAGTTGAAAAATGAAAGTTGAAGCCATTAGCCGTGCGCTGCAGGGAACGGGTGCGAGCCGCCGTCTGCGCCGCGCGGGCAAGGTCCCCGGTATCGTCTACGGAAGCGCCGACAAGCCCGTGAACATCGAGCTCGATCACAACGATCTCTTCCACGCGATGCGCAAGGAAGTGTTCCATTCGTCGCTGCTTGACCTCGAAATCGACGGCAAGTCCGCCGGCCAAGTGCTGTTGCGCGATTTCCAGATGCATCCGTTCAAGCAGATCGTGATGCACGTCGATTTCCAACGCGTCGATCCGAACGCCAAGCTGCACAAGAAAGTGCCGCTGCACTTCAAGAACCAGGAAGTGTCGCCGGCGGTCAAGGGCTCGGGCGCGCTGATCACGCACATCCGTACCGAAATCGACATCAAGTGCCTGCCCAAGGATCTGCCCGAGTTCATCGAAGTCGATCTGTCGGCGATCAAGGGCGGCGAAACCCTGCACGTCTCGCAAATCGCCCTGCCGGCCGGCGTCGAAGCCGTCCTGCATCGCAATGAAGACCCGTCGGTCGTCGCGGCGGTGATTCCGCGCGGCGCCGCCGAAGCCACCGCCGATGCCGCCGAAGCGCCCGCCGCTGCTGCTGCACCGGCCAAGGCCGCTGCTGCCCCGGCCAAGGCCCCGGCCAAGAAGTAAAGCGCCTGACCTGCGGCGGCGCGACCCGCCGCCGGATGCCGAGAACCCCGCCCATGTGCGGGGTTTTCTTTTGGCGGATTCGTCCCGTGAATCGGGCAGTTCGTCGCATCGCGATGGAGTCATGCGCGTGCTCGCGCCCAGAATCGGCGCTTTCCTTTTGGAGAGGAGCACCGATGATCCGCAAACGATTCTGGTTGGCGGCGGCCGCCGCCAACCAGAATCGTTTG
>CAYUYC010000374.1:0-2537 GCA_964448945.1 uncultured Burkholderiaceae bacterium
GTCTTGGGAGCGTCGCCAAGCCCGGTGCTGGCGGCAAAGCCGATGATCGAAAACCAGCGGAGCAACTGACATGGCGAAGATCACCGCTTCCGTCTACACCTCGCACGTCCCCGCCATCGGCGCCGCGATCGACCTCGGCAAGACCGAGGAGCCGTATTGGCAGCCGGTGTTCAAGGGCTACGAGTTCAGCAAGCAATGGATGAAGGACCACACGCCCGACGTGATCTTCCTCGTCTACAACGATCATGCGACGGCCTTCAGCCTCGATCTGATTCCCACCTTCGCGATCGGCACCGCGGCCGAGTTCGCGCCGGCCGATGAAGGCTGGGGACCGCGTCCGGTGCCCCAGGTGATCGGTCACCCGGAGCTTGCCGCGCACATCGCGCAATCGGTCATCCAGGACGATTTCGACCTGACCATCGCGAACCGGATGGATGTGGATCATGGCCTCACGGTGCCCTTGTCGCTGATGTGCGGGCAGCCGCGCGCCTGGCCTTGTCCGGTGATCCCGTTCGCGGTGAACGTGGTGCAGTATCCGGTGCCTTCGGGACGCAGGTGCTTCAATCTCGGGCGCGCGATCGCCCGGGCGGTGGCGTCGTACGATGCGCCGCTGAAGGTGCAGATCTGGGGCACGGGCGGCATGAGCCATCAATTGCAAGGACCGCGTGCGGGACTCATCAACCGCGCCTGGGACAACCGCTTTCTCGATCGCTTGATCGCCGAGCCCGAAGCGCTCGCGCAATTGCCGCACATCGATTACGTGCGCGAAGCGGGGTCCGAAGGCATCGAACTCGTGATGTGGCTGATCGCGCGCGGCGCGATGGCCGACGTGACGGGCGGCCCGGCGCCGCGCGTCGCGCACCGCTTCTACCATGTGCCCGCCAGCAATACGGCGGTGGGCCATCTGATCTTGGAGAACCACGCATGAGCAAGACCATCAAGGTCGCCTTGGCCGGTGCCGGCGCGTTCGGCATCAAGCACCTCGAAGCGATCCAGAAGATCGACGGCGTCGAGGTGATTTCGCTCGTCAGCCGCGAGTTGGACAAGACCCGCGAGGTCGCCGAGAAATTCGGCATCGGGCATTGCACGACCGAACTCGACGATGCGCTTGCGCAGAAGGAAGTCGATGCGGTGATCCTGTGCACGCCCACGCAAATGCATGCGGCGCAAGCGATCGCCTGCCTCAAGGCCGGCAAGCATGTCGAGGTCGAGATCCCCATGGCCGACAACCTCGCCGATGCCGAAGCACTGGTGCGCGTACAACGGCAGACCGGGCTGGTCGCGATGGCCGGGCATACCCGGCGCTTCAACCCGAGTCATCAATGGATCCATCGCAAGATCGCGGCCGGCGAACTCAAGGTCCAGCAAATGGACGTGCAGACCTATTTCTTCCGGCGCACGAACATGAATGCGCTCGGGCAGCCGCGCAGCTGGACCGACCATCTGCTCTGGCATCACGCGGCGCACACCGTCGATCTGTTCCAGTATCAGACCGGCGAGGAAGCGCGGTATGTGCATGCGATGCAAGGACCGATGCATCCGGAACTCAAGATCGCGATGGACATGTCGATCCAGATGAAGACGCCCTCGGGCGCGTTGTGCACGCTCTCGCTTTCGTTCAACAACGAAGGGCCGCTCGGCACTTTCTTTCGCTACATCTGCGACAACGGCACCTACATTTGCCGATACGACGATCTGTTCGACGGCAAGAACAATCAGATCGATGTGAGCCAGGTCGATGTGTCGATGAACGGGATCGAATTGCAGGATCGCGAATTCTTCGCCGCGATCCGCGACGGGCGCGAGCCCAATTCGAGCGTGGCCCAGGTCTTGGGCGCGTACCGCAATCTCGACCGGCTGGAAAAGACCCTGGCCGAAAGCCGCTGAGCCACAGCAGGAGCGCGTGATGCAGCAACGCAGGATCGGACCGTTTGGCGTCTCGGCCATCGGGCTGGGATGCATGAACCTGAGCCATGCCTATGGCGTGCCGCCCGCGCCCGAGGCGGCCGAGCGGCTGTTGTTGCGCGCGCTCGATCTGGGAGTGACGCTGTTCGACACCGCGGCACTGTACGGCTTCGGTGCCAACGAGGAACTCGTGGGCCGCGTGCTCGGCCGGCATCGCAAACGCTTCATGCTCGCCAGCAAATGCGGCATGACGGGCGTGGACGGCAAACGCGTGATCGACGGCCGCCCGGCGACGCTCAAGCGCACCTGCGATGAAAGCCTGCAACGGCTGCAGACCGAAGTCATCGATCTGTACTACCTGCACCGCTGGGACAAGCAAGTACCGATCGAGGAAAGCGTCGGCGCCCTGGGCGATCTGGTCCGCGCGGGCAAGGTGCGCACCATCGGTCTGTCGGAAGTGTCGGCCGCCACGCTGCGGCGGGCGCATGCCGAACATCCGATCGCTGCGCTGCAGACCGAGTATTCGTTGTGGACGCGCAATCCTGAAATCGCGGTGCTCGATGCCTGCCGCGAACTCGGTGTGGCCTTCGTCGCGTTCAGCCCCGTCGCGCGCGGCTTCCTGGGCGGCGCGC
>CAYUYC010000375.1:0-2525 GCA_964448945.1 uncultured Burkholderiaceae bacterium
GGCTTCGGTGATCCGCAAGATGGTGATCGGCCTGCTGCTGTTTGCGGGCGTGCGTGCCTTGCTCAAAGGGCTCGGGGTGTGGCCATGAAATCGAACGTCGCGGACGAAGGCCAGGCCGCGCAGGCGGCGCGCGCCCGCTATGCGCGCGTGATCGAGATCGGCACCCATCTGGGCATTGCGCTGGTGGCGCTGGCCTTCGTGGCCTATGTGTTCGGGTGGGCGCGGCCCATGGTGCCGCTCGAGGCCATGCCCGATCTGTGGCAGCACCCGGTCGCCGATTACCTGCAGCGCGCCGGTCTGCCGACCGGCTGGGGCTGGCTGCGTTTCGTCGCACACGGCGATGTCGCGACCTTGATCGGCATCGCGGTGCTCGCGGGCGTTTCATTGGTCGGCGTGCTGGTCCTGATCCCCTTGTATGCGGCGCGGCGCGACTGGATCTACCTGGGGATCGCCGGCGCGGGCGGCGTAGTGCTCGTCGTGGCCGCGTCGTCGTGGCTCGGGCATTGAGAGTCGGAGGTCATCGTGCAAGACAAATTCCAACGCATCCTGCTCGCCACCGAGCACACCGAATTCGACACCGGCGCCGAGCGCGTCGCACTGGCGCTGGCGGCGCGCTGCCATCTGCCCTTGCGCGTGGTGCGCCCGCTGGTGAGCAACCCCGAATACGAAGCGCTGGCGCCTGCGATCGCCGACAAGGCGGCACGCGAAGCGGCCAAGGGCATGGACGCCTTGCGCGCCCAAGCGCAAGGCCAGGGCGTCGATGCCACGGTGCGCGTGCGCTCGGGCGAAGAGCCATGGCGCGAAATCGTCGACGAGGCCGAGCAATGCCAGGCCGATCTGCTGGTGACGCGCCGGCGCGGCAAGCGCAGCTGGTTTGCGCGCCTGCTGGTCGGCGAGATGGTCGCCAAGGTGGCGGGCCACGCGCCATGCCCGGTGTTGATGGTGCCGCGCGCGGCATCGATGTGGACCGGCGGTGTGGTCGCCGCGGTCGACGGTTCGCCGATTTCGGCGCGCGTGGCGCAGATCGGGGCGATGGTCGCCGCGCAATGCGGCGTGAAGCTCACCATCGTCTGCGTCGCGCGCGACGAAGGCGGCGATGCGCGCGTCCGTGCGCAAACGACGATCGATCAGGCGCTGGATGCCGCCGCGCAGATCACCGGCGTGCCAATGGACAGCCGTCTGCTGGTGGGGGCCGCCCATGAAGGCGTGCTGGGCGCAGCCGATCCGCAAGGCTTGATCGTGATCGGCCGCCATGGCGAAACTGCGCTGCATACCGCAGCGCTGGGCGGCACGGTGCACAAGGTGATCGGTCTGGCCTTGGGGCCGGTGCTGGTGGTCAAGTAGGCGCTGCGCGCTTTGCGCAGCGCCTACGTGCATCAGAAGCGCATGCCCCAGGCGATGCCCAGCGAGTTCTCGTACATCTGGATCTTCTCGGTCCCGCCGTTGCCGGCACCGAACAAGGCCGGGCTGTTGAACATCGACGGGCCAGTGACCGACTCTTTGGCTGCGTGCATGTAGGCCAGGGTGATCGTCGAGTTGTTGCCGATGTCGTAGGTCATGCCCAGCGTGTAATGGTCGCGGACCACGCCCGGCGCCAGGATGTTGAAGGTGACGTCCTGGGCGCGGATCGGGTTGTCGCCATGGTTGTAGCCCGCGCGCAGCGTGAGTTGCGGGGTGTACTTCCATTGCACGCCGAGCTTGTAGACATTGACGTCCTGCCAACCGAAGCCCGGCCCATTGCTCGCGCCCATGGGCGCCTGATTGCTGCTCGAATTGCTGACCGATGCGACATCGGTGTAATTGATGCGTTCGTAATCGAGCGCGATCTGCCATGCGGGCGCGACCATGAACGATGCGCCGACCGCGAAGTGCGACGGAATGTCGAAGTCGCCTTGTTCGGCAAACAAGCCCTTGTACTTGTCGAACTTGCTCATCGACATCTTCGACGTGTATTGCGCGCCCACATTGAAGCCGGGCTGGATCTGGCCCAGATAGCCCACGCGGATGCCCCAGCCGGTTGAGGAATCGGTGCCGTTGTTGGTCACATAGCCAGGCGCGCCGGTGAAGGGCGGAAAGCCGGGCGCATTGTCGAAGGCCTGCAAGCCTTCGGCCTTGAAGCGCTGATAACCGAACAAGGGCGCGACGCCGATCGAATGCGCGGGATGGAACTTCCACGAGAAGGTCGGCGCGATGATGAGTTGCTCGAGGTTCACGCCCAGACGTCCGTTGCCGCACAGACCGTTGAACGACGTGCCCGGCTGGCCGCAACTGGTGTTGGCGCCCGGATAGTCGGTGTTCATGCCGCCGTTGCCGTAGACCGTGAGCCCGACCGCCATGTCGGGATTGAGCATGCGGTTGTAGCCGAACTCGGGGATGAAGAAATTCGTGCTGTCGCTGTCGGCCGAGAAATCGAGCGCGCCGCCGATGCTGCCGGTGCGTTGCGCGCTGCGCTTGGGGCTGAACCAGTCGATGCCGGCATCGATGCGGCTGCCGCCAGGTCGCTGGCCGAAGAGGCTATCGACGCC
>CAYUYC010000376.1:0-2525 GCA_964448945.1 uncultured Burkholderiaceae bacterium
GATGGCGCGCAGCAGCATCGGCAGATTGACGCCGGCGATGCCTTCGATGCGCGCCTGCACGTTCAGCCGCTCGCTGGTCCATTCCCAATGCACGCGCGGCACGACGATCTCGGGATGCGCTTCGAAGTTGTTCGCGATGCGCTCGGCATTGCGGCATTCGGCCGCCAGGTCGAGCTCGCGCCGCAGCGACAAGGTGAATTGCCGCACCACTTCGCGCGGGCGATAGCGCGCCAGTTCCGGCGCCTCGGATTCTGCGATCTCGGCCAGACGCGCCAGCATGCGCAGGTCGGCCTCGACCACACGGCGGATGTCGGGCCGGCGGATCTTGACGATGACCGGCGCGCCGTCCTGGAGCCGCGCGCCATGCACCTGCGCGATCGAGCCGACCGCCAGCGGCGCGGTGTCGAATTCCTTGAAGATCGTCAGCGGATCCTCGCCGAGGTCTTCGCGCACCTGCGCTTCGAGCGCGGCCCAGGGCACGGGCGCGGCGTGGTCCTGCAATTGCTGGAATTCGGCGATCCAATCGGGCGGGAAGAGATCGACGCGGGTGCTGAGAATCTGGCCGAGCTTGATGAAGGTCGGCCCCATGTCCTCGAGCGCGCGGCGCACCCGCGCCGGCGGTTCGAGATGGGCGAGCGCTTCGGGCTCTTTCCAGTGCAGGACCTTGCCCGCACGTTCGAGTGCGGCCCCCAGGCCCATGCGGCGCACCATGTCGCCGAAGCCGTAGCGGATCAGGACCGCTGCGATGTCATGCAACCGGCCGAGATCTCGGCCGGCGGCGAGGCTCTCGAACAGGATGGAAGTCATCGTCGTCGGGTCAGGCGCGCACGCAATCCACGAAGTATTCCACGCGGCCGTCGATTTCTTCTTCCACCAGCCCGTGGACATCGGCATCGAAGCCCGGGAAGTGTTCGTTGAACTCGCGCGTGAAACGCAGGTAATCGATGATGCGCCGATTGAAGCGCTCGCCCGGAATCAAGAGCGGAATGCCCGGCGGATAAGGCGTGACCAAGGCGCTGGTGATGCGGCCTTCGAGCTGGTCGATGGGCACGCGATCGATATCGCGATGCGCGATGCAGGCGAAGGCGTCGGCCGGCTTCATCGCCGGCTCCATGGCCGACAGATACATCTCGGTCGTCAGGCGCGCGATGTCGTGCTTCTTGTACATCGCGTGGATCATGTCGCACAGATCGCGCAGGCCCAGGCGCTCGTAGCGCGCGTGCTTGCCGCCGTCGGCCGCGATGAACTCGGGCAGGATGCGCCACAAGGGCTGGTTGCGGTCGTAATCGTCCTTGAACTGCTGCAAGGCCGTCACCAGGGTGTTCCAGCGGCCCTTGGTGATGCCGATGGTGAACATGATGAAGAACGAGTACAGCCCGGTCTTTTCGACGATGACGCCGTGCTCGGCCAGATACTTGTTGACGATGGCCGCCGGAATGCCTTGCTCGGCAAAGCTGCCGTCCACATCGAGGCCCGGGGTGATGACGGTCGCCTTGATCGGATCGAGCATGTTGAAGTCGGGCGCCAGATCGCCGAAGCCGTGCCAGCGGTCGCCTGCGCGCAGCGTCCATTGCGCGCGCTCGGCCATGCCTTCGTCGTTGATCTCGTCGGGGCCCCAGACCTTGAACCACCACGAATCGCCGAACTCGGCATCGACCTTGCGCATCGCGCGGCGGAAGTCGAGCGCTTCGTTGATCGATTCCTCGACCAGCGCGGTGCCGCCGGGCGGCTCCATCATCGCCGCCGCGATATCGCACGAGGCGATGATCGAGTATTGCGGCGAGGTGCTGGTGTGCATCAGATAGCTCTCGTTGAACAAATGCCGGTCGAGCTTGCGGGTCTCGGACTCCTGTACCAGGATCTGCGAAGCCTGCGACAGCCCCGCCAGCAATTTGTGCGTCGATTGCGTCGCGAACACCATCGATTCCTGGCAGCGCGGACGGTCGCGCCCGATCGCATGCATGCCGCGATAGAAATCATGGAAGACCGCGTGCGGCAGCCAGGCTTCGTCGAACAACAGGGTGTCGACCTTGCCGTCGAGCGTGGACTTGATCTGATCGACGTTGTAGATCACACCGTCGTAAGTGCTTTGCGTGATGGTGAGGATGCGCGGCTTGGCCTTGTGCGTCCCCTTCTTGTCGAGCGCTGCCTTGGCCAGCGGATTCGCCTGGATCTTGCGCTCGATCGATTCCATCGAAAACTCGTGCAGCGGAATCGGGCCGATGATGCCGTAATGATTGCGCGTGGGCGTGAGGAACACCGGAATCGCGCCGGTCATGATGATCGAATGCAGCACGCTCTTGTGGCAGTTGCGGTCGACCACCACGATGTCGTCGGGCGCCACCGTGCTGTGCCAGACCATCTTGTTCGAGGTGCTGGTGCCGTTGGTCACGAAGTACAGATGGTCGCAGCCGAAGATGCGCGCGGCGTTGCGCTCCGATGCCGCGACCGGCCCCGAATGGTCGAGCAACTGGCCGAGTTCCTCGACCGCGTTGCACACGTCGGCGCGCAGCATGTTCTCGCCG